>JBDTOV010000253.1:0-6995 GCA_039933035.1 Ginsengibacter sp. | reverse complement strand
CTGCGTCTGAGCGTGTGGGTTATCATCGTTATCATTTTCCGCCTAACAGCGATGCGCATATTATTATTGATTTAAAAGAAGGTATTAATGATCACTCTACAGAAACATATATTGAGCAAACCGATGCAACAACCATTAAAGGATATCGATTTTCCAAAGGCTGGGCTAATGATCAGCGTTTGTATTTTGCTATTAAATTATCAAAGCCGGTAACTGATTTTACGGTCTATAACGATACCACAATGATGCAGGGTATTAGTGGCAAAGGCGAAGGTGTAAAAGGTTTAATCAATTTCAAAAACTTTTCCGGTGATGTTGATTTAAAGGTGGGTATTTCTCCTGTAAGTTCAGATAATGCTTTAGCAAACATTAACGCCGAAATACCCGCATGGAATTTTGAAGAGATTGCAAAGAAAGCAGATCAAAAATGGAATGATGAATTGTCAAAAATTACAATAGAGACAAACGATTCTGTTAACAAGAAAATATTTTACACCGCTTTATATCATACCATGATCGATCCAACATTATATAATGATGCTAATGGTGATTATTTAGGAACTGATAAAAAAGTGTATCATCACGCATCTTTCAACAACTACACCGTGTTTTCATTATGGGATACCTATCGTGCATTAAATCCTTTGTACACCATCATTCAGCCTGAAAGAGAAAATGATATCATGCAATCATTTCTTGCCATTTATCAACAACAAAACAAATTACCGATATGGCACCTGGAAGGTTGCGAAACCAATACCATGCCCGGCCTGAGCAGCGTGCAGGTTTTAGCTGAAGCTTTTTTGAAAGGCTTTAAAGGCTATGATACTGCACTTGCTTTTGAAGCTGTAAAAAATTCAATGAACCAGGATGAACGCGGATTAAAATATGACAAGATATTCCATTACATACCAGGTGACAGTGTGGGCGAATCAGTTGCAATAGCGTTGGAATATGCTGTTTCAAGCGCAAGTGCCGCTTTGATGGCTAAAGAGGCCGGGCGCATGGATGATTATAATTATTTTAATAAGCGTTATCATAACTATCAACTGTATTATGATTCATCTGTTGGATTTATGCGTGGTAAGATGGCGGATGGGAAATGGAATCCCATATTTAACGCCGCCAAATCATCAAGGCCTTATATTAATGATTATAGTGAAGGGAATGCATGGCAGTACCTATGGCTGGTTCCCGAAGATGTGGAAGGCCTGATTGGTTTGTTAGGAGGTGATTCTAAGTTTACTACCAAACTCGATTCGTTATTTACAGTTCCACTTGAACCCGACCCCAATGCGCCACCTGATATTGCCGGCTTAATTGGCCAGTATGCACATGGTGATGAACCCAGCCATGCTACCATCTATTTATATCCCTATGCGGGTGAGCAATGGAAAACTGCTGAGAAGGCAAGATTCATCATGAAAAATTTATATAAAGACAATACCGAAGAAGGCATGAGCGGCAATGATGATTGCGGTCAAATGTCGGCATGGTATATTTTATCGTCTATTGGATTTTATCCAGTGTTTCCCGCAAATGGCGCCTATGTTTTTGGAAGTCCCTTGTTTGATAAAGCAACGATTAAAGTGAAGAACAATAAAACTTTTACGGTTGAAACCGTTAATAATAGCGCTGATAATATTTATATACAAAGTGTTGAATTAAATGGCAAGCCTTATACAAAAACGTATATCATGTACGATGATATCATGAAAGGCGGCACGGTACAATTCACCATGGGCAGCACTCCCAATAAAAGTTACGGCACTGATAAAATGAATCGCCCGATATCAATTTATTAATACCGGGCACATAAAGAATTTACGAATCCTCCTGGAAGAGGTTTGTACGAAAAGTGTTTGCAATGGGTGGATTCCAAATTGTCGCAAGGTTGCCAACCTTCAATAAGTCGGTTGGCAGGTTAAAAGCACCTACCTCCAAGGTTGGCAACCTTAAACCTTTAGTGACAATCTGAAATGCGTCCTTTCCAATGGGCTCAGTCTAATTTCCTGATCCAGATATTTCGCACGGCTACTTTAGTAATTGCTTCAATTTCAATTCCGATATATCCTGCCTGGTTATTGGATGAATTGGGATCATCATCTATCATTACCGCCATTAACTGGCCATTAATGACATGCATAAAAACACCACCCCGGGCAATTACAGTGTATTCGTTCCAGGTATCGAGCTTTACGTATTTGGCAAGATCCATAATGTCACCAATGTTACCCACCAGGCGTTTGCTTTTTTCCCCATAACCCTCCACCACCTGGCCACGCCATGCCAAAATGCGCATAGGAGTATTTTCAGAATAAAACTGGCCTGTCCAATATTTTGCTGATGGCCAAAAATCTGCCTGGGGACCCGTCAGCATCCAGTTTAAATTTACGGGGCCAACATTTGCAGTTACCTCTGCGGCAATTGGCGATCTCCAGGGTATGCCAGTCTGGCTCCTGTATTGTAATCCACTACCTCCCTCTCCTTCTACTTTAATTTCAAATTTTAATGTAAAGTCCTTCGCCTTCATTCCGCGGTAAACGATATAGCTGTTGCCGCTTGGATTTTCTTTAGTGGATTCCCCCACGATAGCACCATCCTCAGCTCTCCAAAATTTTGGGTTGCCATCCCAGTCTTTCAGATCTTTACCATTAAAAAGAGAGACATAACCTGCATGGTCATTAAAATCCAAAGGAGCGGGCTGGGTGAATGCATCCTGGGCATATACTACATTGCCAATAGTTACCAGGCAACATAACAGGGCCAAACGATGTAAATAACTAAATTCATTTTTGATCATAGCAATCTATTTTAGTGTAGAAATTATAAAACTCAATTACGGAAAACTCGATGGCTGTAATATAGTTTTTGTTATGAATAAGCAGGCTATATTTTTTAACAGTTACAGACAGGTAATATGATCGGTACATTCCATAAAAACCTGGTGTAAATGTAACCAGTAATTTTGCTGCTGAGCATTTCCGCAGGCGTCATCAAACGCCGGGCACCCTGGTATTATCTATTCGATATTGTTTTTTATTGTAGGATTTTTGGTTGCGGGTGATTTGCTGTGGGCTTTCACTTCTATCCGGCAGCCCTTGAGCGAAAGAAATTCGTTGATCTATTCTGATACAATTTGTATCTTTAAGAAAATCATTTAAATGAATTGGAGAGATCATATTTCATCTGACCCGGCTATCATGTTTGGAAAAATGGTTATTAAAGACACAAGAATACCTGTTGAATTAATACTTGAAAAACTCGCCGTCAATAACTCTTTTGAAGATTTAATACAAGCCTATCCCAGGATAACAACAGCGGACATACAGGCCTGCTTATTATTTGCGGCTGAAAATACCAAACATGAAAAAACACTTGCTGTAGCATAATGAATTACCAGATCGTAGCGGATGAAAGCGTTGACTTTAGAGTTGTTACCAGGCTAGTGAAATTGGAATAACCGTTTATTCTATTGCTGAGAAAACACCTTCTATCACCGACTCTCATGTTTTGTCTATTGCCCTGGAGAATAAAGCATTGCTAATAACAGAAGATAAAGATTTTGGAGAATTAGTGTTTCGTTTACAGCTTCCCCATCATGGTGTATTATTAATAAGGATTGAGGAAGCAGAATATAAAATATTTTCTGTTGCGACAGCTATCAAAGAACATTATGATGAGCTGATGAACAAATTTTCAGTGATCAATAATAATAAACTAAGAATTAAGGAATAGAATTAGAAATTATTCCGATAGAAAGTTTCCGATTAATACCAACGGCGGCTAACAATACTTTTGTTGAGCAATGTTATACTTCTCCCCATTTAAGGTAAAACGAAAAAAAAAGGATCTTTTATATGAAGTTTTTTTTCTTTTTCATCAAAGTCAATCACCGGTGCAGAACTCTCATCGGTTGAAGCTATCGTTGACATATGTTTTAATACCCGTGCTACTTCATGTAATTGCGGTGTAGGAGGGGTTGAAACCTCTCGAATTCCATGTCTTAAATCTTCATATTCTAAACTTACAAGCCCTGGCTTCAAAAATGCCAGAGCTTTCAATATCAAACCATAAATATCCACCTTTGAACCATCCTTCAAATCTCTTTGAAGTCTATCAGCCCGTTGACGAGGACCTTTTGCAAGTTTTTCAAAAATTGGCTTGCCGATTTGGTCTGCTATTTCTTTATAGATTAATGAAATATCAACTTCCGACAATTTATGTTCCTTATTTCGCTCAAGCTCACGGCAGTAAAAACGACAGAAATCTTGCATCAAATGTGGGCTACCAATAGATTCATTTATAAATGAATTAATTATTTCATCCTTTACTCGCATATCTAAGAGTGGAAACCCAACTTGAGGAATTTGTTTCAACTCATGTGACTCCCAAGAAGGAACTATTATTTGAGAAACTCTTCCAGTCATTTCCTTTTCAACTTTTATAGCGTCGTACCTTTTATGTGGAATCGCAATAATTATAATAGGTGCACCTTACTTTAAAGCTCGAATTATACTTGCTTGTAAATCTCTAGATATATAATGAAAATCATCAACGATTAGGGGTATTTTGGACTGCATTAAAATTTTTATAGCAACAATCTTACTACTCAAAGTTCTAGTCTTAATAGATGACTGACTTTCTCTACTTCCTTCACTAGTTGAATATTTTTTACTTCCGCCTAATCCAGCTAACAAAGCGGAATAGTTAGTTTCTAACACAGAACCTCCTTGATCTTCCTTAATATTAGATTCGGAGACGGTTTGAAAAAATTCCAATTGATCGATATCGCCCAACGATAGGGCTTTGTGTACTGGCATTTGAAAAACGTTAAATTGAACTATCGTTGTTTTATAAATAACAGATGAAGATAACAACAAAAGCTGATTTACTTCCGCTACGCAGGGATTGTTGCTAATAGCCACCTGTGGCCAATTATCCTAAATCATCCAATGGTTAAGAAACCCAAACTCATCCTTCACGCTTTCATAAAAGTTTGCAGAATAATATGTATAATCTTCCGGATAAGTGCCTAACCCGGCCGCTACCGCATTATAATGAATGTATTCCATCTTTTGTATAAAGACTTCTTTTGTCCATTAATCTAAATCTATGATTAAAGGGTTGCGTTCCCATCCCGATAGCTATCGGGAGATACTTCCTGTCCTTTGCTTCCACATAAACCCTTTCTGCAAAACTTTTGCCTGCATCTTCTCCTCAGCATGTTGTATTGCCGCACATCATCCGGCTATACCAGCAGTCCGTAAATGCAACAAATGCTGCCCCGGGATGTTTGCAACTATGGACGTGTAATAATATATTTACAATAATCTTCAAAATTATTTCGGTTATGAAAAGAATATTTCTCCTGGCAACAACCCTGTGCATCATGCATACCGGCTTCGCGCAGGATGCAGGCAGTTCAATCGATACATTGATCAACGCTTATGCGAAATTGTACCGGTTCAATGGGTCGGCGCTGGTAGCAAAAAACGGCACCATCCTGCTGAACAAAGGATACGGTTACCGCAATGCCGCTGAAAAGGTTTTGAATGATGAGCATACAATTTTCCAATTAGGTTCCATTACGAAACAATTTACTTCAGCGGTGATCCTGAAACTCAAGGAAGAAAAAAAACTGGCGGTGTCAGATAAACTCAGTAAATATTTTCCCGATTATCCTAAGGGAGATAGTATCACCATACAACAGTTATTAACCCATACCTCGGGAATTTATAATTATACCGATGACCAAAACTTTATGGCCAACGAGATTACCAAACCTGCTACCCGCGAAAAGATGATGGCTTTATTTGAGAATAAACCGCTCGATTTTTCACCGGGTACCGCCTGGAAATATTCTAACAGTGGCTACTCCCTGCTTGGCTACATCATTGAAGCGGTAACAAAGAAACCATATGAGTTGGCTGTACGCAAATATATATTTACACCGTTACACATGACACATAGTGGCTTTGATTTTACTCACTTAAAAATTAATGATAAATCAATTGGTTATTTTAAACTAAACGACAAAGAATCAATGCCTGCGCCCATTGTCGATTCAACAGTATCCTTTTCAGCAGGTGCTATTTATTCTACTACCGGTGACCTGTACCTGTGGCACCAGGCACTGGAGCATAATACCGTGTTATCAAAAATGCAGCAGGAAGCCGCGTACACACCTGTAAAAAATAATTACGGCTACGGTTGGGGGATAGACAGTATAGAAGGAAAAAGAAGGGTGGGTCACGGTGGCGGCATACCTGGCTTCATTACTAACATCTCCCGTGTTCCGGAAGATGATGTATGCATCGTACTCCTGAGTAATGCATCCGACCAAACACTTGATGAAATTACCAAAAGTATTTACGCCATCCTGTATAATACAAAATATGAATTACCAAAAGAAAGAAAAATTGTTATGCTCCCCGAAGAAACGATGAAGCAATATGAGGGGGAGTATGAAATACACCCGGGCTTTACTGTAGTGATGCATGTGAAAGATGGTGACCTTATGGCGACTCCTACGGGACAAACCCCAAAGACCCTTCATGCAGAGAAGGAAGATTTTTTCTTTGAAAAGGAAGAGGATGTACAGGTGGAATTTACAAGAAATGATATGAAGGAAATAAACGGTTTTATCCTTCACCAGGGAGGTGGAAAAATACAATGTAAGAAAATAAAATAAGCGCAGCGGACAAAATTAGAACGCGGGCTTAAGGATTTACCGAAGGAATAATTATTATTCATTGGCGGGATTTTATTATGATAAAAATGATCGCTTCGGCATGCCGGCACATTTCAAGTCAATTCATTGGTTGAAATCATTTTAGAAGATCTTAAACGGTTAGCGGTCAAACAAAGCTTTCCTGACAACAAACGTATCATTCTTCGATCATTACCACATCTTTTTTTCTGGCTTCGGGTGTAACAATTAATTTTATTATTTTACCTCCTTTGTAAACACATGCTACCGTGGTATTGTAAGG
>JBDTOV010000252.1:0-7102 GCA_039933035.1 Ginsengibacter sp. | reverse complement strand
TAATTATTGATTTCTTCTTACAAAAGTGAATTCAACACAAAATGATAACAGTGCCGATGATAAAAATAAATGCCGGGGAATCAGTATCCATACCGGTATTTCATTAAGCAAGAGCGAATTCAAATTCTTTGAGTACGAGACATTACCGGCAGCCTGTAATCTTATGCAGGTTACCTTTTTTGGGAAGCATAGATTCCTTCATCAATTTTCTATACGAGTTCTTTCACCGCGTTGGCGATTACGTGAGGTTTACCCAAAGTATAATAATGTAACACCGGCACACCCGCTTTTTTTAGTTCTTTCGATTGTTGTAACAACCACTCTGTTCCTACAATTTCCACATCAGCGTCTGATCTACATTTAAGAATTTCATTGCTGAGTTCGGTAGGAATATCTACATGAAAAGTCCGTGGCAACACGGCAAGTTGTTTTTTAGACGTTATAGGTTTCAATCCCGGAATAATAGGGATCTCAATGCCCGCCTCCCTGCATTTTTTTACAAAATCAAAATATTTTTTATTATCAAAAAACATTTGTGTGGTTATGTAATCTGCACCCGCATCTACTTTCAGTTTTAAATACCGCAGGTCACTTTCCAGGTTGGGTGCTTCAAAATGTTTTTCAGGATAACCCGCTACACCAATACAAAATTTTGTTTTGTAACCATCCCGTATCTCTTCTTCAAGATAAATGCCGTTGTTGAGATTTACTGTTTGCTTCAGCAGGTCCAGCGCATAAGCATGCCCATTTTTTTCAGGCTCAAATAAGGTTTCATTTTTGGCTGCGTCACCACGCAAAACGAGTACATTATCTATTCCCAGGAAAGCAAGATCTATTAACGCATTTTCAGTTTCCTGTAAATTGAAGCCGCCACAAATTAAATGTGGTACGGCATCAATTTTATAGTGGTTCATTATTGCTGCACAGATCCCTACAGTACCGGGTCGTTTGCGTACTTCTATTTTTTCAAAAGTACCATCTGCTTTCTTTTTAAAAACCTGTTCACTTCGGTGATAGGTTACGTTTATAAATGCGGGCCTGAATTCCATTAACGGATCCAGGTGGTTATAAATCGATTCAATTGTTTTCCCTTTTAAAGGGGGAAGAATTTCAAAGGAAACAGGGGTACTTTTTGCCTCTTTAATATGATCAGTAACTTTCATTATTTCAAAATAAATGCAAACATATACTCAAAAAGCCAATAGTCAAAAAAGTCAATAGTCAATAAGGACATAATCCCCGCCGCGTCGATGGTCAATGACTATCAATACTGGAACAATTATTAATATGTTTTGAAAAGACGGATGTTAGCAAAGAATTAAAGTTCATTCACCTATTTTTGTTTAAATACCTTATATTTTGAATCAAACCATTTATGCCAAAGACCTGACAAAGAACTACGGAAAACGGATGGTTACCAACAAAGTTACTTTCCAGGTAGGCCAGGGCGAGATTGTTGGTCTTCTGGGGCCGAACGGTGCCGGAAAAACGACATCCTTTTACCAGGTAGTCGGATTGGTAAAACCAGATGAAGGTGATGTGTTTCTAAATGACATCAACATTACAAAATTACCTATGTACAAAAGGGCACAAATGGGACTTGGATATTTACCACAGGAAGCCAGCGTATTTAGGAAGCTTACCGTAGAAGATAATATTTCAGCGGTACTTGAAATGACCAAACTTTCAAAAAAACAACAAAAGGAAAAGCTGGAAACCTTAATATTGGAATTCAACCTGGATCATGTTCGTAAAAGCAATGGAGATGTACTGAGCGGCGGTGAAAGAAGGCGTACGGAAATAGCCCGATCACTGGCTGTTGATCCAAAATTTATCTTACTTGATGAGCCTTTTGCAGGAATTGATCCCATTGCGGTAGAAGATATTCAGACCATTGTTACCAGGTTAAAATATAAAAATATTGGTATTCTAATTACAGATCATAATGTAAATGAAACCCTGTCAATTTGTGACAGGGCATACCTGCTCATAGAAGGTAAAATATATAAACACGGCACTGCAGAAGAACTTGCCAAAGATGAACATGTACGCCGTCTGTATCTTGGCCGGAATTTCGAACTCAAAAGAAAAGATTACCTGCGTACGGATGCTATAAAATAATAGAGAAATTGTTGTTTGACTAAATAGTTTATATGTTTACTGTACAGTTGCGCGATAAATGGCAAATGAATTGAGCTTATTTAAGGAAGGATGCCTTATCAGTACAAACCGGAAACACAAATGAAACAAATCTTTTCATGAAACTGCTCAGTCCTGCCATATCGCGGTTAGCTAGGTTACGCCTGTGGCGGGTTCAGAATTGGATTAACTATCCTGTAACTGCACAGAGAAATGTTTTGCAAGACCTGGTAACCCAGGCGCAATACACAGAATTTGGCCGTAAATATTCTTTTTCAAAATTGTTTACAGTAAAAGATTTTAAAAACCGTGTACCGATTCACGAATACGATGATATAAAACCTTACATCCTGCGAATGATGAAAGGCGAAGAAAATATTTTATGGAACACGCCTATCAACTGGTTTGCGAAAAGTAGCGGCACTACATCAGAAAAAAGTAAGTTTATCCCTATAAGTGAGGAAACACTTAAAGAAACTCACTTTAAAGGCTCCAAAGACGTACTCACTAATTATTATAAGAATTTCCCGGAAAGCGACCTCCTTACCGGTAAGAGTCTTGTAGTAGGCGGAAGCCACCAGGTGCATACCATCCATGAAGAAATACAATATGGTGACCTGAGTGCGGTTTTAATGCAGAATACACCTTTTTGGGGACACTGGATACGGACACCGGACCTCAGCATTGCTCTACTGGACGAATGGGAAAGTAAAATTGAAATGCTGGCTCAAAATACCATCAACGAAAATGTTACTTCTATGGCGGGTGTTCCTACCTGGACGATCATTTTAATTAAGCGAATACTTGAAATGTCCGGGAAGAAAACATTGAAAGAGGTGTGGCCTAATCTTGAATTGTATATTCACGGCGGTGTTTCCTTTACTCCTTATCGTGAGCAATTGCAGCGGCTGGTGGGGGCGCCCATAAATTACCTGGATATGTACAATGCCAGTGAAGGATTTTTTGCTGCACAGAACACGCCGGAAGATGATGGCATGCTGCTCTATACTGACCATGGAATATTCTACGAATTTATGCCCGTAGAGGAATATGGCAAACCAAATGCAAAAACTTTTGGACTGAAACAGGTTCAACTTAATACCAGTTATGCGCTGATAATAAGCACCAACGGCGGGCTTTGGCGATATTTGGTGGGTGATACGCTAAAATTCACCTCGCTACGTCCTTTTAAAATAAAAGTTACCGGGCGATTGAAGCACTACATGAATGCGTTTGGTGAAGAAGTAATCGTGGATAATGCAGATAAGGCAATAGCGATGGCATCAGCCAACACTCATTCAGTGGTTAGTGATTATACGGCAGCGCCGGTATTTTTCACCGAGCATGAAAACGGTGCGCACGAATGGTTAATAGAATTCGATAAAGAGCCCGCTGATATTAATGAATTTACTTTTGAATTGGATAGTGCATTGAAATCCATAAACAGCGATTATGAAGCAAAGCGTTACCGGGATATTGCTTTGCGCATGCCGGTAGTACATATTTTACAGCCCGGAACTTTTATGGCATGGTTAAAAAGAAAAGGCAAACTTGGCGGGCAACATAAAATACCAAGACTAAGTACTGAAAGAAATTTGATTGAAGAAATAAAGAAAATAAATTTGTTTTCAAATATGAATCTGAAAAAAGAAATATAATCTGTAGGAAAGAGATTTATTTTTAATGATCTTCCTGGTAATTGCAGGATTTTTCTATTTGAACGCGCGTTTAATTTAAAACTTTTTAATAAGATGAAATTAATAGATGACAAAGTTGCCATTGTTACCGGCGGAAGCCGGGGTATCGGCGAGGCTATCGTATTAAAGCTTGCGGAAAGTGGCGCTCATATTGCTTTTACCTATATAAGCAGTGATGAGAAAGCTAAATCCCTGGAAGAAAAAATAAAAGCAATGGGCGTAAATGCCAAAGCATATAAAAGCAATGCCGGAATTTTTGAAGATTGTGAAGCAATGGTCAATGCGGTAGTTAAAGAGTTTGGAACGGTAGATATCTGTGTAAACAATGCGGGGATTTCAAAAGACAACTTATTACTTCGTATGACACCTGCACAATGGGAGGAGGTAATGACTATCAATCTTACCAGTGTTTTTAATATGACAAAACAGGTCATTCGCCCAATGATGAAATCAAGAAAAGGGAGCATTATCAATATGAGTTCGATAGTAGGGATGCGTGGAAATGCCGGGCAGAGCAGCTATGCGGCCAGCAAAGCAGGCATTCTTGGTTTTACAAAATCTATCGCTGCAGAATTGGGAAGCCGCAATGTCAGGTGCAATGCCATTGCTCCCGGCTTTATAGAAACTGACATGACACATTACCTGAAAGAAGGCGAAGCGGCAAAATCTTTCCTCGATAAAATACCTTTGGCAAGATTTGGAAGTGCAGAAGAAATTGCAAACGTCACACTATTTCTTGCCAGTGACATGAGTTCGTATATTACAGGCCAGGTTATCAGTGCCTGCGGCGGATTGAATATGTAATATCATTTTTTGCATAAAATATTTCTGGTAAATTTGGCTTTGCTTTGTAGCCTGAATATTTTATTTTTACGTCCATTGATGGCTAAAAAAATTATTTCCCTATTTTTCCTGTTGCTTTTCATGACACAGGTATTACCACTAAAGCAGGTGGGCCAATTAATTGCCGGGGCATCGATGACTGAAGAACTTCCTGATTCCGGTGCTTCAAAATCAATTGCAAAATATCCCGATGCCAAATGGTTTGCTACGGAAGACGATGCCAACTGCAAATATGGTTTAAATAATAACAGTCAAACGATTTATATTCATTTCTCCGAAACGCTTCCCCACCGGTTTGCAAGCGATGTGCAGACTCCTCCGCCTGATTTCTTTTGCTAAGTTTTCTTTTATAGTAAACCGTCACCTTTCGTGGCTGGTAATTTTATTTTTTTTCCTTAAAATTATTAGAATAATGCAAAAGATTTTTAAAAATTTTGGCGCAGACATGTCTGCGTCAGTAGTTGTATTTTTAGTTGCTTTACCACTATGTTTAGGTATTGCGATGGGCTCCGGTGCTCCGATGTTTGCGGGGTTAATTGGCGGAATTGTGGGTGGCATTATCATTGGTTCGTTAAGCGGCTCTGCTTTAAGTGTAAGTGGCCCCGCGGCAGGCCTCACGGTAGTGGTTGCTACAGCCATAATTTCACTGCCGACTTTCGAGGCTTTTCTGCTGGCGGTATTTATTTCGGGTATTTTCCAGGTGCTCCTGGGATATCTAAAAGCGGGTATTATTGGAGACTATATTCCTGCTTGTGTTATAAAGGGAATGCTCGCGGCTATTGGCCTTATTCTTATCCTGAAGCAGGTTCCTCATTTCCTGGGTTACGATGCAAATTTTGAGGGAGATGAAGCTTTTATTCAGCAAAATAAAGAAAACACATTCAGTGGCCTGTTGCAATCCCTGGGGAATAGCGCCCCCCTGGCGATTATAATAGGAACTATATCATTGTTAATTCAACTGTTGTGGGACAAAGTACTCCTGAAAAAAAGTAAAATTTTTAAATTAATACCGGCCCCTTTAATTGTTGTATTGGCGGCGGTATCAATTAATGCTGCGTTTTTGAACCAGGGTCACGAATGGTCTTTAAAAAATGGCCACCTGGTAAATATTCCCATTGCGGATTCTTTTACCGGCTTTATTTCTTTTTTTAAATTTCCTTCTTTCAGTTTACTGGATTATCCCAAAGTGTGGACTGTTGCCGTTACTATTGCGTTGGTGTCAAGTTTGGAAACTTTACTAAATATTGAAGCATCCGATGAGTTGGATCCCTACAAAAGAGTGACACCTGCTAATAGAGAATTAAAAGCACAGGGCGTGGGAAATATGGTTTCCGGATTATTAGGCGGTATGCCGGTTACCTCTGTAATTGTAAGAACTTCGGCCAATGTGAATGCAGGTGGTAAGTCAAAACTATCGGCCATTATGCATGGGATCCTTTTATTGGTGAGTGTTGCATTCATCCCTAAAATACTCAACTTTATTCCTCTTTCCGCATTAGCCGCAGTGCTTATATATACCGGTTACAAACTTGCCAAACCCTCTCTTTTCAAAAAATTTTATCGAAAAGGACTAGATCAGTTTATGCCATTTCTTATTACTATACTGGCTATATTGGTTACTGACTTGCTTGTAGGAATTTTGATAGGAATAGGTGCAGGACTGTTTTTTGTACTCAGAAGTAATTTTAAAACCGCTGTATTTGTTGTGAATGATCATAGTAAATATTTATTCAGGTTACGCAAGGATGTATCATTTTTAAACAAATCGATTCTGAAAAGAAAGTTAGAGGAAGTGCCACCAAACTCTTTTGTACATATTGATGCATTGCGTGCGGATTTTATTGACAAAGATGTTATCGAGGTAATTAACGATTTTTTAAAACATGCCCATTTGAAAAATATACAGGTAGAAATTAAAAAAAGTATTCAAAAACCAATGCACATGCTTTTTTCCAATGATTATAAAATGATAAATGAAACGGCGAAAAGTAGTATAATACCTTCAAAAGAATATGCCAGCTAAACCTTATTTGGTTTCTGATTTTATATCAAATGTAAATACGGATCGTTGTTGAAGAAAAAATATCCAGATGAAAACAATAACAACGATCCGGTATTTGTTTTTACTTCATTATTTTATTCTAAATTTATTTATGACTTCATACGAAAAACTGCTTTTAGAAAATAAATCCTGGGCGAAAGAGCAAATAGAGAGTGATCCCGAATTTTTTAGAAGGTTATCTTCTTTGCAAACACCTGAATTTTTGTGGATAGGATGCAGTGACAGCCGGGTACCTGCTGATAAAATCACAGGAACGCAACCCGGCGAAATATTTGTACATCGCAATATCGCAAATATGGTTGTACACACTGACGTGAACCTTTTAAGTGTGTTGGATTTCGCCGTAAATCATTTAAAAGTA
>JBDTOV010000251.1:0-7187 GCA_039933035.1 Ginsengibacter sp. | reverse complement strand
TTGAAGAAACCAGCAGCGAAAAAGCGGCTGTGTATAAAAGCCGTTATGAGGCCTCAATAGAAAAAGATAAAGACAAATGCCTCGGGTCTTATGTATTTCTGTGGGGACAAAAACAGGAAAGAACGCCTACCTGGTATGGCCTCTTTACGGAAAAAGGAGAAGAATCGGAAGTGGTGGATGTCATGCAATTTCTATGGAGTGGTACGTGGCCTGAAAACAAAGCCCCGCATCTCTACTTTTTGCAAATAGATGGTAAAAAGGCAGTGGACAATGTGTATGTAAAGCCCGGCAATAGTTATCCTGTATTAGCTGTAGTCGCCGACCCCGATAATGATAAACTCAATTATCGCTGGGAGCTCTTAGCGGAGCCCACGCAGGTAGGACAAGGTGGTGATTTTGAAGCCCGGCCCAAGCCCATAGAAAATTTAATCTCCAACTCAGCTAATAACGGGCAAGCGACTTTAAAAGCTCCTGGTAAAGGGGGCGCTTACCGCTTATTTGTTTATGTTACGGATGGTAATAATAACGTAGCAACTGCCAACCTCCCTTTTTATGTGAAAAATTAGCCCTTGATTGAAGTGGTTAGCTATTGATTTTGTTTTAGTCATATTAATATTGGTAAGCAATGAAGTATTTTCAATAATAAAAATTCAACCTGCTTTTTTGGAAAAAAAAATTTGTCCGGCATCGTCTTCTGAAAGATACGAAGCACTATAAATCCTGCTTACTTTAAAAAGCGATTAAATGATTATGAAATCAGCAGACGACGTTTTCCTTCAATAAAAAAACAGAAAGAGGATGAAGAAAATAGAAATGTTTTTTTATAATGAAGTGATGGAATGTAAATTGGGTTTAAGTAAAATTATACTTAGCTTCCCCAGCAAAAGCATTTCGCAACCGATTTGCAGATCTATTTTTTCGAAATTGATTTATATGTTTGATATATTATAACTGGATCATGCATTGGCTTGCTAATGAAATTTTTGATGCTTCCGACTTACGGCCAACGAATTTTAAATTTTCAATTCTGGCTGCCATGAGGTAACACGCCGCGATGGTTCATCCACACAAAAGAAGCGTAAAGGAGCGTAAAGCGTAAACTTTATTCAATATTCACAAACATTCTGGCTATATTTACACAGCCGCTATTTATAGGCAGTGACCCATTGCACTGCTTACTTAACCCATTTCATTGCTGATATGTTATGCGTTTATCTTACAAAATTTATTGTCAATTTAATTAATTGTTTTGCTATGAGAACATTTCGTAACGAAGTCTGCTTTATTAAGCAGTTGGTTTTTTCAAAACGGATTTACTTGCTTTTATTTATTGTCGTTGGATTTTCTGCTACATCATTTTGCCAGCAACTGGTAAGTGGTAAAGTAACCGGGGCGGATCGTGCTGCATTAGTCGGTGTTTCCGTTCAGGTTAAGGGTTCTAATACTACTACCCAAACTGATAATGGTGGTAATTTCAGCGTAAATGCCCCAGCCAATGCTACGCTCATTTTTAGCTTCATTGGGATGGCTACCCAGGAAATAAGTGTTGGCAGCCAACATACAATTGACGTTCAACTCGTATCATCTGCCCAAACTCTTAACGATGTGGTGGTGGTAGGGTATGGCACCCAGAAAAAAACATCGCTTACAGCATCGATATCTTCTGTTAAAGGCGCTGATATTCAACGCCAGCCGGTGAGCGATATTTCCAATGCATTGGGTGGGCGGGTTACCGGCGTATTGTTTTCACAGGCAAGCGGCCAGGCTGGTAACGATGCCTCCAGAATTATGATTAGAGGTTTAGGCACAAATGGTAACGCTTCACCTCTTTTTATTGTAGATGGCATACCAAGAAATTACAGCCAGCTAAATCCGGATGACGTTGAGTCTATTTCCATCTTAAAAGATGCGGCAGCAGTTGCTCCTTACGGCATGGGAGGCGCAAACGGGGTAATATTGGTTACTACCAAGAGGGGAAAATCAGGTAAGCCCGTGCTTTCGTATGATGGATATGTGGGTATCCAAAATCCAACGGTTGTTACACAATTTATCAATTCTTACCAATATGCTACACTGAAAAATGTTGCCGCAGTGAATGTTGGGGCAACAGTTATGCCGTATTCAGCAAATGACTTGCAGAAATATAAAGATGGCTCTGACCCGGACGGCCATCCGAACTTTAACTCGATTGCAGATATGGTCCAGAAAAATTACCTGCAGACGGGTCATAACCTTTCAATAAGCGGTGGTTCTGATGTCATAAAATATGCCGCCGGCCTGGGATTCTTTGCGCAAGATGGAATGTTTCCCGGCATAAAGTACAAACGTTACAATCTTTCCGGTAGTATGGATATAGAAGCTACTAAGACCACGACGGTAAGCCTGTCTCTGAACGGCCGTGTGGAACAGAGAAATTTAAGTGGCGCAGGATATAATACACAATCACTTTTCGAGAACCTTATTAATACCACCAGTATATCTACACCTAAAATATACAGCAACGGAGATCATCCATACCTGTATGGCAGTTTTTATGATAATCCAAGTTACCAGGTTATTACAGGTAACACCATGCTCACCCAGTTTTCCATTAGTCAAAAATTGCCCGTAAAAGGTTTGAGTGTAAAGGTGGTGGGCGCTTATGACTGGAACCCTGTTGATCCTTATAATTACACGAACAGCGGTATTGCAAGCCTTACCCGTTCCTGGGGAGCACCGTTTAGTTATTATTCATACGATACTACCACAAGTGACTACCTGCTTGTACCACCAACAACTTCACCCTCTTTCTACGAAGAATATCATCAAACACAGGCGTTCACTTACCAGGGATATATCAATTATTCAGGCGCATTTGGTAAAAGCGCTATTACCGGTTTGCTTGTTGGTGAGTCCAGAAATACCAAATCTCTTATGTTCAGTGCGGGAAGGATCAATTATAATTTATCCATCCCTGAATTATTTGCAGGTGGTACTGGTGCTACCGATCTTTCCAACACAGGTGGTTCTACAGGGTTAAAACAAAGGTCGCTGGTGTACAGGCTTACTTATGGTTTTGATAATAAATATATGTTTGAAGCAACAGGGCGTTATGACGGAAATTATTATTTCGCCCCCGGCAAACGCTTTGGTTTCTTCCCCGCATTTTCTGCCGCATGGAGAATTTCGCAGGAAAAATTTATGGCCAATGTTAACTGGTTAAATGAGTTAAAGATCAGGGGTTCCTGGGGCCAGTCTGGTAACCTTGCAGGTTCACCATTTCAATACCAATCGGGTTTCACGCTTTACGGCACTTCAAACATACTCAATGGCGCTCAAACGCAAGGTTTATATGAGAATACCGAACCCAACCCTAACATTACCTGGGAAAGAGCTACCAAATCTGATATTGGTTTAGAAGCCCGGTTTCTGAATAATTTGATCAGTGTGGAAGCTGACTACTTTCATGAAAAAAGAGGCAATATGCTTTTAACACCAAATGTAGTAGTGCCTGCAGAATACGGTGTTAATCTTGCACAGGAAAATGCCGGTATTATGGTGAATGATGGATTTGAAATTTCTATCAACAGCAATTATTCTTTTTCCAGAGACCTGAGAGTTGGCTTATCGGCTAACTTCAGCTATGCGAAGAATAAACTGATACAGATTTTTGAGAACAGTTCTACTTTTGATTACCCGAACCTGAAACAAACAGGCAGGCCGCTGGGTACCCAGTTCGGCTACCAGGCTATCGGGTACTTTACTGATGCTGATTTCGTGAGCACGGGTGTGTTACAAAGTGGCATACCTACACAAACGTGGTCACCACTGGCGCCTGGTGATATACGGTATGCCGACATTAACGGCCCCAATGGAAAACCAGATGGTACAATCAATTCTTATGATATGACTCCGTTGGGAGCACCTGGCTATCCGCAGATCATTTATGGGTTTGCTCCCAGCGTATCTTACAAAGGCTTTGAGCTTTCACTTCTATTCCAGGGTGCCGGTCAGCGTTCATTACAAATAACCAATACCGCAGCCTGGGCTTTTGATAACAACAAAAATGCCCCGGTTACCGTACTGGATTATTGGACAGAAAATAACCAGCATGCATCTTATCCAAGAATGACTACCACACCTTCTGTTAATAATACCCAGACATCATCTTTCTGGCAGCAGAACCTGTCTTATTTGCGCCTGAGAACGGGTGTGTTGGGGTACACACTTCCTGGCAGTTTATCAAGAAAAATGGGTATGAGCCTGATCAATATATATTTATCCGGACAAAATCTGATTACATGGACAACCGTTAAAAATTTTGATCCTGAAATAAGCAACGGAAGAGGTTGGTATTTCCCAACACAAAAAGTGGTTACTGCTGGCATTAAAGTGCAATTTTAAAATTTATTACCATATCAAGAAAAGTAAAATGAAAACATTCTATAATTATAAAAATACCATCGTTACGATATTCATATTCTGTGGACTGATGTTTTCTGCATGTAAAAAGGACAGCTTCCTGAATGTAGATAATTTAAGTTCAGTAAGTTCTGTCACAGCTTTTGCAACAGAAAATGCCGCCGACCTTATTTTGAATGATGTGTACAATACTTTGCCGGACGAATATAATAGCGTTTTTGACCCGTTCGATAACTGGTCAGACAACTCTATGACCGGCTTTAGCTGGACCTTAAGTGCCAATGAGCTAAGAACCAAGTCAAACATTAATTCAAATACAGGCCTTTCCTACAACTGGGGTGGTGGAACGCAAAAAGCAACTTCCTGGTTAAACTGGGATTACCTGTACACCGCCATACGCAAATGCAATGTTTTTATTGCAGGTCTGCAGGCTTCATCACTTGACGAGGCTTACAAGAACAAGCGGCTTGGAGAAGTAAGGGTATTGCGGGCATATTTTTATCACTTGGTATGGATGATGTACGGTGGTGGACCCATTATTATCAAACCCGACAGCAGGGCTGAAGACGGGGATTCTATTTATCATAAGAGAGCCACATTCGATGAGAACTATACTTTCCTGGAAAATGAGCTTACAGATGCTGCGAAGCTATTGCCAGGTAACAATGGAAACAGTGGCGCCGGAAGAATTACACAAGGAGCTGCGCTCACATTAAGAGGCTGGATCGAACTTTTCTACGCCAGCCCTTTATACAATCCTTCAAACGACATGAGCCGCTGGGCCGCAGCCGCAGCCACCAATAAGGAGGTAATGCAAATGGGATATAGTCTTTACCCTACCTACGATGGGCTGTTTTTAACCACAGGCAACACTAACAATGAAGGCATATTATACAGGGAATACCTGGGGCTGAAAGCAGGAAGCACTATTGCTGGCTACCAGGGACCGGCTTATGCAGGCAAACAGTGGCTGAGCTGGGGTGGATCAACTCCTACGCAGGAACTGGCTGATGATTATGCGATGGCAAATGGAAAGGCTATAACAGATGCAGGGTCTGGTTATGATCCCAACAATCCCTTTGCCAACAGGGAACCCAGGTTTAAAAAATCTATTTTGTATAACGGAAATACTTTTAACGGGCTTCCTTATCTGTCCGCTGTAGGCTCAGGGTATAATGAAATTGATTTGTCTGATGCAACTGATCAAAGCAATACAGGTTATGCTATGAAAAAGGGAATTGATACGACAATTAATATTTTCCAGTGGGGCGCCAGCAGCCAAACGTATTATTATTTCAGGTATGCTGAGGTGCTGCTAAACTATGCCGAAGCGCAGAACGAAGCTTCGGGGCCGGATGCCACTGTTTATGATGCACTGGACCAGGTTAGAGCCAGGGCAGGCGTTCCCACATTTTCACAGGTTTATCCGAACGTATCGAAGGATGTAATGCGGCAATTGATTCACCGCGAAAGAAGAGTAGAAACGGCATTTGAAGGCAAGCGTTATTTAGACCTGCTTCGCTGGAAAACTGCTGAAGTAAATCTCAATCATGTAATGCATGGTATGAAGGTAACACCGGTAAGCGGTGGTGGTTATACCTATCAAATAGTTAATGCCATTCCACCGGGTTCGCCACAATGGTCTTTTGACGCTTCAAAAAACTATTTATTACCAATTCCGTTATCAATACTTGGCCAAAATCCGGCGCTTACCCAGAATCCAAATTATTAATTGTTGGCGACAGCAATTTATACAGGCTGGTTTAGGATAATAACTACCGGAACTTAAAGCGATTCCATAGTACATACGGGTAGTTTAATAAATCTGGAAAGCCTCCGGGCTTTCTTTATCCACTCTTGCTGCAACATGATTAGCTTTTAGTTTCCGATATTCAGCCATTGCCTTTTCTTTCGTATCTCAGCCTGCGCGGCTGTTCGCCCTTCGTTGGAAAGCCTGACCCATCTGCTCTTGAGAGCCGTCGCCTGGCATTGACCAAAGGTGAAACCATGATAATAAATCCATCCTTTCCTTTAGATGATATCTTCCAATTAATTTTTTTGATTGGTAAAATGAAGGAAGAATATATATATCGCCCCGCAAACTATTATACAGCCACAATCCATGAATTGAAACCGGGATTCGATCGTAGTGGAACAAATGATTTTGGAAACCTATTTTATGACAAGACGTTCGTTTACTTTTTTTATCTCTTCGTAAATTCCTGTAATGTGATCGCCTCAAATACAATTCCTTCATATGGTTTGGCATAACCTGCTTCGAAGAGGCACCCAATGTTGCCGTCGGGAAGCACAGTAACGTTGGAATAAGCGGAAGGACCATTATACGCTGAAAACACCAACGGCGCTTCTTTTCGCTCTTTGAGATTTTTTTTAATTTTGAAGTAAAAGGCCAAAGTTCTGCTTTGTTGTAAATAACAACCGGTTGCTGAATAACTAATGATGGTAAATTCACATTCTTCTCAGGCTAAATTCACTTTAGCACTATTTTTAATAACCTGGTTTTTTCAATTTAGCGGGAAATAAAATTAGAATGAAAAAAGAAATTATAATAATTACGATTGTTCTTATTGCAATATGCAAAATTTCCGTTGGCCAAATAAATGAACCCGACAAATCGCACGGGCACTACATTTATCATAATTCGATTTTCGCCATCAACAATGGTTTTATCCGGGATGCCGAAAGAAATATTTCCGGAGTAAATATTCAGTATCCTTTTAAAGCAGAAAATCTTTTAATAACCGGCGCTGAATTAAAAATCAGCA
>JBDTOV010000250.1:0-7314 GCA_039933035.1 Ginsengibacter sp. | reverse complement strand
AATGGCATTGCTTATGAGGTTAGAAAAAATCTGAAAAAGTAATAATCTTTCTGAATATATTACAGGTAGTTGTTCAACCAGTATCTTTACATTTTCATGTGTCGGCAAATCGGCTAACACTTCATCGATAAGAACGTTAATATTTATCGTTTCCTTTTCAATTTCTTCTTTGTCAATTCTCGCATAGGATAACAATCCTTCAATTAAATTTTCAGCCCTTCTGGCCCTTCCTTTAATAAGCCCGAGATACTCAGAAATTTTAGGCGGTAATTCTTCACAATGATCTTCCTCAATCCAGGAAATGACATTGCCTATCCCTCTTAAAGGAGCCTTTAGATCATGAGAAACGATATGGGCAAACTGATTCAATTCAGCATTTGATTGTTTTATCAAAAAAATGTTTTTTGATAACTCATGGGCCATAAAGTTGAGTGATTTGGCGAGCGAACTTAATTCGTCATTCCCGCTCTTAACCATATTAACATTATAATTTCCACCCGCAATAGAATTTGCCATACTTGTCATTTGTGCTATTCGCTTCGAAATTATTTTCACGAGATAACTTACAACAAAAAGCGCGGTAATAACCGATATGATCGTAAGCAAAAAGGACAAGTGTGTGGTCTCGTTAACAGAAACAGAAAGCTTTTCTTTTTTAAAATCACGTATCCCGTATTCTATAGCGGCTATTTCTCTGAATTTTTCCTGAATTTTTGTATGTATATTTTTTTCATCGCCGGATGCAAATTTATCTTTGTAAATTTTATTTAAGACATTCAGGTTACCAGTTTTAACGCCGGAGGCTATTTTAGCCCATTTTAAAGGTTCCGTGTACTCCTCTTTCCATCGATCATTTAACTGCTTAATTTCTTTTAACAAACGTGTTTGTGCGCTGTCCGTCAGCAGTGAAAAAAGCTCCCGTATGATAGAATCGTTTTCATTATTCGCTGCATCATAGGATTCGATAAAGGACTTTTCACCTATTAGTAGGTATCCCCGTAACCCATTCACCATCGTTAAAATATTACGTTGAAATCTGCTGCTATTTCTGATAATATTTGTAGATCTGGAATAATATTCCGCATTTTCAATAACTATTTTAGATAGCCTGAAATTGATAAAAGTGGTTATAGAGAAAAGAAGCAGGATAAAAACAAAGGCCAGGAATATATATTGAGATATCTTCATCGCTTTTGAAATTTGTGTGAAAGCGAAAAAATTATTTATTTATCAGCGAATATTTTCGCCGGGAAGATTTGGCCTGTTAACCTTCCAGTTGCAGTTGCATAAGAAATGCCAATATACCGGCGACAAAACCTATTAATGCAAGCCAACTGATTTTTTTTAAATACCAAATGAAGTCGATCTGTTCGATCCCCATTACGGCCACACCCGCTGCTGATCCTATAATAATGGCACTTCCACCGGTACCGGTTGTTAATGCAAGAAATTCCCAAAAATGATGATCGGTAGGATAAGTAGACAGATCATACATCCCTTGTGAGGCCGCAACAAGTGGTACATTGTCTACAATTGCGGAAAGTAATCCCAACGCAACCCCAATCAGGTAGTCGTTTTTTAATGTGCTGCTAAGTGCCAATGCAAGCTCCCTGAGTAAGCCAAATGATTGAAGGGCTGCCACTGCTAAAAGTATCCCGAGGAAAAAAAGAATGCTGGGTGTATCTACTTTTTGTAAAGCCCTGGCCACGGTAAACCTTTCTGCAAGTTCGGCCTCCTTGCCCTTATGGAGTGCAGATGTTATTACCCACATTAAACCCAAAGCAAGTAACATACCCATAAAAGGCGGCAGGTGGGTAATTGTTTTAAAGATGGGAACAAAAATTAAAAAACCTATACCAGCAAAAAGAATGATCCTGCCGTTTTTCTTTTCTTCCTCCGAACAGGTGGATGTGGGTACAGCCTTGATTTTTTTCCCTTTAAACCTGAAGGCTATGTATAAGGTCGGAATAATGCATACTGCTATACTTGGCAAAATAAGTTCCTTCATAATGTTAATTGCCGTAATCTGACCACCAATCCATAGCATGGTGGTGGTGACATCCCCCAATGGTGACCAGGCGCCACCGGCGTTAGCAGAAATCACGATCATTCCCGCAAACCATAATTTATCCTCTTTCGCATTTAATAATTTAGAACAAAGAGAGGTCATTACAATTGCTGTAGTTAAATTGTCTAATAATGCGGAAAGAAAAAAAGTAAGAAGTGCTACAATGAGCAAAAGCTTTTGTTTGCTTGTAGTAGTGATTTTTTGGGTTATAATATCAAACCCGTTGTGCGAGTCTATAAGCTCAACAATGGTCATTGCCCCTAATAAAAAAAACAGGATTGACGCAATTTCACCCAAATGATGTAATAATTCTTCACTAACAGCATGTGGGGATTCGCTTTGCAAAATATAGATGGTCCAGCAAAGTGCGCCTGTTATTAAAGCAGATGCTGCTTTATTAAGTTTCAACGGATGTTCAAAAGCTATGCCTATGTAACCTACCACGAAAACGGCAATAATACCAATAGTAATCATATTGATAAAAATAAGAATTAATGTTTTAAATGCAGTTTCTCTAAAAAATATGGCTATTGGAAAACCAACTTAATATCATCTAACCGCATTCTTACCTTGAGCCAGTACATAAATATTAAAGGAAGCAATACTCAGTAAACTACCTTTTTCTTGCCGTTTGCGTTTTTACTTATATTATTTTTAAGAAAAGGATCTGATTCAATATGATGTATAATACCCTCTAATACACCTTTTGCCAGCGGATTTTTAGTAAAATGTATAGACTTATTTTTTCGTAATTCTTCCAGTTCAGAGCTGTAATTGGATACAACTATCCCTTTTGTTTTTCCTTTCAGCATATTTTCATCATTACCACAGTTGCCGGCGGTAATGAATTGTTCCAGCGGGAGCTTCCACTTGTAACTCAGGTAACGAACAGCACTGCCTTTACTGGCACGAAACGGAAGCAGGTCGAGATAATGATTTTCAGTCAGTAATACTTTTGCCCTCAGCTTATGGTCGTCCAGGAATTTATAAAGATTGGCCATATCATCCTCGCTAAAACTATCTTCCACATAATAACTTAGTTTGAAACGCCATTGGGCTTCAGGTTCCTGTAAACGAATATTGCGAAAGTCTGACAATGCTTTTTGTAATTCGTTTCTTTTCCATTGATAGTTTATATGGCTTTCCCATCCTTTATCCGGTATAAATTTTTCTGTGTAATAAATTTCCGAGCCTGCCGAGCAGATCATTATATCAGGCACGGGAAGGTCATATTCAGTTAATGCATGTTCTGTTATATGCCTGTTTCTTCCACTGGCAATACCAAATACCACTTCATCTTTATTATCACTGATCCATTTCGTGAATTCCTTCAGGCCATTTGAATTATTGCCTTCCAGAAGTGTTCCGTCCAGGTCCGAAATGATGAACAACTCTGCATTTGCCAGTTTTTTTCCGTAAGCCTTTTTATTCGGAAATCCTGGCGCATCTTTATTTTTTTGTTTGAGAAGGCCATTTATCACATTCACGTATTTGTTCGCAAACGAAGTCCAGGAGTACAATTGATTGATTGCAACTATTCCGTTGCCGGAATATTTTTCCCATAATGCCTGATCCGAAATGATTTTTTTAAGCGCATAGGCGATGGCCTTGGGATCGTCCACATCTACGAGTACTCCATTGTTACATTGTTCAAGAATTTCTTTCGGTCCTCCGGTCGGTGAAGCAATTACCGGTAGCCCACATGCAGCGGCTTCCACGATCGTTAGTCCAAAATTTTCACCGGGTGTTCCATTTACAAAGACGCCTTTTTTTCTGGCAGCAAGACGGTAAATTTCAGGCACATCCAGCTTAGGGTTATTTTTTTTGGGAATAGCCATCTTACCATACAGATCATATTTGTCTAGCAGCAATAAAAGGTTGGTCAATATATCTTTTTCATCTTCAGGCATTTTACTGATATCTTTTCTAACCCCGGCAAATATGGCAAGATTGGCCATGGCTTGTAATTCCTTGTCCTGTCCATAGGATTGAATGATCGTTTCAAAATTTTTTCTCTTGTCTGCACGGCCAATTGAAAGGACCAATGGCTTTGCTGGGTTGAACAAAAAGCGGTCTATATCCGAATTAACCCGGTACAGCGCCTGCTCCTGCTCCACAGACATTTTAAACGAAGGCATATCTAACCTGTAAAAAGGATAGAATATTTCCTGGGTTACACCGGGCGGTATGACTTCAAACCGTCCAGCCTTTGAATTCTCGTATAAAGCATACTGTGTATCTATGATGTGCTGCGTACTTACAATAAACACATCGGCCATTTTTAGCACGCTTTCCTCAACGGCTATGCGCCGATCCATATTGAATTTTTCATTGATTTTTTCAGCAGACATGCCTTCCTGCAGTAGTATATTTTTTTTGTTTCTCCCCAGTGAATGACCAGTTGCAAGAAAAGGTATTCCGAATATTTCGCTTACCTGCCCGGCAAGATAAAGTCCGTCAGCATAATGGCCATGTACTACATCCGGGAAGTCCGCTTCCTCATCAATAAACCTTATCGTTTTATCGATGAACTCATCCAGGTGATCCCACAATGATTCTTTGGGTCGGTATGTATGACCCCCACAAGCAACTCTTATAATACGCGCCTTTTCATTTACAATTTCGATTTCCCTTTCGTAAGAACTGGAAACTCTTTTATCCACAATTCTACGGGTAAACAGATCAACCTTACGTACCTGCGGATGCAATGAAAGATTTTCTAGTAATTCAATTACATATTTCACCTGTCCTCCTGTATCTTTATCCCTGCCAATTTCAGGATCTGTATAACGTATGAGCCCATGCGGACTATATAACTGTATGTAAAATCCTTTCATTAATTTTCATTTTTTCACATTAGCCAGACAGGAGTCAAAAGTAACCAAATTCATTAGAGCAGGCTATTTTTTCACATTAAAAACAGATTAAAATGTATTCAGGATCAGGATTCAGCTATGGGAAATTGAGGTGATAACAATAATTCTTTAAAGGGGTAAATCACTCGTTTCACTTTGTTATTCCAAACCCGTTAACTCGCTCATGCAATATCAAAGATGGTATTTCATGGAAAAGAGTGAACAATGCTTTATTTTTGGTCACTCCAGTGAACGACGGTATGCTGAGGACTATATTTGAGTGTGAAGTGGGAAATGAATTTAAAATGTATTATACCGGTTTGCAGCATAGAGACCGGGTGTTGTTTCTGGAATAAATTTTGCGATTTAAACAATCTTATTGATTGGGAAAAATTAAGAAAAATATCTTCCTATCAAAGGCAAATATATCTGCTGAACTTCGGAAACCAACCCGGGAAAATGGCTCATACCACGTAGCCATAAGTATAAAATGAAATTGATTTTTTCATTTTTGACTGATTTTGGTCATAAATATTTTCAAATTCCTTTTTTCCTTACCGCACGTTTATTTTCAATTCCTATGCACTTCAATGATTGTCGCAGTGGCATTGGCGATTTTTTATTTTCCATTTGGATTCAATGGCATTGCTGATTTTAAGTGTATTTTACTTTTTATTCAACAATGACACTTCCATTTTTTACCCCAATTTTTATTTACCACTGAAAAGTGTCTGATTAACTAGCGCCTTTTTTTTTGGTTCCGGTACTGCCCTGCTGTGAATATTACATTTTGATAGTTCGGCCAATTTTGTAGAATAGAGGCGTATTTTCGCAAAACATTACGCATTATTTCGCTGACCGTATCCATTTTAAACCCGCTGAACGCTTGCTTATCCGGGGCCGATTTAATAGAGCGGTTGAGTAAAGAATGGGAAATGCCGAAAAATCTTATGTTTATCAGTTCGCCCGGAGAAAATTTTAGTTACCGGGTTGAAGAATTGAGAGGTGTACGATTGATACTTTAATAGTGAGGCATTATAAAATAAAATGGCATTTTTCAGCCATTTTATTTACCCGCTAACAATAATTGTTCCAGAGATGCCTTCTCTTAAGGCCTCAAAAATGAGGCTCAAAAATTAAAACGGTATTAAAACAGTATTAAAATGCGATTAATTATTATTAGAAATAATTAAAATAGCTTCCTACTATTTAAAGTATATTTAAGAACATATATTCAGCGATTTTTAAACATGGAGGAACGCTACTTAGGTAAAGATATGGATGGTGCAACACTTTGCGTGTGCTGACATAACGCCTGAGAAGCGCGGTGTGCTAATAGCAGAATCCCTTTTTCAGGCAACTATAATTAATTATATGGAAGAAATAAAAATGCTATTAATAGAAGACGGAAAGAAAATTGCTGATACACTTTCCAAAGGATTAAAGGGACTGGATTATCATGTAGAAACAACCTATGATGGCAAGATAGGATTGCGGTTCTTTAATTCGGAGAGCTTTAATCCCATCATCACGGAAATTAATATGCCGGGGATAAACGGTTATGAATTGTGTAAAATCATTCGCAGGCGCAACCAACACGTACCCATCATGATGTTAACCGCTTTAAGCACAACAGAAGATAAAATAGAAGGCTTTGATTCCGGGATTGATGACTACCTCGTAAAATCGTTTGAATTTAGAGAATTACTAGTTCGCATACGGGCCTTACTAAAACGTACTATGAACCAGCAATTACCTACGGGTAATATTTTAACAGTAGCAGACCTCGAAATGAATATTGAAAGCAAAGAAGTCACCCGTGATGGAAAGTCCGTTATTTTAACCGCAAAAGAATTTCAATTGTTGGAATATTTTATGCGGAATAGAAACCGGGTGGTTTCGAGGACGGATATCGCGGAAAAGGTTTAGGACCTGGATTTTGATACAAAAACAAATGTAATAGATGTCTATGTCAATTTTCTTTCTTAGAAAATTGACATAGACGTTGAGCCTAAGCTTGTACAAACGCAGGTGGGAATGGGTTATATAATGAAAGAAAAATAAACTACATGAGCATAAAATACAAAATAGCATTGCTGTTTGTGGCATTGGTTACGCTTATTGTCGCAATTGGAAGTTTATCGGTTTATTTCTTTAGCGTAAAGGAAAGGCAGGATACTTTCAGAATTAGATTGAAGAACCGTGCACTGAGTACCGCAAGGGTATATGCTGGATCCGATGACGGTAATCTTTCTATGTTGCGCAGGATGGACACTACCGCAGTGTCTTCGCTATATGAAAAATGTATCTCTATCGTGCGAGACAATAACGTTAGTGATTATATGTATGCTGAAAATCCCGGCGATTCATTGGTTCTTTCAAAAGATGTTA
>JBDTOV010000249.1:0-7336 GCA_039933035.1 Ginsengibacter sp. | reverse complement strand
TATAATATTTACAAACGCTTTTTATGGCACAAATATTACATTTAGGTTTACGTGCAGTACAAATATAACGCCCGTGTAATATAAGCCAATGATGCGCTTTATGAATCAAGTATTTCGGGAAATGGTTTATTAATTGCTTTTCTGCTGCAAGGGGCGTGGTTGCGTCCGAAGTTAATCCGATGCGGGCTGAGACCCGGAAAACGTGGGTATCCACTGCCATATTGGGCTGGTTGTCAATTACAGATGTTATCACATTAGCGGTCTTGCGTCCAACACCGGGCAAGGTAACCAGTTCATCCACCGTCATAGGAACGTTGCCCTTGAAATTTGCCATAATCATTTTAGCCATTCCAATGAGGTGCCTGGTCTTATTATTTGGATAAGAGATGCTTTTTATGAGCGGGAAAAGTTCTTCAGGAGTTGCCTTGCTTAATGATAGCAGGTCAGGGTACTTATCAAAGATTTTGGGAGTTGTTTCATTTACGCGTTTATCTGTACATTGAGCTGAAAGAATAACTGCTACGAGCAATTGATAAGGATCGCCGTAAAGCAATTCCGTTTCCGCGTCCGGGGAATGTGATAAAAAATAATTTATAACAAACTGGTACCTTTCATTTTTAGTCATAAAAAAATCCTGCTTTTGGAGCAGGACGAAAATAGTTTTTTTTGATGATTTTAATGGGTGTATAGCTGGCCTTCCTTTTTTGCAGCGTGTTGAAGTATCTTGTTGATCACTTCATCTCTTGGGGTGAACTTGATCTCCTTCAAATTCTTTTGAGAGGTCAAAAGAATTTCAAAAGATTCCCTCAAATCCCAATCTGATTGTAATGCTGCTCTTATGGCTGCTGTCTTTTGTTCAGAAGTTTCGTTATACAGGTATTGTACCAAATCTTCTGGTGTAAACTTAGTCATAAAAATGTCTCGTTTAATAGTTAAAATCTTGTTCGAAATTAAAACGTTCCTGTTACAGAAATATTGTATTCTATCTTGTTGAAGATGAATTGGAAGTGATAATAAAGAGATCTTCATTATCCTTTTTCATCATGTATTTTTCCCGCGCATACTTTTCAAGAGTACCAGGACTTGTTTTTAATAGCCCCAATTCATGTTTAGTATCTGCAGTTTGTTGGGCCATTACCCGCTCGCTTTCCCGCAGCTTATTCAGTTCCTGTATTCTCTTCAATTGTAGTGAAATATCGTTTCTGTCAAAGAACGTCATCCATAATGCAAAAGCTATGCCTGTTATTAAATATTTATTGGAAAATATTTTCCCTAACTTTCGCATGAATTGTGTTTGTTACTTATGAATTACAATTTACCATATATTTTCCTTCTTTTTTTCTGCGGTAAAAAGTTTTCTGCTTTCATTTTATTTTTTAACATTCTTCTTATCTTCCAAATTTAATTTTTCCTTTTGGAAAAACGGCGCTTTCAGCCAACATTTCTTCAATACGCAACAATTGATTGTATTTGGCAATTCGATCTGTGCGGCTGGCAGAGCCTGTTTTAATTTGACCACAATTCAAAGCCACGGCAAGATCAGCAATAGTAGTGTCTTCTGTTTCTCCACTCCTATGACTCATAATGGTATTATACCCGTTGTTTTGAGCAAGCGAAACTGCGTTTATGGTTTCCGTTAGTGTACCTATTTGATTCACTTTTACCAGAAGTGCATTTGCAATATTGTCATCTATGCCTTTTTGCAATCTTTTTACGTTGGTTACAAAAAGATCATCTCCTACCATTTGAATTTTCGTACCTAACCTTTCTGTCATTAATTTCCAGCCTTCCCAATCATCTTCAGCCATTCCATCTTCAATAGAAATAATCGGATATTGCTTAACCCAGCTTTCCCAAAAATCAACCATGGCTTCTATGCTTAATTTTTTACCATCCGATTTATGAAAATGATACACTTTTTCATCTGAGAGAAACATCTCACTAACCGCCGGATCCATGGCGATACCAACCTGTGAGCCCGTTTTAAAGCCTGCATTATCTATTGCCGTCAGTACTGTTTCAATAGCCTCTTCATTGCTTTGGATGTTGGGAGCGAAACCACCTTCATCGCCAACATTGGTACTGTATCCTTTCTTTTTAAGTACTGATTTTAATGCGTGAAAGATTTCGACGCCCCATTGTAACGCCTCACTAAAAGTTGACGCACCAACGGGCATTACCATGAACTCCTGGAAATCTATTTTATTATCCGCATGGGCGCCGCCATTTAATATGTTCATCATCGGAATGGGAAGTATTTTCGCATTGGTACCACCTACGTACCGGTACAGCGGTAGATTCGCTTCTAATGCCGCCGCCTTGGCTACTGCCAGGCTTACAGCCAGCATAGCATTGGCACCCAAAGCACTTTTGTTTTCGGTACCATCAAGAGCAATCATGGCACTGTCGATACCAGTTTGGTCAGCAACATCCCAACCAATAAGTTTGTCGGAAAGTAAATCATTTACATTTTTTACTGCCTTTAATACTCCTTTACCCCCGTATACTTTTTTATCTTCATCCCGTAATTCTACCGCTTCATGCACGCCAGTACTAGCTCCTGAGGGCACCGCCGCCCTGCCCATAAATTCATTTTCTGTTAGTATATCAACTTCAATTGTCGGGTTTCCGCGGCTGTCAAGTATTTGCCTTGCGTGGATGTTTGTAATGTAGCTCATGGTATTTATTGATTAATTGGTTTGAATGTTATTGGTTAAATTCCTAAATACGTGTTCGAGGCTTTTGGTCTCGCTTTGTAATGAAAGTATGTTTAAATTATTATCTAAACTAAGTTTGAGCACCTGTTTTTTTACATTCTCAGCCTCTAAAGTCTGCAATTTGAAAATATTTGGTTGCTCTTCTTCGATATGTTGAATTTCATCTATTCCGAGGAAAATTTGCAAATTAACTTTTTCCGAAAATTGTACCACTACAATGTGGTAAGTCTTGTTGGCCAGTTGCAGGTTGTGCAATGTATCGTCAGCTACAATGGTTCCTTTATTAATTATAACCACGCGATCGCAAATGCTTTCTACTTCCTGTAAAATGTGAGATGAAAAAAGAACGGTTTTATTTTTACCGAGATCTTTGATTACCTGCCTGATTTCTATAATTTGATTGGGATCCAAACCGCTGGTAGGTTCGTCAAGAATAAGCACATCGGGATGATGAATGAGCGCAGCAGCAAGTCCCACTCTTTGTTTATATCCTTTGCTAAGCTGCCCGGTTTTTTTATTACTTTCCGTTCGCAATCCGGTTAAATCAATGACTTCTTCAATCCTTTCCTTTTTATTTTTTTTTATTCCATGCAATCCCGCGATAAAGCCGAGGTATTCACGCACATACATTTCATAATATAAAGGGTTCCCTTCAGGAAGATAACCGAAGCGCTTTTTTACTTCAAGTGAATTTGTTGTTACATCAACTCCGTTTACCGATACATTGCCTGCATCAGCCCGGAGATAGCCTGTTATAATTTTCATTGTCGTGGATTTTCCAGCTCCATTTGGTCCTAAAAAACCTACGATTTCACTATTACCGGCCTCAAATGAAATATTGTCAATCGCTTTTTGTGTACCATAGACTTTCGTCAGATTAGAGATTGTGATTGACATGTATCAAAATAAAGGAGAAAATAAAAAAATCGGGTAAAAGTACAATAAGAATAATAATTTTTAAAACGCTAACCTTGCGATCTGTTGTTTATAGCTTATGATCCGTCTTTCTTTCCGGGGGGTCTATTATTTCTATTACCTCGACGTGAACCGCCTTGCCGGTTTACTGCCGGCCTTTCTATTTGTTGTTGACCGGCTTGCCTATTGTTTTTATTACGGTCATTATCTCTTCTTTTACGGCTATTTTTTTCCAGCGATTTTAAACTTATATGGCCCACCACGTCTACAAATTCCGGTTCGGCATCTTTAGTCTTGCCGCTAATAATTTCAACCGTTTCCAGAGCCTCAGGCTTAATGCCCTGCCTGTTTTGTTCCTGTATTTTTTTTACACTTTCAATTGAGAGCGGATAATGCCGGGTACTATCATGCATCGAATACCACATCAGGTTTCTGAAAATATCTTTTTTTATTAAAAAGGCCCTGCCTTTAGCTAATTCAATTACCTCAGCATCATCTGGAAAGTGCTGGAGCGCATCAAGGTAAGTATCTAACTCATAGTTAAGGCAGCATTTTAGTCTGCCGCATTGACCACTGAGCTTTGTTTGGTTTATGCTTAGGTTTTGATAACGTGCCGCATTGGTATTTACACTTTTGAAATCGGTAAGCCAGGTGCTGCAACATAATTCGCGACCACAACTGCCGATGCCTCCTACTTTGCCAGCTTCCTGTCGTGCGCCGATTTGCTTCATTTCTACTTTTACCTTAAACTCTGATGCGTATATTTTAATGAGTTCGCGAAAATCAACGCGGTCATCAGCAATATAAAAAAATGTTGCTTTCCTGCTGTCCGCCTGAATTTCCACTTCGGCCATTTTGAGATCGACTTTTAATTGCCTTGCTATAGCCCTGCTTCTTATCAGCACGTCATGTTCGCGGGCTTTAGTTTCCTTCCATTTGGCGATATCACTGTCGGTTGCAAACCTTAATACTCTTTTAAATTCTGAACTATCTTCTTTTAATCCACGTTTTTTTAACTGTAAACGAACCAACTCCCCGGTAATACTCACCGTTCCCACATCAAAGCCACTTACTCCTTCCACAGAAATAATATCACCTTTCCCGAAAACCTGCAGAGAATTGTTCCTATAAAAATCTTTCCTGCTTCCCTGGTTAAAGGAGACTTCTATTATCCGGCAATTGCTTTCGGGATCACTAAAAGGAAGATTAGCCAGCCAATCGTGAACATTCATGCGGTTACATCCGCCGGTGCTGCAACCACCGTTACTTTTACAGCCACCAGGTTTTCCAGTACTACAACTCGTGCAACTCATATTTTTAATTCAAAAAAAGATGTGATCAAAAAGTAATAATAGAAAATGAAACAAAGTGCAGATGGAGCTACAGCGCAGACGGCATAAAAAATCTTCGGTATAATTTTACTGGCTAAAGAGACGAAAACTCTTTCCGGTCATTTGTAAAACTATAAAAGCATTTTAAAAGATAATTAATATACGAAATTGCTTATTGCTGAAATGTCAGTTCAAATTTTTTATAAAACATCTGCAAAAATTCATTTTCCTCAATTCACCAAAATTAGTGAATTATCCTTAATAATATGATATAGCCTGATGGTAAGGGCATGGAACAGCATTTTTGCATGAGCATTACGCTCAATATAAAAAATTGCCTTATTCAGTTCATTGATGATGGCTTCCTGTGCTTCGGCGCTGCACATTTTATTAAGCCGCAAAGAGAAATCTCTTTCATTTTCAGGAATATGCAGGTGAGTTTGCCCTGAAGCGGATTCAGTTATAAATCGTATTCTTAAAGCCTGACCAAGTAAATGAATAAAATACCGGATAAATTGTTTTTGCTTTTCACGTCCCAGTTGGCTGATTTCATCGATCCATTTAAGTTGCGTAGCCGTGTTATTCTTTACAATCACGTTGAGCCATTCTCTCACAAGTCCCTGCCAATCCTGTTCCACATGTTGTACCAATAAAAGCGCTTCACGATAATTTCCGTCGCTTACCCCGGCAACTTGTGTTGCGCGTTCCGGCGAAGCATCGGCGAAACTTATTAACGCTTCTTCAATATCAGCATTGGTAAGCAGGGGTATTTTTATTAATTGAGTCCTGGATAAAATAGTCGGTAAAATTGCATTTTCATCTTCGGCTATAAAAATAAAAAGTGTGTCCGGTGGAGGTTCCTCTATCAGTTTTAGCAATTTATTGCCCACGTTGCCCAAAAATTCGGGCATCCACATGATTAGAATTTTATATTGGCTTTCAAAAGCTTTAAGGCTTAGTATATGATTTACCTGGTTGCACTCTTCTGCAGTTATGTTCCCTTGTTTGTTTTCTGCACCTAAAAACTGGAGCCAGTCAAACACATTTCCATAGGGATATGAAGTAATAAACTCCCTCCATTCAGTCATATAATCACTGCTTACAGGTGGCGTACCTGATTTTTTAGGAATAACAGGAAATGAAAAATGGATATCAGGATGGATGTATCGTTCCGCTTTAATGCAGGATGGACAATGTCCGCAGGAATCCGTGGCACCTGAATTTTGTGGATGAGCAATAGCATCGTCTTCCCCAAATAATCCTGGTGACGAAGTGGTAATACTTTTAGCTGAATTACAAACTACGTACTGCGCAAAAGCCAAAGCCATGGCAAAAGATCCGCTACCTTCTTTGCCCAAAAATAATAAGGCATGGCTCAACCTGTTGTGTTGGACCAGGTCAATTAAATGTTTTTTTGTAGCCTCGTGGCCTACAACATTTTGAAAAAGCATGGTAATATATTAATATGCCCAAAAAAATACCTTCCGATGAATTATGAATAATTATCAGAAAAGGCGACATGTTACCCGGTAAAATTATTTTAAGTATTTCACGATGTCTTCGCTCAGCGGCGCAACTTTGCTATCAAATTTTGCTACCAGGTTGCCGTTTTCATCCAGTAAAAATTTGGTGAAATTCCATTTGATATCTGCGTCCATTACACCATTTTCTGATTTTTCGGTGAGCCACTTATAAATGGGGGCAATATCATCACCTTTTACTGAAACCTTGGCTGCCATTGGGAAAGTGACACCATAATTTTTGGTACAAAATGCTTTTATTTCATCATTGGTTCCTGGTTCCTGGCTCCCAAAATTATTGGCGGGAAAGCCAACGATCACCAGCTTATCTTTGTATTGCTCATATAATTTTTCGAGGTATTCATATTGTGGCGTAAACCCACATTTTGATGCCGTGTTTACTATCAATATTTTTTTTCCTTTAAAAGCGGAGAAATCAATAGTACCCCCGCTTAATCCATCTACTTTAAATTCATAAATAGATGTTTTAACGGAAGTACCCGGTTTCGTCGGTACAATAAACGACGCAAAAATTAAGGATGCACATGCAATAAATAAAGTTTTCATTTTATTTTTTTTTATAAAGATACAAATTCATTATATCAGTTTTTCGTTTAGACTATAAGATATAAGAGTTTTCCTAAAAAACAAAAAGGTTCTAAAAATTCTTTCTCAGATAAAAAAGATAAACGTGCCTGTACTAAAATTCGAAGTATTTTATCACAAATTTATTTTTCATAACAGCCAATGTCAGGATTGGTATCTCTTAATTTGTCATCCAGATCAAGGGGGAAAGTAGTTACAAGACCTTTATTAATAGCAGGGGAATTATCCCGCAACCGGAAATTATAAT
>JBDTOV010000248.1:0-7357 GCA_039933035.1 Ginsengibacter sp. | reverse complement strand
AGGTAAAAATAATTATTACGAGACCCAATATCAGCAACCATTTTGTAATTCTTTTCATAGAGGCATATATAAATGCTAAGGTAATTAAATTTACGGGCGTTACAACATTTTGAACGTTATTTTATCAACCTGTTCGAATTAATGTCCAGGTGATACTAAAAAGCTGCCGTTCACGGGTTAATATATTAAACTAAGACTGGTTTTGGCACCTCCTGGTTTGATAATTTCCAGGTGATAGATGCCCGGGGGCACATGCTGTGCAGGCCTGAAACTTTCCGTACTGCTTCCGCCCCGAAGTTGTATTTCTTTGGTAAAAACGGATTGCCCGGAACTATTCACCAGTTTGATTTTATATACTCCTGCGGGCTGATTTTCTACCCGGAGATTGATGGTATTATCAATAATGGGATTGGGAAACACTTTAATTGTTGACATTTCGATTGCCTTGAATACTTTCAGCACCTGGCTGTAAGTTGACACACCGTTGATATCCGTGCTGCTGATGCGGTAATAATTATCCCCGTTTACCGGGTATGGATCAATATAGCTATAAGCATTCACCGGTATATTGTTGGCTTCCCTATCGCCCAGTTTGGTAAAGCTTTTACCATCAACAGATTTTTCAACGGCATAGTTCGTTATATTATTTTCATTAGTAGTTTGCCATTCCACTGTAACCTCGCTGTTCTCCAGGAATGATTTTACTGTGTTAAACGTGAGCGGTAAAACCGTTCCTACCATCGTTGTAAAAATCATGCGGAAACGATACATCGCGCCGGATGCGGCATCACTGGTTACATTAAATTTTATATAGTTGGATCCATTTAGATTTATCGGCGTTTTGGTGTGAAGATAACTGTCTTCGAGGTACCCGGTAAGCCCGGGGTGATCGAGGTTACTGGCAATAAATTCCAATTGATAGGACTCATGATGTACGTTCCACATTTTATAAAAAATGGAATCCCTGCTTTCTATAGTTTGCCTTCTTTCTATTACGAGGGTGGTGCTTTCCCTGAGCATACCGAGGTTTTCTGAGAAATTGCTCATCTTCCTCGCATCCATACCATCTACCGCATTACTGTAATAGGGATCATATTGTATCAGATCGCCATCCAGTAATATAGCAGTACCATCAGCTCTTACTACATAGAGGTTGCTCCTGATCATTTCACCCGACGTGGGACTTTTGGTAGATACATAACCGTCGGTAGGTAAACTGCTGGCATACATGGAGACCAGTAAAAAGGCTAATAGTAAAGTAGATGATTTTTTCATGGCTGGATTTTAGGATGGTGGAGGATATTATGGGGAAGGTGGCTTGTAGCTTTTTAGGCAGTAGCCACCTATTTTTAGCTGGATATTTTACAGGTTATCACTTACACAGGACTTTTAATAATTTAATAACGCAATACTCCTCTTACTTAGTATATGCCTGGATAGAAAAATGCCTGTTTATTTTACTTGCGCCGACGATTTCCGGCCACGCCAACACCTAAACGTTTGGGCCTTCTTGTTAACCAGTTGCTACAGCCTTTGCACACTAACAAAATCAAGCGCTCCTTCATCTTTACACCAGTGAAGTCCCTCAAATTTAAGAAGTTGCTTACCCTTGTTTATTATCCGGCAAAGACTTTTAGAGTAGATTCCTTTAATTAAACCAATTTACGTCCATTCAAAACACGGGCAAGTCCGGAGATTTCTCCTGCCGTCGAAATGATAGCGTAATGTTATATCATTTCGAAAAGGCTCATAGGGTTAGGTTTGGCCCTTTTGGTTACAGTTGCTGTTGTCTTTACATGGCAGATGCCCAACATTAGTACACTACCGTAATAACTTGTATACTTCCACCGGGCTTCGTAACCACCAATTGATAGGTGCCATGTGCCAGTGTAGCATTTGGCGTTATATCCTCGTCACCACTGCCTTCGTAATGCATGATTTGTTTGGTAGCCATTTCCTGCCCCTGTTTATTCAGTAACCTAACGGAATATTTTCCTGCCGGCTGATTTTGCAGGCGAAGGCTAATGGTGCCACTACTAACGGGATTAGGCCACACGAAAATATCAGGCCGGGCTTTCTCCATCAACACTTTTGTTATGGCCGTATAAGTTACCTGGCCGTTTATATCAACACCTTTAACCCGGTAATAATTAAACCCTGCCAACGGATGTTCATCCGTTAACTGGTAACTGGCTGAAAGGTCTCTGTTACCGGTAGCTTCCCTTACAGCAATGTTGGTATACAGGTTACCATTTCCTGATCGCTCCACTTCGTATTGTTGTACGTTCCGTTCGTTTTCTACCTGCCATTCCAGGTTGATTTGATCGTTATGCCGGTAGGCTTTTAGGGAAGTAAAAGTAATGGGCAGCGGCGTTCCGCGGGAACTAAAAATAATCCTGAAGCGGTTGGGTGCATAAGAACCTGCGACGCCCGTAATATTAAAATCAACCCGGGTAATTCCGTCCAGGTTCAAAGGTGTTTTAGTATGCAGGTAGGTATCTTCTATAAACCCTTTGTCCACCATACTTCCCAGGCCATTTGCAATACATTCAAAACGATATGACTGTATTCTTGCACCGGTGAGATTATAAAAAATTGTATCGGGTCCTTCAACAAACGCCCGCCTTTCTATGACAATATTTTTTCCGCCCGATTGTATGGACAGGTTTTCAGAAGTATTGTTCATTTTCCGCACATCCATTGCATCAATACCGTTGGTATAATCCTTATGAAAGTGAATAAGCGTTCCATCAATAAGTGAGGTGTGCCCGCCTGCTTGTAAACCATATAAGCCGGTGCGCAACCGGGGCATATTTTCGGAGCCTTCCGGCACGAGTAACATTGCATTGCTGCCTCCCGATTTATCACTTTCTTTGAAGACCAGGGTACCTCCTGCCGGGCTTACCCCCTGTATGAAAAAGCCCTGCCCGCTTTGAATATAATTATTAGCGGTACCTGCCGTGCCATAAGCCGCTGAAGAAAGTAAATTGACATAATTATTGGTGCCATTATTAGTACCATCGCCATCCAGGTACAATGTTTGAAAAGCACCCAGTCCGTAGGAGCCGCTGATGGTGGGATCCCACACAACCAGGGAACTGTTAATGCCACTTCCTAAAGAAAGGCTCCTTATGTCAATGGCAGATGCATAGGGATTTCCTACCGATTCAAATTGAGTAGCACCAACTGTTGTAGAAGGAGGAGGTTGGGTGGGTGTAAACAATTGTCCTTTGCTGCGCAACCTCGTGGCTTTTGCGGTTGCGTTATAAGTATACACTGACCGGTCACCCCTTACTAAAATGAAATACCCTTTTGGATTGTATAACGGGATTTGTGTGCTGGCCACACCATCGTAATTATTAGCAGCAGCATTGTACACTTTCATAGAAGGCCCCAATGGGGTATAGGCATCAAAACCCGGTGAAGGTTGTGATGCTGCATTGGCTATATCACTGGTAAGCATGGTACCATAGCCGCCATTAGGATTACCGGGAGAGCCCGCTAACGGTGACGATACATTGGTTACCGTGGCCCCCTCCTGCCAGGCTTCTTTAATAGTTTGGCCGGTGGTAACAGGTACAGCGAGCAACTGCCACGATTTGCCATGGGTGCCGGCAACTGAACCGGTATTGATATAACGCTCTACTACGAATTTGCCTGTTGTATTGTACTCAATGGTACCGTCGCCCAATTGCCCGATGCGGGCGGTGCTGGTCGCATCGGACTGAAGCGTAATGTTATCCGTTGGGCTGATTGATAATTGGGTGCCATCATTAATCGTGATACTTTCAATAATTGTGCTGCTGCCGGCGGTTGTTTTGGTATTGTTACTTACAATAAGATTGTTATAAGTAAGGCCTGCAAAGCTTTGCGAGCCGGCACCATTGAGCAGTACCGTCCCGCCATTGTGAGCAAAAGTACAGCTCCCCGATTTTGTCAAATCGCCCAGCACCGTAAGGATACCCGCCGGGGCTGTCTTCTTGTTGGTGCCGGATAGGAATAAATGGTGATATGCTGTTTGGTTAGTTATTTTTTGAATGTTATTTCTCCTGTAATCTACTGTGGAACCGGGTTGCAGCACAATGTTTTCAATATCTGATTTGATTGAAGTACTGTTCCCCGGGGAACCGTTTCCCCCGGAAAAGCCATCAGCATTGCCACATAAAAATGAAGCGTCGGCTTCTACCGTAACTATTTGGGAACCGGATGTCCCCGTTATCTGATCGGCATTGATGGTAAATGAAGCCCCGGATTTAACCGTAAACGAACCATTGGGTGCATGGTTTATATTGCCTAAGGAATTGCCAACATAAGCGCCGGTAACTTCAATCGCATAGTAGGTTTGATTTCTTATAGTTTGCCCACTGGAATTTGGACAGGCGAATTCAATTACACCACCTGTTACCGAGTACGCACCGGTCATGTGAGGCTGTGGATTATTGGTGCCACTCATGATTAACCTGCCCCCGTCCATAACAAAATTGGTAAGGGGTGGTACACCATTATCTCCAAAAGTGTGGATGCCGGCCTGAACTATTGCATTACCGGTTATGTAAACGGTTCCCCTGGGGGCTGTGGCACTGGCTAAGGTTTTGGTTCCGCTACCGGAAAAAGTAACATGGTAATAAGAAACTGTTGAACCCTGAACGGCCTGGTCTCCCGACAAGCCATACTCAATTTCAGATGCAACATTTATTAATGGTACGTTGATACCATTATCAATGGCGGCATTGTTGGCATAAAACCCCGCTATATCTTTTGTAATAAATTTGCCATTAATTATAATTGACGGGTTGCTGCTGTTTCCTTTGTAAATATCGCTTTCACCACCGTTATTATAAATTGCATTTGCACCCAAAGTAAAGGTTCCATAAAGGTTAATATTATTTGATCCATCCATCCGGAGTTCCCGGGTGCCACCGATAACTATATTTTGCAATTTGATATCGGCGGCAAGCGGTAATAGAACCATTCCGCCCGTTGAGCCAATGATGGATAGATCGCTGGTGGACGTTCCTGAAATATAACCATTTGTCCTGTTTAATGCCGCACCATCCAGTGTTAAAGCACCTGCGGCCCCAATGTTTAAAGTTCCGTTCGTTAAGTGTAACGATCCTACAATTGTTCTTGAAAGGCCGGTCATATTTACCCCTGTCACATTGTTTATCGTTATGTTTTCAAAATTAGGATCCCATTCATTAGCTGTGGCTGTTTGTGTACCTGCCGATGAATACATTAAATTAGTTCCGGAAGATGAAACATTAAGCGTGCCACCTGCAACAAGCGTTGGAGAAGTGGCTATTCCTGACATGTCAATCGTACCATTAGCAGGTATCGTTGTTGTTCCGGACCCTAACGTTTTGGCACCGTTGCCACTTAATTTTAAATATTCATACGTTACCGGGGTAATAGTTTGAGCGCCCATATTGTTATAATTTACGACACCGCTAAAAGTTACCAACGGTGGTAAAAGAGTTACCGGAAGCGCGGTATTAAAAGTGCTTGTCGCATCAACATGTATTGAGGTTCCTATATTGATAAGTCCCCCGGAGCCAAAAGGCAGTAGTGTAAGGACGCCCCCATTGATAATATTCAATGATGAAAATTGAAAACCGCCTGTTCCCGTGGTCGTTGAAAGGATCATCGTGCCACTATTAATGGTAACCGCACCAACCGGCGATGTATTGCCCAAAGCAGCATTATACAACCTGGTGGTTGAACTGGTTTGCGTCCAGGTGCCCCCATTTATATTTATGACAGAAGTGCCTGAAATTCCTTGTATCTCATCCCCGGCCCCCACTGTAAAATTGCCATTGGTTAATACAAAAGAACCGAATCTAAGATTTGATGATGTGGAAAGTGTGCCGGATAATTTATCAACTTCTATATTTTCAAATATTGCGTTAGTTGACAAGTTGCTAAAGCCCTGGTTACCCGTTCCGGAAAAAACAATTTTGGCGCCATTTGTCCAGGTGCCAAAACAATTGTGTCCCGTGGAAGACAGTTTCATATCCCCTTTAATATTTAGTAATCCAGTGGCGATAGAAAAAGCCACTTGACTCGTTGTGGCACCATCCACATTAAGGTTATTACATACCGCATTGGCATCATCCACATCAATGATCTGGGCGGCCTGAATAAAAACATTGGTCGTTGCCGTGGGTAGCTGGCCGGGGATAGCCGGTAACCATAGGCTGCCATTGTAAATATTCCAGGCGTTGTAATCGCTCCAGTTACCTGTCGCGTTCCTGGTTTGAAAATCTCCTGCCACCTGCGCGGCACTTTCAGTTGTGACATAGAAAATCATAGAGGCTACAAGATTGCACGTGGTTAAAAATTTCTTCATGACAGATTGTTTTAAAGTGAACAATAACTGAATGTTGTGTACAAGAATTATTCTCAGGCGATCATGGCAAGCAGGTAAAAATTTATGTATTTAATAATTGTTTTCGGTACGCTCCTGTTTATCACAGAGTAGTACGAGTTATTGAGTACCCGCATCTAACAGGAATGCCTGTAAGATGAAGTTATAAGGGGGTTGTCTTTTAGAGAATAACAAAATAATATTTAATATTTAATTTTGCAACAATTGGTTATATTTTGGCAGAAAAATTTTGGAACAGCCTTTTTTTAGGGAAAACACCATCGTATTTCCCGAATGTTTGCCGCCATTTTTCTGTAGATCAAACGCTATCGCATGCTCCTTGCGATGAACAGCCTTGCTCGCGTATATTACTTCCCTGCCGTAAAGGATATTATGGACAAACCTTCCATGTCATTTAAGAAAATGTGTCACCCCTTTAAGGTTTGCATTTGACACCAAACTATTTATGTCTATAATAATTCCATCCCGTCGGTATTTTAACACACCTGGCAGCTAATGTCATTTCAAAAGTTAAAATCTGAAAAGTTTGACGTGAGAGGGTACATCGTAAATAGCATGGGGGGACGAAGCGAAACAGAATTTTTGATTCTCAGAGCATTCAGTTAATTTGTAGTTGGATAAATGTTACATTTTTTAACATTCACTTCGAACAATATTGCAATCCAGTTATCGCAATTACAAAATCACTTATCGTCAATATTTTAAAATCTGTAGTACACAAATTGAAACTAAAAAAAATTACAACTCAATAGCCGCAGACGTTTCCGCTTACATAACTGCAACCTGGATAAAAGCCTGAAAGGCTGATATTATCATAGTAAATAAACAACATAAAATGTTGAAACTCAGAAGAGGTGAAATCATCCGTTTATAAAACTACCATCCAAGATTGATTTTCACTTGCGTTGCGCTCATTAAAAAAGACTGCCCATTTACAGAACAGTCTTTGTATGCGGTTACGAAAAACGGGAG
>JBDTOV010000247.1:0-7400 GCA_039933035.1 Ginsengibacter sp. | reverse complement strand
GCCGGTATCGGGGCAGGTATCTACAAAACTTTTGATGAAGCATTCAGCCGGTTTACTCCCTTAAAGAAAGTAGAACCATCCCACACCAAATTATATGACGATCTCTATTTGGACTGGAAAAAATTAATGGAAAAATATTTAAGTGAATAAAAATTTTAACCAAAAAATAAAACAAAAGATATGAAGGTAATTACCGGGTCAAAAGAATTTTTTACAAACATTCCCCAAGTTGAATATGAAGGAGTGGAAAGCGATAATCCATTTGCATTTCGCTGGTACGATGAAAATAAAGTTGTTGGGGGTAAACCCATGAAAGAATTTTTAAAATTTGCCTGTGCTTACTGGCACTCATTCTGTAACGTTGGTGCTGATCCTTTTGGCGAAGGAACGCATTTATTTTCCTGGAATGAAAAAGCCGACGCGGTTGAAAGAGCAAAAGATAAAATGGATGCGGCGTTTGAATTCATTACAAAAATGAATTTGCCTTATTATTGTTTTCACGATGTAGACGTGGTGGATTACACCAATAATGTTGCAGATAATGAAAAAAGACTGCAGACAATTACTGCGTATGCAAAACAAAAACAGCAGGATAGCGGCGTAAAATTATTATGGGGCACTGCCAATTTGTTTTCTGCCAAAAGATATATGAATGGGGCTTCCACCAACCCGGATTTTCATGTGCTGGCTCATGCAGGTGCCCAGGTGAAAGCCGCATTGGATGCGACAATCGAACTGGGTGGGGAAAATTATGTTTTCTGGGGAGGACGTGAAGGCTACATGAGTTTGCTGAACACTAACATGAAAAGAGAACAGGAACATCTGGCCAAATTTTTACACACAGCGAAAGATTATGCAAGAAACCATGGTTTTAAAGGAACATTTTTTATTGAGCCTAAACCCTGCGAACCCACCAAGCATCAATACGATTATGATGCTGCAACCGTTATCAGCTTTTTAAGACAATATGATTTGATGGATGATTTTAAATTAAATATTGAGGTAAATCATGCTACCCTTGCCGGGCATACTTTCACCCATGAACTGCAGGTAGCCGCCGATGCGGGACTGTTAGGAAGCATGGACGCCAACCGCGGCGACTATCAAAATGGTTGGGATACAGACCAATTTCCCAATAACATCAATGAACTAACGGAGGCAATGCTTGTCGTACTCGAAGCCGGCGGCCTCAAAGGCGGCGGAATAAATTTTGATGCTAAGATCAGGAGAAACTCCACTGACCCGGCCGATCTTTTTCACGCACATATTGGCGGAATGGATGCATTTGCAAGAGCACTGATTACCGCGGATAACATTTTAAATACATCTGATTATAAAAAAATAAGAACAGAGCGTTATGCATCTTTCGATAGCGGCAAAGGAAAAGAATTTGAAGAAGGAAAATTATCGCTGGAAGACTTGAAAAACTTTGCTATTGATAATGGCGAACCCGAAATAAAAAGTGGCCGGCAGGAGTACATGGAAAATATCATTAATAACTTTATCTGAACATTTTTTGATACATAAAATTTACCATCATGCATTTTCTTGGAACGATTGATTTACTTTTTGTAATTCTTTACCTTCTTATTATCGCCGGCGTTTCAGTGTGGTCAATAAGAAAAAGTAAAGCATCGCCTTCAGATTATTTTTTAGCCAACCGTAATCTTGGATGGTGGGTAATAGGAGCATCGATACTCGCATCAAACGTAGGATCAGAACACATTGTGGGCCTTGCCGGTACCGGCGCCACCTCCGGCCTGGTAATGGGCCATTACGAAATGCATTCGTGGATCGTTCTTGTCCTGGGGTGGCTCTTTGTTCCTTTCTATATGCGAAGTATGGTGTACACAATGCCCGAGTTTTTGGAAAGGCGATTCAATGCACAATCCAGGAGATTGTTATCCATTATACAACTCTTAAGCTATGTAATTGCGAAGGCATCCGTAACCATTTTCGCCGGGGCACTCGTATTCAATTCTTTCCTGGGTGTAAATTTCTGGACCGGGGCTATTATTCTTGTAATCGTTACCGGCATCTATACAATTCTTGGCGGCTTACATACTGTTATGTACACCGAAGCCATACAGGCGTTTGTACTAATGTTTGGTTCGGCTGTGTTATTATTTATCGGGCTGGATAAAGTAGGTGGCTGGCATGGCCTGATAAATTCAGTGCCGAAAGAAAAATTAAATATGTTCCGTCCTTTGAGCGACCCCGATTTTCCCTGGCTGGGGATAACATTTGCAGCGCCCATTGTGGGTATCTGGTATTGGTGTACCGACCAGCATATCGTGCAACGGTGCTTAGCCGCTCGGGATGAAAAGCAAGCAAGAAGAGGAACTATATTTGCCGCCTATTTAAAACTGTTTCCCTTCTTTATTTTCCTGGTACCGGGTTTGATTGCATTGGCGTTGGTTAACCAGGGAAAACTAACCTTAACCGATAATGATGCCGCTTTCCCCACTTTGGTAAAAGCCCTTATGCCGCTGGGACTAAGAGGTTTACTGGCTGGCGGCTTACTGGCTGCATTGATGAGTTCACTGGCTTCGGTTTATAACGCATGCTCTACCTTATTTACCATGGATATATATCAAAAAATGAAACCTGAAGCCAGTGGTAAAGAGTTGGTAAAAGTCGGGCGTATTGCCACGGGTGTGGTTGTATTGCTTGGCATGGCCTGGATTCCACTCATGAGCAGGATATCCGGTACGTTATACCAATACCTGCAAAGCGTTCAGTCTTATTTGGCGCCTCCTATTGCAGCCGTTTTTTTGCTGGGTGTATTCTTTAAACGCATTAACGGAAAAGGAGCACTTACGGGAATGGTTGTTGGTTTTATAATTGGCATAATAAAATTAACATTAGAATTATTTCAAAACGATTTAACAGGTTTGCTACATGATTTCGCAACTATCAATTTTCTCTATTTCTGTATTTTATTGTTCCTGTTTTCAATTGCTTTAATGGTCATCATAAGCCTGCTTACTGCGAAACCTAACGAGGAGCAAATAAACGGGTTGACATTCGCAACCACCGTTGCAGCAGATAAAGCAGCAAGCCGTGCGAGTTGGAACAAATGGGATGTAATTCTTTCTTTAATAGTCGTGGTAATCGTTATATCTATCTTCGCTTACTTCTCACCGTTAGGTATTGCAAAATAGTATTAACAAGAATAAAAATAGCCTCTTTTTTGTCTCTTTTAGTCAGAAGCCCATGGCATAAACAAGCAAAAAATAAATATCAATTATGAAAAAGATTCTTTTCTGCCTGATCATGTATGCGGCGTTTACTTCGTCAACATTTGCACAAAAAAAATATGCTCACCCGTTTCAAAACCCTTCTTTATCAATTGAGACGCGGGTAAATGACCTTGTTTCAAGATTAACGCTTGAAGAAAAAGTAAGCCAGATGCTTAACGCAACGCCGGCGATTGAGCGCTTAGGTATTCCTCCTTACGATTGGTGGAATGAATGTTTACATGGTGTGGCGAGAACGAAGTACCATACCACATCCTACCCGCAGGCAATTGGAATGGCGGCGACTTTCGATGTGAACGCCATGAAAACAATGGGTGATTATACTTCTGATGAAGGAAGAGCAATCCATAATGAAAGTCTTAGTAAAAAGGATTACAGCAGGTATACAGGCTTAACTTACTGGACACCAAACATTAATATTTTTCGCGATCCAAGATGGGGGCGCGGCCAGGAAACTTATGGCGAAGATCCCTTTCTCACAGCCAGTATTGCCAAAGCATTTGTGGCAGGTTTGCAAGGCGATGATCCAAAATATTTAAGAGCTGCTGCTTGCGCCAAACATTATGCAATTCATAGCGGACCTGAATCATCCCGGCACGTGTTCGATGTAAATATCAGCGATCATGATCTTTGGGATACTTATTTACCCGCGTTTAAACAACTGGTGATACATGCAAAGGTTGCAGGCGTTATGTGTGCCTACAATGCTTATGCAGGCCAGCCTTGCTGTGGCAATGATAAACTCATGGTTGATATTTTACGAAATCAATGGCATTTTACAGGTTATGTTACATCAGATTGCGGAGCCATAGATGATTTTTATCAAACGCATAAGATGTTTCCTGATCCAGAAAGTTCCGCAACGGATGCAGTTTTACATGGAACCGATGTTGAATGTGGAAATCACACTTATAAAACATTAATCCAGGCTGTGAAGGATAGCAAACTAACGGAAAAGGATATAGACGTTTCTTTAAAGAGATTATTTACAATCCGGTTCAGGCTTGGTATGTTTGATCCCGTTAGTATGGTTAAATATGCGCAAATCCCGATCACAGATTTAGAAAGCAAGCCGCATAAAGACCATGCATTAAAAATGGCAAGAGAATCTATTGTGTTGCTTCGCAACGCCGTTCCGAAAGGCGCGAAAAATAATATATTGCCTCTTGGTAAAAACATTAAACACATTGCTGTACTGGGACCCAATGCGGATAATGCCGATACGCAATTAGGAAATTATAATGGCCAGCCTTCTGTTGTAACCACTGTCTTGCAGGGAATAAAAGACAAGATTAAGAATGCTGAAGTATTCTATTCGAGAGCTACAGATTTTGTATCAACAGAACCACAGGATTTTTCAAAACTGATAGACAGCGTTAAAGATGCAGATGTAATTATTTATGTTGGCGGAATTTCACCCAGGCTGGAGGGAGAAGAAATGAAAGTGCATGTTCCCGGATTCAGCGGTGGCGACAGGACCAGCATTCTTTTACCAGCAGTACAAACCGAGTTTTTGAAAGCCCTGGAAGCCACCGGCAAACCAGTGATTTTTGTGATGATGACCGGCAGTGCTGTCTCCATTCCGTGGGAAGAAGAAAATATTCCGGGCATTGTCAATGCATGGTATGGCGGGCAGGCTGCGGGAACTGCCGTTGCTGATGTATTATTTGGTGATTATAGCCCTTCAGGAAGATTGCCTGTGACATTTTATAAAAGCGATTCAGACCTTCCCGCATTTGAAGATTATTCCATGCAAAACAGGACATACCGTTATTTTAAAGGCGTTCCGTTATATCCTTTTGGTTTTGGGTTGAGTTATACAAAATTTACTTATGGCAAACTCAAATTATCTAAAACAAACATCAGTACAAATGCATCAATACATGCCGAGGTAACGGTAACGAATAGGGGAAAAGTTGGCGGAGATGAAGTAATGCAATTATACCTTTCACATGAAAAAACCGGTACAGAAATACCGTCATATTCTTTAAAAGAATTTAAAAGAATTTCCCTTGCAGCCGGCACATCAACGGTTGTAAAATTTACGCTTACCCCGGAAATGCTATCATTGGTAAATGATGAAGGGGAAAGCGTTGCGATGCCCGGTAAAGTGACGATAATGATTGGAGGCTCATCTCCCTCCAAACGCAGTGAAGAACTTGGTGCAGCGAAACCTATTGCAGCTACTATAACAGTTCAATAATTTTTTTCAGGCTATTTTGATTGCCAAAAAATGAAATCGATTTTATAATTTCATTTCTCCATAAATTTTTTCTGCATTTCTTGTAGTTTGTTCTGCTACCTCTTCAACAGAAATATTTTTTATCTTTGCAATTTTTGCTACTATATATTTTAAATAACTGCTCTCATTCCTTTTGCCCCTGAACGGAACAGGAGTTAAGTAAGGAGCATCCGTTTCCAATACAATATTACCAAGATCTACCTCTTTCACTATTTCGCCCAATCCCGAATTTTTGAAAGTGATCACGCCCCCGATTCCAAGAAAGAAACCTTCATCAGTTATATCTTTCGCATGTTGCAATGTTCCACTAAAGCAATGAAAAATTCCCCGTAATCCGCTGCCCCTATATTGCTTCACTACATCAATGGTTTCCTGCATGGCGTCACGGGTGTGAAGTACCAGAGGTAAATTATATTGTAATGCCCATTCTGCCTGCATATGCAGGCTTTCGTATTGTTCTTTCATAAACGAAGTGTCCCAGTAAAAATCAAGTCCTGTTTCTCCAATAGCTGCGGATTTTCTTTGCTGCAAAAGTTTATTCACTATGTCAAGTTCTTCCTTATAATTTCCTTTTACTGAACATGGATGCAGTCCGGCCATGGCAATACATTTGCCCGGAAATCTTTTTTCAAGCTCCGACATTGCAGCAGTTTGCGTGCTGTCAATAGCCGGAAGATAAAATGCAATCACACCTTCGGCTTCGCCCCGTTGTATTACTTCATCAATATCTGCAGAAAATTCTTTTAGATACAAATGCGTATGTGTGTCTATCAATTTCATATCGCAAAGAAAATGAAAAATATTTAACGCATTATTAAACTTGTTCATGCAACCTCCGTCATACCTCTGTTTTAAAAAATATTCACCTTAATCTTATCACGTATGAAACAAGTAAATCAAATTTCAAAATTATCAATGCTGCTTTTGGTTGCCGGCATGGTCACATTCTCGTCCTGCAAAAAAGATAATTCAGTGGCACCGGCAGCAGATACTCCTGCAGAAGCCGCCACAATGAATGCAGCCCAAAGCGATGCGGTTGCAGAAGCGCTATATGACGATGTATTCAATATTAGCATGGGGGTTCAGGCATCCGATGCCGGAGAAGACGTAGGCATTGGGGCCGGCGTTGGGGTTATTTACAGTAACACCACAAATCCTGATGGCACGCCTGCCAACACTCCTGATTCTGCATCTTCCCGTTGCTTTACAGTGACGGTTGTGCCACACATTGCGCACCAATTTCCGAAAACAATAACAATTGATTTTGGCACTAGCGGTTGCCTGGGGAAAGATGGCAAATTGCGCAAAGGGAAGATGGTAACTATTTATACGGGACCCATGTCTGCTACGGGTAGCACCACTTCCACAACGTTCTTGGATTATTCGGTTGACAGTTTTAAAATCGAAGGAACACACACTGTCCAAAATACCAGCTTATCGAATAAAAAGCAATGGACTGTAAAAGTTATTGAAGGAAAAATCACCAATACCAGCAGCGGACATTGGAGAATGTGGAGCAGCACAAAGATTCACACACAGGTAGATGGTAATGGCACACCCTTGTATCCCTTAGATGACAAATTTGAGATCACCGGTAATGCTACCGGTTCCAACTCGGATGGTAATGCATGGACTGCGGAAATTATTGATCCGTTAGTAAAGAGGTTCACTTGTGCATGGAAAGTCAAAGGGACAGTAAATATTACAAGAAATAGCAATATGGCAGTACTCGATTATGGTGATGGAAGCTGTGATAACGAGGCTACCATTACAATAAACGGAGTTACACGCAGCATTACCCTCCATAAGTAAAAATTGTTGTTGATTTGTTAAAAATAAATTACTAACTTCACAACAGTTTTCATAGGGTACGGATTAAAAACGGGCCTGGGTATCTA
>JBDTOV010000246.1:0-7481 GCA_039933035.1 Ginsengibacter sp. | reverse complement strand
TAAAATACTGGATGAAAAATAACGGATGGATACAATGATGCTGGGGATTGATTTGAAGATTTATTGCCTGGCGGTCCTTCGCGGGTAATATAAAGGAAACATATTTGTAACCCCGCCGATTATTTTGCGGCCACAATTTACGAACGGGGCTTTCAATACCTGGTAGTATATTCTAATAGAGAAGGGATACTGACTATGGAAAAGACATTATATCCAAGAACAGCTTTTACCATTACAGCAGATTGAGTACTTGTCTCCCATTTTTGCAACTGCACTTCGATAAACGTAATTATTTAGTGAAACGATAACCAAAGGCCTTTTACTACTGCCCAATTGTTCCAAAATCTTTTCCGGCAGTTCAATGCCGGTATTATTGCCCAATTGCAATATGGTTGTTTTGAATTGTATCATCGTCAATTTTATTTTTTCAAATTTGAGTTGTTTGTTAAAATAACCGCTATAGCCAGGTCTTGCTGCTGTGCTGTCATATTTATCGTTCAGCCCGCAACGTTAATCCATGCGAAAAACTGTAAATAAAAATATGTACAAAAGCTAAATAAAGAAAGTCCGCTTTGTTGGTAGCAGGCTCGGTTATTTTGGTTGCCAGGTTATTTTTGCAGCTGACAGAATTGGTATTTCTAACCTTATTTCGGGGTAAACTAAAAAATCATTTTTTAAATAAAAGGGTAGTGGTGAATTATATATTTCTCCGCTTTGTTTGATTTCACTATCATGATCAATTACCCATCCATTCAAGCTTTGTTCATGCTCTTTTAATTTATTTAAAAGTTGAGATCCTTTTCCCTGGCCTTGTACGCTGCTATCAATAGTTATGGTAAACCAGGTTTCTTTTTCCCTTACGAATTTCATTGCCCGGCCTTCAATAATTTCTAAATCATTTTGTAAAAAAAACATCTTACTTCCGATAATGAGTTTACGTAATTCTCTAAATCGCTAATAGCTTTAAAGGCTAATTTTTCCGGGTATTCGTTATTCCATAGCCGATATATAACTTTTTTTTGTTCAATAGTTAATTGTGAAGTTTCAATTATGGTCATTTGGTAAGTCCGATTTATAATTCATGCTTGCCACCAGGGGTACGGATTTACGCAGGGCGGAAATTAGAGTTCGGTCAGCCGATACCGTTTGCCAGATTTATAATTTATTTTCATTTTTATTACTATGGCTTAATAGAATTTAGCAAACTGGGAACTATAGCTGAAATTAGCACTACAGCTTATTGTTATCACGTCTGCCCGACTAGCATAGGATACAATTGTTATGCACCGTTTTTATACTTTTCAATCCATTTTCTTAATTCCTCCAGAAGTTCAGCTTTCACCTCTGTCAATAATTCTTCATTAGTTTTATCTACCTGCCACGGATGATCCGCATATACCAGGTCTTCATAGTTGTAATAGACTCCATAAACTGTTTCAAAACCAATACTGTCATAACAATAATTCTCAGTCTCCGAAAAAAAGTCGTAGTTGTGAATAGCCTTGTCAATAATTTGCTTTGTGCCAATGATCAAGTCTATTTTGCCTGCTATTATTTGCTCTGCAATTGCAATTCCAAACTCAATTGCTGCTTGTCGTTTGTCTGGAAGCTTTATGTTTAGTTCTTGAAGCGTTCTACGAAAATAATCGTCAACTTGAAATGGGTTTTCGTTTTTGTTCAGTCCTGCTAAGATCCAAAGTGACGGGCTGTCTAACCCTTCTTCAAGCCCAACAATGGCGATGTCAGGAAGCTGGCTTATTGTTGCGTTTCCTGTCACAAATTTTGCGATATGTTGTCTAAAAGTCAATTGTTGTTTATGTGGTGCCTGTAATTTACAGGAAACCGTCCACGGCTTTATGCAGGCGTGGTATTAGAATTGTGCCTGTCAATAACTATTGCCAAATTTATAATTAAAAGTTCATTGTTATTCCTATCGCTCAAAAGAATTCCGCAAGTTGGAACTGTAGGCGAAACATGCACTAAAGCTCATTGTTATTACCTAAGACACGCTTGCATAAAACTGAATCTTGTGTGCTTTAATGTTCGTTCGACATTATAATTTTAAACTTAATCCAGGTCCGACAGAATATGTATTTCCATTCTGGGGATTTAAATTATATTTTATTCTTGCCTCAACATTTAAATTTTTCGAAAATGGATATTGAATTTCAGCTAAAAAAGGAATTCTATAATCGCAAAAAGCTGAAACATTTCTTAAGTAATTCAAATCTGTTCCGCCATTACCAGCGCCACTTTCCAATATATAATAATCGTCTGTTAGTATGCTGTATGTCCATCCACTTGCAATTGTAAATTTCATTTTTGACTTTGTCGCAAAGTGGTATTTCAACAATAAAGAAAAGTTATTGTTAACCACCTTTATTTCATTCGGATGTATGGGCAAATTTTCATAATAACCTGGCTGCTTGTAGGCAATATTCTCAAACTCTGTAGCTATTGAAACATTTCTCAAAAATTTGTAATCAAGTTGCAGCCAATAGTCTCGGCCAGTTGATTTAGTATGTTTTGTTGAGCCTGCGATGTCCAAACCACTTGAAATTCTACACTCTTTTTCTATTTGTTTTGTTGTTTGAGCAGATAATGATAATAAAAAAAATGTTGCAGTGATTAAAAAGGGAATATTTTTTGTCATAGTCAGAAAGTGTTGGTTTGCCTTGCAAGCAGCTAAAATATATACGAATGTTTGAACTTCTCCATTCAATTTCTAAAAATGAATATCGATGGTAACTTCCAGGAAAGAAGCCCATATTGTCTTCGATGATACGGCATGGGCAGATGCATACAAAACAAGGTGGCGCTGTAAATAATTGCAACAAACAAACACGAATTGTTAATCCAACAGTTTTTTCAAATAGTTATAACTATTGGTAACATTTTGTATTGGCTGCGGAGCACCATCCTGTTCCACAAAAAAATATTTCATCCCCGATTCTTTGGCATTATCAAAAATCCGTTTAAAATCTACAATGCCTGAACCTACTTCCGCCGGATTCATGGTGGTTTTATTGAGATCTTTTACGTGCCAAAGCGGAAAACGTCCCGGGTGCATTTTGAACAAGGCTACCGGATCCTGTTTTGCTTTGGTTGCCCAGGCGAGGTCTAATTCCATCTTCACTAAATCTTTGTCTGTGTTGGCAAGAATATAATCAAATGGCCGGTGCCCTTCCACTTCATCGAACTCCGTGGTATGGTTGTGGTACGCGAATTGAATGCCCACTTTTTTACAGGCGTCTCCTGATTTATTGAATACCTCTACGGCTGTTTTAATTTCATCCATAGACTTTACCGGTATGCTGGAACATACCAAATAACTGAGTCCGCCTTCGGCTGCAGCATCGGCAAGCTCCTGGTAATTTTCCTGCAGGTTAAGTGATTTTGGGGCATTTTTAAAACGATCTATCATCTTCTGTACTCTTGCGGTATCTTCCGCCGTTTTAGCCGTTTTCATAAACTGTTCCGGGGTAAAAGCTGCCCCGCCCACATGGGCTGAACGCCACGTCATACCGGCATCTTTTATCATGGCCGCTAGTTCCTTCGGTTGGTAACCATAAAAATTTCCTTTTTGAGAGCCCGCACTTTCCAGTTCTTTATAGCCGATAGCGGCCAACTTTTGTAATGTGCCCTTGGTATCGGTTGTCATCAGATCGCCGAGGGTATATAGTTGAAGTCCGATAGGGGTGACAACCTTATTGCCTGCTAATAATCCTGCCATAGCTGAACGCCCCAGGAGTAAGCTTGCTGTGGCAATCGCTCCTGATTGAATGAATGTTTTTCTTTTCATGTAATTTTTTATTTTGAATGGATAAAATTGTACTAATATCTTCATGCCAGGGATTGCATCATCTTATGGTTATACGATAGATGCCGTTCCAATCGGTACTTAAATGTACAGATATTATTATCATGTCAATCGATAATTTCAATAGTTTCAATCAAAACAAATTTACCTCGGGAGTTGCTGTGGTACCCTCACGCAGATTGCCGGCTTAAGCCGATTGCAGTGAACAGGTTCTACGAGATCACCTACCTGTTTCATTATCATCATTAATGGATGCGGTTCGCAATTAGGAGCAAAACATGTAAATGGACCCAAAAATCAGTTGTATCAATTTGGATAGGTGCTGATTTAATGCTGTATTTCATCTCGTTAAAAAGCGCTACAACAAGGATGCTGTACACCTCGCATTATTGAGCAAACAGTAAACCTGTATAATGACGCGAAAAAGAAGATAATATGTGTACGACCATGAAAAAAAATTCCGCCCCCGGTTTATTTCAAAACATTCGGGGCGGAAATAAAGGTCTTTTAGTTGGCTATGGCCATAGCCATGTAGTTTACCAAACCGGTCTTATATTTTTTCGGCTTCCTTTGCTGGGGTATCAACTGCTGAAACGGTGTTGGTATTTGCCGCAGTGATTGTTGGCTTGTAATATTCCTTGTCTTTCACTTTGCCCATGCTTACCAGTAGTAGATATATGGAGGCGGCCAGGCAAAGATATACACCAAAACCCATGATATCGAAGAGGCCCGGTGAAAGATTGCTGAATGATCGTGACATGCTCCCCGTGGGGTCGTAACCGCCAAAGCTGTCAGCGGCTACGTCCGGCTTCATCTTAAAATGCAATAGTATCAATCCGGCAACAAGTATGACGGCAGGAATAAAATGTGCAGGTTTATAGAACCGGTTAAATTTTTTATTCCCCGACATATTTTGATACAGGATGAGCGCGCCGCTCATCGGCATTACCAGGATAAGTACCATCAGCAGCCTGTCCAGGCCTTGTACAAAAATACTGAGCATACCCGGGGATATGCCGGTGCTAACGATTGAAAAGCCGGACATGGATGCACTGCCCATTATAGAAACCCAGGGAAAGAAGAAACCAAGGATCAGCAGCGCTGCAGCAATATTGACCCCGGTGAATTTTACATTTGACATAATGATGTTGTTTTGTAACAGTGAAAAATGAATGCTGTATTGTAAACTTACTGCCGCTGGGTCGGCTGGAAAACCAGCATTTATTTTTTGATGCTCCCCCATTTATTTTTTGCACCTGTTCGGGGGAAATTTGCACGATTATTTATGAATTTATCAAACTGATAAAATATTACCTTGCTAACAATACAATTTTGTTACTCCCAAATAATATAAGATATGCTTCGCCGATCATTTATTAAAAACACCGGTCTTACAACAATTGCTTTGACGACTGGTACCTCATTTGCATTCGACAGGAAACCTAAAAATCTTTTGCCTGACTGGCGCGGATTTAACCTGCTTGATTTTTATTCGCCTGATCCTGCACATAACCATCACCCAACTAAAGAAGATCATTTTAAATGGATGCGTGACTGGGGCTTTGATTTTATACGCATTCCCCTGGCTTACCCATGTTACTTAAACATTGATCGTACTAAAAATATTTCGGCAGATGATGTTTATAAAATAAATGAAGCAGCGGTAGATGATATTGACAACCTTGTTCAGATGGCACATAAATATGGACTCCATACCAGCATTAATCTTCACAGGGCCCCGGGGTATTGTGTGAATGCGGGTTTTAATGAGCCCTTTAATTTATGGAGAGATGACGCTGCGCAAAATGCTTTTTATTTTCATTGGAACATGTGGGCAAAGCGATATAAAAATATTTCTAACAAACTGGTGAGTTTTGATTTAGTGAATGAGCCTGGTATGAGAGACGATATGAACGACCAGCATTCACGCCGCGGACCAGTGCCGGGCGATGTATATCGTAAGGTAGCGCAGGGAGCAATGGATGCCATAAGAAAAGAAAAAAAGGACGCTTTGGTAATTGCCGATGGTAATAATGGCGGAAGCCTCGTTATTCCGGAACTGGCAGATTTAAATATTGCTCAAAGTTGCCGGGCATATAATCCCCACCAAATATCTCATTACAAAGCCCCATGGGCGAACAAAGACACAACAAATTTGCCGGAACCAAAATGGCCGGGACAGGTGGGCGACCAATATTTAAGCAAACAAATGCTGGAAGAATTTTACAAGCCATGGATTGATCTAATGAAACAAGGTGTCGGTGTGCATTGTGGCGAAGGAGGGGCATGGCGAAGAACACCGCATGATGTTTTTATAGCATGGTTCACTGATGTTACCGACATACTTTTTTCAAACAACATTGGTATCGCACTATGGAATTTTATTGGCGATTTTGGGATACTTGATTCCAACAGATCTGATGTTAATTACCAGGACTGGTACGGACACAAACTGGATAAAAAATTACTCAATTTAATTGTAAGAAAATAACCTTCCGGGTGTATACTTCAAATAGTTCCAAAAATTGTTTCGTGTACACACGAACCAGGGCAAATCACTTATTGAAACAATTTATATATTTTTGATCTGGCTGTAAAGTCTTTCAATAGTGGAGTTCAGTTAAAAAACCGGGTTGTATGCACATGAATTTTTAGGCGCATTTTAGTTTATTACAACGGAGCATCTATGCACAAAAAAGAATTTGCAGATATCATTCCTTTATTAAAAAATCTTTGCCTTGCTTTGCAGCCTTTTGCCGGCAACAGGAATATTGCGTTAAATTTCACCACGGAGACAGATAAAATACCCTGTTATTTTGAGGCAAATGAATTATTAACCGGCTTCTCCAAATTAATCAGTGATATTATTAATTATATGCCTGATAACAATACTCTTTATTTACATGCTGAAATAATTAAAAAAAAAGATGCTGAATTTGTTTCAATAAAAATAAAAAACACAGGTATAAATCTTAAAATGATAACAGCCCTGGTAAATAAAAGTATTTTACCTGTTACATTATTTTCCTCCACCGCCAAAGAAACTACTTTTGAAGTATGTTATTGCCTGTCAAATACTGCATCAGCCGATATAGTTAAACAGGACTCAATGAACGGCGCTTTATGGAATTATATAACCATTGTTAATGGGATAAAATCGCATTTTGCTAAATTAAATAATCCTGTTGCAAGACTGGCAGAAACAAATCCAAAAGAAGCAGCCTTCCTTACCAATATTAATTATTGTATTTTAAAAAATTTGGCGAACGAACAATTTGATGCCAATGCGTTAAGCAGCGCCATGGCAATGAGCAGGGCACAATTGTTAAGGCGATTAAAATCGGCAACCGGAAATTCACCTGGTTATTATATTAAAACATTGCGGCTGGAGAAAGCCAAAGAGTTATTAGAAAATTCAGCGTTATCAATAAGTGAAGTAGCTTTTCAAACAGGGTTTAATTCGCCAAGCAATTTCACCAAAGTATTCAGTGAAAAATACGGGATGAAACCTTCGCATTTTTTACGGTCAAAAAGAGATGCAACAAACGAACAAGTAATTGCAACAAATGCGATAACCTAAAGGCTACTGTTGCATATAGCTTTAATAAAAATTATTTTATGGAACAGCAAAACAAAAACAAAGAGTTTATCATTAATTATT
>JBDTOV010000245.1:0-7542 GCA_039933035.1 Ginsengibacter sp. | reverse complement strand
ACATAATTGCCATGGCCGGTTATGAATCTTTTATCTTCAACCCGTTTAACGGATTGTCCGATCAGTCCATTTGTGGTACTCATACAATTGCCTCCTCTTTCATTTTATCGGCAGCGTACTGCACTGATTTTACAATATTTTGATAGCCCGTACAACGGCAGAAATTGCCTTCCAGCGCATAGCGGATCTCTTCTTCCGTTGGCCCGGGATTGTTTTGCAGCAGATCGGCTGCAGTCATTATAATACCGGGCGTACAAAATCCGCATTGCAATCCATGGCATTCCTTAAAGGCTTCCTGCAGTGGATGCAATTCGCCGTCGTGAGCCATGCCTTCAATGGTAATTATTTCACAACCATCTGCCTGCACAGCAAGCAGCGTGCAGCTCTTGGTAGCTTTACCATTTACATGTATGGTGCAGGCACCGCAACTGCTCGTATCACAGCCCACATGCGTGCCCGTTAGACGCAACACATCACGCAGGTAATAAACCAACAGCAATCGTGGCTCCACTTCATGGTTGTACTCCAAACCGTTAACCTTCACACGAATTTTTATGCTCATAGAATTTATTTTTAAGGTTTATTAATTTTGTTTTTAGAAGAATAATAGTTTTTAGTAGTCATAGTGTCATCACGTGGTTTTTAATTCTTTCTCTAAATTTGCAAAGAATTTTTTTGTGAGCGTATTTGCGACACTTCCCATCACTCTTTGTCCCATTCCTGCAAGCAGTCCCGATAGTTTAACATCCCCATTAAAGGCGATTTCTGTCTTTTCAGCATCTACCGGCAATAGGTTAATTTTAATAGCACCACTGGCATTGCCAATCTTACTATTCTGCATCAATTTCAGGACAAACCCCTTTTGTTCGGTAATTTCTTCCATTTCAAGGTTGCCGGTGAAAGAGCTGTTTACGGGGCCGAGTTTTATTTCAAGAATTGATTTGAATGAATTATCTCCTGTCTTCTCCAGGCTGGAAACACCGGGGACTATTTTAGCGAGCATATCGGTATCCATGAGCATGCTCCAGATTTTTGATGAAGCTGCATTTACCATATGCCTGCCAGTAAGTTCCATATAAAAATGTTATATGACGTTAGGGGAAAATCTTCGGCGGTTATAGCAATCGTGCCAGTAAATTTTGATGTTAAGATAAGTAAATTTTTATTACGGAATAATTTATTTTAACAGTACGCTTCATCATAATCAGCATTTCGTTAACGTAAATATATAATTATAGTTAACAGATGGAAACTTTGTCATTAATACCAAATTGTGGCAATCCGAACATGTGATGGATGAAAAAATAATGGGCCGTTACTACCAGGATCAAATGATTCATATGGACCCGCTTCAGATAAACTCCGGGTAGCCCGTTCCACTCCCATTACAATTAGTTAATTTAGTGCAGGCAACAGTACTGTCGGTATTAAAATTATAAATGCCTGAAAGTTCACAACTGGCCTGAGTAGATGTTATGTCTTGCGCTGCACGGTGTTGCAGGAACGTGAATTGGAATTTGGTTAACTAGTAGCTTGTTGCTATGGACAATGAAATACATATATCTTAATTTATTCACTTTAAAAATATATAATGACAAGGCCAACAAAAATCATCACGGTAGATCCTACGTCAGGACGGGAAATATCCGTCGTTGGAGATACTTACCGGTTACTATTGACCGGTAAGGAAACCGATGGCGCTTTTGCGATCATTGATATGCTGATACCACCCGGTGGCGGCCCTGGCCCGCATGCTCACGCAACCTTCCAGGAATCTTTTTACATACTGGAAGGAGAGATAGTGGTAAGGTCTGCATCCGGAACTTATATTGCCCGTAAAGGAGCAACAGTAAGTATTCCACGGGGCGGAGCCATTCATTCCTTTAAAAATGAGGGTGCCGAAACAGCGCATATTTTATGTATGGTGGTGCCTTCAGGCCTGGAGGAATTTTTCCTGGAAGCAGGGGAACCTGTTGAGTATGGTAAATTTTTACCCATGCCGGAAATGAATGAAACATGGCTATCAAAAATGGAAGCTCTCGCCAAAAAATACAACCAGGAATTATTTCCCCCTGGTTATTTTGATGAGAAATAAAGTTGATTGCCCGGGCTTTCGGAAAAAAGAAGATAGTTACCGGAGCTGGCTTACGCCGGGCTACCTTTTGGAGCCCGGTTGGAACGCAGTATTTTATTTTATGCTCACCAGCAACAGTTATCCCTTCCTCAGTTCCCAAGCACAGTCTTTAATGCAATGTATTTATCAAGGCTTTTCATATTGTGGCCTTTATCCCGCATGGATTTTATGAAGGAAGGAGAGGTACCGGTTGCTTTGGCCCCGATCACATCATCGATGCTTATATCGGTAAAGCCCAGGTCTTTATATTGTTTTATTAAAGATGGCGTTACGTCCTGTGATTTTAAAGAAACCAGTTCATCGGCCTTCAGGTTAGTATAGCCTGCGCTGGTAAAGCTCTTTGCATATTCAGCCGTTACACCGAGCGCCTTCATAGAAATAAGATCGTCGCTTGAAAGGTTATCGTAACCTACTGCCTTAAAAGAATTGATAAAATCCTGGTCGATGTTCAGCGCTTTAAATGCGATCAACTCCTCGTCATCATCATTGACGTTTTTATTTTTATTCTTCTCTTTGTTCTTCTCATAGTTTAGGCTGTAGCTGCTTTCATTTAGTGTGCCGGGTTCCTTTTTATCATTCTTCGGATTATTAACCGAGGCGCGGTAATCGGTAATATACTTCCCGTCTATACCCTGCGCTTTCAGAGTAATGATCTTATCGGGGGATACGTCTTTATAACCTGCATTGCGTATTTCATCTATATAGGCTTTATTAATATTCATGGCTTTGAATGGAACCAGGTTGTCTAATCCAATATCGGTAAACCCTGCCTGCTTTATTGATTGTATATACGCCTCATTTACATCCAGTGCCGCCAGTGGAATTATCTTGTCTTTGTCCAGGCCGGTATATCCGTTTTGTTTCAGCATCTGCACATAGGAACGTTTTACATTTATAACGAAGAACACCAATACATCATCATCCTTTGAAATATCAATGCCTTCTTTGTACATATCATCGCTGTAGGTTATATCAGGTGCAAATTTATATTCGCCCATGCCTTTATCTCCATCGAACTTGCCGGTGAAGTTCATGGTGCCAGCCTCACGGGTAAGGCTAAAAGAACCTGTTTTGCCTATTGGCAGGTCTTTAAATTCACTTACAGAAAAAGTGGTACCATTGGATGAATGGTCGTTATTCTCATCTTCATTTTTAAACTGGATATTGATCTTATCGGCTTTTATATTGGCGAACCAATTTCCTGCTGTTTTTATACCATCCCTGGCAACAGGACGGGACTTTGTATTTTGTTTTACGGTAACGTTTTGGCTTTTAACCACCGGTTCGTTGAAGAGGCATACAAAAAGCACCATTAATGGCAACAGGAAAAAGTATTTCCAAATAGTATGCACGTTAGATTTTTTTGAGTTCATCATGAGTAATCTTTTTTTAAGAGTTGATTGGTTATAGTTTGTAGTAAGGCTTAGCGGGAAATGCGGCGCGGCCACTTTAAGCAGGCTCATTTGGTAGCTTTGTTTTTCCACGCCATTATGCTGCAGGAGTTTGTTATCCGTGAAAAATTCCAGGTTGTTTTCCAGTTCTCTTCTCCATATCCATGCAAAGGGATTGAACCATTGGAAGATCAAAACGATCTCTGCAAGCAGCAGGTCAAGCGTATGCTTTTGATCAATATGAATTTTTTCATGAAGTAGTACCTGGTTGTAGGTGTCCCAGTCATATTTTTCCGGGTTAATAAATATGTTGTTGCCAAAAGAACAGGGCGCTTTATCGCCTGTTATTTCAACAATGCGGAAACGGCCATCAATGATTACCGGCCGCGAATAAGCTTTATACAATAACAGCACTGCCTGCATCAAAAAGTTGAGGCCGAAGATGACTACCCCAAACCAGTACAGGTACATAAGCCAGTGCATCACCTGTGCCGTGTTGATAGCGGGTTCCCTTTGTGCATTTTCGACAACAGGATTACGGACAGCCGCTGTTGCAGGCAGGCTAATAGTTTCCTGGTCAGTAGCCGGTTTTAAAGAAGTGATACTTTCAGGAGCCGGAGCTTTTCTAAAAGACATTTGCTGCGGTACATGAAGTACAGGCAATACAAAAGCAAGCATCATGCAGGAGAGCAGCACAAACCTGTTGAGATGAAAAAAAGTTTCTTTCTGTAAAAGCAACTTATAGAAAATAAGGCAGGCGGTGAGAATAAGTGAAGCGTACAATATATAGGGTATCATTTTTTTTGTTTTTTAATGATGTCAACTATTTCAGTTAATTGCTTTTCTGATAGCTTTTGTTCTTTTGCAAAAAAAGCCAGCATGCGCGGATACGAGTTATCGAAGTACTGGCTCACAATATCCTTTAATGCAAATTTTTGATAACCTTCCCTGGTGATCACCGGGAAATAAGCGTGCATATTGCCTTGTGTTTCACGCTCAAGGAAACCTTTCTCTTCCAATATTTTTACCATAGTAGCCACGCTGTTATAATGCGGTTTCGGGTTAGGCAGCAGCGGAATAATATCCCGTATAAATGCCTTGTTTAGATCCCAAAACACCTGCATGATTTGCTCTTCCCGTTTGGCAAGTTTTACCATAAAAATAAGTTTACGCAAACGTACTACTAATTCATTAGGAGTACTACTAATTTATTAGGAATGGAGAAAAATTTATGTGAGTGGCGCGATAGTAGGGAGGATTGAAAAAATTCAAGTCCCCTAATCGTGTAAGGAGAGGGGCTAATTATTTTAAAAAGATATTCTTTAATCGAAAAGATAGCATTCTTTTCATTTAATCAACTGATATGCTATCTTTAATAATTGCTTTTTAGGTAAGGTGCAATATCATCAAAAAAAAATTTATGACGCCGGAAATGCTCAGAGAAATTCCACTCTTCGCAACACTCAACCCGGATGAATTACAGGATTTACTTCAACAATTAGAAACAGAAGAATATCCGCCCAATACCGCTATCTTATGGATGGATGGACCAGGAGACAAACTGTATGTGATTGAAAAAGGTGAAGTACGCGTTAGTTACACTAATAAAGATGGTAACGAACGTACGCTGGGTATGCAGGGTGAAGGAACTTTTTTCGGGGAACTATCATTGCTGGACAGTGGGCCGCATACGGCTAACGTGCGAACGGAAAAAGAGACAACTTTGCTTACGATAGATAGGGCTACTTTTTACAGTTATCTCGACAAGCATCCCCATTTCTCGCGAACTTTACTTGCGATAATTGTTGACAGGCTGCGTACCACTACCCTGAATATGCGCCAGGATATAATAGGCACTTACGCTCCTCCTAAACAACCGGCATCGTTTCGCAGATTCGTTGACAAAGCGGCCAGGCTTGTATCCAGCAGTCGATTTCTCATCTTTGCAGTTATCTTCCTGGCCAGTTGGATTGGTTTTTATACATGGTACTATCAAAAGTTTCACAAGAGCGGCGTTAGTTTTACAGACAATCCCCCAACTTTTTTCATACTGGGGTTTATACTTACGCTCACGTCTTTTTTATTTACCATTCTTGTGCTCACCAGCCAACGGGGTCTTGCAGAGCAGGACCGGGTGAGGTCAGAAATAGAATACCAGGTAAATCTAAAGGCGCAGGCAGAGGTGATGAGGCTGCATTTGAAAATGGATGAAGTGCTAAAGTTGCTGGAGGATAACGATCCGCTTAAAAATAAGTAAGAAGTAAAAACACAAAGACCAGTTATTAAAGACAACACGCAAGGTCGACTTCCTACGGGAATAGGTGAGCAAATCCGTTTGAGAAAGGAACTGGCGTGGAAGGCTCCTTCCTTATTTCCACGGTCTTCAGGCCGCGGCTATTTTTAATTTTGTTCAGGCTTTAGCCAAAAAACTACCAGGAGATATCGGGCTAAAACTTATAAAGCATTTATTGACTTCACCGCCTAAAGGCCCTGGCAAAACTTATCTTAAACAATTATTCAATTATCATTTTTAACCATTTCTGAGGGGATAAGTTCCCAATTATTATTAAAGAATCCCGCTGCCTCAACCCTATCCGCTCCTGTTTGTAACATGCCCAACCTAAACACCATGAAATCAGGGAAGCCACTGGCACCGGCAAAGTATTGATTCGCGTTGGCAGCATGCATCCCATTCATACCAGAACCGGCTATAACACCTATAGAATTTGCATGGGAATTTTTCATCGGCCATACAAAGTAGGCGCCGAGGTCATCGCCGGTGAAACTGTCATCCCCAACCTTAATACCACTACGCGTCACCGTTATAGGGCAATCGTCCAATAGAATTTTCCAGGCTGCATTCGAATTCGCGTTCCCGTAAATGATTACATTTCTTCCCGGGTATTTTTCTAAAGAATACGCTTTATCAGGAATAATATCTACCGCACCATTGCCACGGTAATACCATGTTTCTGCATCATATTTTGCTTTATTAACATTCCATTCATTCTCCTCTTTGTTGCCACTTGTTCCGTACACAAAGACCATTTTATGATTAAACGCTTCTTTAAAAGTTCCAAATCGCTGTGGACCTTTCTCATAACCCGAAGGTGTACCCGCAATTATCCATTGATTGTTTTCATGCAGAAGAAAAATACTGTCATTACTGCTGCCTGTTGTGTAATGAAGCGCATGATTATCCAATGTAATATTCACATCTGTGCCGGCTTTAAAATCAATCAGCGACATTTTCAATAGATGAATATTTTCTGTTTTACCGCTGATGGTATTTTTTGACCTGTTTCTCAATAATTGAATATGGCTGTATTGTAAAGGATGATCCTGCTGCTGAATAGAGATCCAACGATAACTGTCCGAAATTCCCGGGCTTGCAGTTGTAAAATCTATCGAATTAACTGCGCTGTCCGCAGTCAAAGAATGCCATTTAAAAAAATCAAAAAGAGGCTTCCAATCCACGCTCTGGTCGCCAAACCAATGTTCTCCCCCCGGATATTCATAGTAACTAAAATCAGCCTGGAAATCTCCCAACACTTTTCTCATTTGCCTGGCATAATTTACGGATACCACCTTATCTGAATCGCCATGTAAAATATACACTCCCAAAGCCTTGTAATTATGAGCCAGCTTCAATACATCGCTTTGGTTACCCGCCCGGAGGAGCATTTGTTCTGTAGCAGATTTGCTGCTATCGGGAACCAGGCCGTCTGCCGAACCATAGCCTTTTAGTGTGGGATAACCGGAGCAGGCGCCAATAGCCGCCCATTTGCCAGGATAGGTGGCTCCTAAAAACCATGTTCCATGTCCACCCATAGAATGACCAGTGAGATAAATATGCGCCGGATCAGGATGAAATTCATTTTTCGCAATATTCAACACTTCCAGGGCATCTATTCTTCCCCAGTCCTCCCAGTTAAAACCACGGGGGCGTCGATTGGTAGCTGCTACGAGCGTTCCCCAATCTTTGGAATGGTATGCTCTTGCCTGCCCGATCGCTTC
>JBDTOV010000244.1:0-7585 GCA_039933035.1 Ginsengibacter sp. | reverse complement strand
TTAATGAGGCTATTTCCCTGTGGATAGTATATGCTTTGAGAGGCTGCCCGGAAGAACTTTTGAATTCTAAAGTTTTGGATAAAACCCTCGATCCACTCGCTTCTAAATTCGTTATGTATAGTTTTTGATTAACCATTTCGATGCCCGATGGATAAGCCGCCGTGGGAATGTATCCCGTTATTTTTGTGCTTCCTTTTGATCCGGAAAAGCCATTCTTCCCCAGTTTAATAACCGCAACAGCATTATCCATTCCGTTCGCAACATAAAGCGTTCCCGTACCGGAATCTATCAGCAAGGCACCCGGGCTGCTTCCATAGTAATGATATCGTTGCTCAAACAACCCTGTATATATGGAATCAATATTTTGTTCTTTCAATACATCTATTACACTTACATAATCACTGTTACCATTGGTAATGTATACATATTTATCATCAGCACTTTTTATGATAGCTGAGGGATGTAACCCAAGCTGCAATTCATTTTCGGGTTTCCCGGTTGCGTTATTTATTATGGATAAACTTCCCGGGTTTGTGGCGCCGGTAACCGGATCAGTATATGCGCCACCCCACGGTGTACCCGCGTGTTCAGGAATAGTATCGGTAACTACAGGGCCTGCCCAGTTAGTAACATAAGCTTTGTTGCCAACAATACATAAGCCATAAGGCGCCACGCCTGTCGGTACCGCATACACGATTTTTTTACTGTCAAAATCAATTTTTAATAATTGATTGTTTCCATTTAACACAACATACAAATAAAGTTTGCCATCCTCAATATTGCCGATAACCTGGTTGGGCAAGGCCACACTTGCCGGCGATATTGCGTCTATGCTAATGCCTGTGACATTACTAATGTTAAAGCCATCCCATGATGTTATCATAATCGCCGAACGGTTACCTGATCCGGAAGCGCCCCAGGCTATGAATACCTTATTTTTATAAGTAAAAGAGGTAATGCCGGAATAAGTACTGATAAGGTAATTCCAATTCTTATCCTGCACAAAACTCCATCTTGCGATGATCTTGTTCGACTTGATATTTAAAACGGCGATGCCATACCTGTCTTCTATGACTATATTTTTTTTATCCGGAAGCACACTTACATCCAGAGTGTGGTTTTCCAAAGTAGAATCGCCGTACGCAATTACTTTCCCGGCAGACTTAATCAGCCGGTTATAGGGCATAATTGTAAACTGTTTCGAGTTTTGCAAAGTATTGTCTTCAAAAGGAAGTCGGTTGGCCGGTTTTTTTTGCGCCAGCATTACACCTGGAAACAGAACAATACAAACAGAGGTTGCGAATATGAATTTCATTTATATAAAAGTATTAAAAATTATAGCCTGCAGTCATCATTATATTTCGTGGCGCACCGGGCCATTTGTTTACATTATTATACGCGCCGATCCAGTAGGTTTTGTTTGTAATGTTATTAAGATTAAGGGCAATATCAAATTTTTTATAGGAATATCTTATTCCGCCATTTAATATAATATATCCCGGAAGGGTCAGCCCTTGCTCCAGCGTATTTCTTATACTTGCCTGGGAGTGCCCGGCTGCAATTCCAAGACCTTTAAGGGCGCCATCTTTAAAAGTATATTTTATCCAGCTACTACTCTCATTTTTTGGAGCATTCTCAACCAGCATTCCCTCCTGCGATGCAATCTTACTTTTTATAACTTTAGCAACACAATGTGAATAGGAGGCAGCAATGCTAAGGTTGGGCAATATATTCCCATCCACTTCAGTTTCTATTCCGCGTGACCTGTCTTCACCCTGTTGTATATAAAGGTTCGGATTGGAAATATCGTTTGCATTGACGGCAACATTGTGAAGCGTTAACTGGTATAGCGAAACGGTAGCGGATACCTTATCATGAAAAAGATTCGCCTTTATGCCGGCCTCTGCCAGTTCACTTGTGACCGGCTTAAAAGGTTCATCGAAAATCTGTGTACTTGTTGAAGCTTCAAAGGGATCGAAACCCCTGTTATAGGTAGCATACAAACTCATGTTCGGTTTAAATTCATAAACCAGCCCTACCCGCGGTAACAAAATATTTTGCCCATTGTTGCCTGTACTGTCGGCCTCATTATCACCCGTTCTGTACAGTTCTTCTCTTAAGCCCAACAGCAATTTCCATTTGTGCAGGGTTATTTGTTCCTGCAGGTAAATTCCTTGTGTGTGATAAATAGTTGCCTCTACATTAGTAGCATCCGATTCATAATCGGAAATTGTATATTTATTTACGGGCGTTGAAACATATTTTGGGTTTTGTAAACTAATGGTGCCTGCAATACCGCTGGCGGTGGTGAAGTTATTTTGATCTTCATAATATTGCTGATCAAGCTCAACTTTGCTCCTTATATAATCATAACCTGCTAAAAGCTGATGCGAGAATTTACCGGTATTGAACCTGAAAGTAAAATAGTTTGTTATGGTATTGGTGGCAGTATGGTAGTTCCATTTGGTATAATACAGGTTAACCGAATCCGGGGTAATATAGCTATGAACTCCATGCTCAGCAGTATGTTGCTTCGTGGTGTAATTTAAATAGCCACTGTTGAAATTTATATGCTGGTTTATTTTATAAGAAAATAAAACGTTGGCCGCATAATCCGTTTCATGTAAAAAATCACCAGGCTGTGACACTATAAGATTGATAGGAGTTGAAAGCAGTGAATAATTATTTTGAATACCGGGCTGGCCCCGGTCAAGCAACGTATTAATATGGGATACTGAAAAATCAACATTCAACTGTATCTTTTCATTTGGAATAAAAGATACAGACGGAGCCAGCTCATAAGATTTTGCGTTGTATTCATTTCGAAAAGAATGGGTATTGTCGTACCCTGCATTAAGACGATACAGTAAAGTCCTGCTGGTGTTTAAAGGTCCGGTAACGTCGCCGGTTATACGATAATGGTTCCAGGTGCCTCCGCCAATATTAATTTCCCCTTCCTGTTGCGGTAATGGCTTCTTGGTAACAAGATTAATTGTGCCGCCGGGATCGCAATTTCCGTACAGCGTTGCTGACGGGCCTTTCACCACTTCAATCCTCTCAACATTTACCAGCATCGAACTCGTATAAGTCGTGTTATAGCCACGAAGCCCGTTAATGAGCCTGGCATTTTCAGCCTTAAACCCCCGGATAGAATAATCATCATAGCCTGAATAGTTATTAACCCCCGCAGCTTCGCTTACTGCATCTTTCAGTGTAAAATCCATCCTGTCTTTTATGAGTTCTTTGGTAATAGTTGAAATTGATTGTGGAATATCAATTGATGCAGTTTGCGTTTTGGTTCCTAAAAAAGAATAATCACTTTTATAAGAATGCGCCAACCGGCCTTTTACTTCAATATCCTGCAATTGGGTAATACTAAAATCGAGATGAATATTTCCAAGATCCAGTGTTTCCCCCGATAAAGGATTCACAGGAATTAATGTAACCTGGGATTCGGCAGCGGAAATTATAAGGGTATCCTGTGTAGATGACGTGTTCATTAATTTAAAATTACCATCGTTATCCGTTTGGGTTATTTTTTTTTGCTTCTTCAATGCAACCGTAACGTAGGCAGGTATGTTGTTCCGGGTAAGTATTTTACCGGTAATAACGCAATTTTTTTGAGCAAAAATTGTAGCGGAAATAAAACAAGCCAAAAACAAAAAAATTAAGACAGTAATTCTATTCATAGTAAGGAAGTTGATTATGCTCACAAGTTAGCCCACAGTATTAATATTTTACAAACAAAAAAGGAGTGTTCATTTTAAATTAATAAAGCACGTGTCTTTGGATTAAAAAAGATGCAATATTATTATAGGTTAAGTATTCCCCAAAAAAATTTTATGTTTATTTTTTATGAATTAGGTACTATTCAGGCAACCACACCAACTAATACCCTATAAAAAATTTACGTTATTTCCTTTCCATCGCTTATTTGTAAATTTGAAGATATGTAGCTTGCATAAAAATTTATATTATGAACAAAGAAACAAACAGTATCAACTGGTTTGAAATACCGGTTACTGACCTGGCCCGTGCCAGGCATTTTTACCAGGTAGCTTTTGGCATTCACATGGAAGACATGAATATGCCAGACATGGAAATGGCCAGCTTCCCGGCCGAAATGGGAAATGGCAAAGTGTCGGGCGCTTTGGTAAAAAGCGAGTATGGCAAACCTTCAATAGATGGGGTGCTTATTTACCTGAACGCTAATCCCGATATGACGGATATCCTGGAAAGAATCGAATCAGAAACAGGGAGGATATTAATGCCAAAAACATTAATAAACCCTGAAATTGGTTATATGGCCATGTTTGTCGATACGGAAGGCAACAGGATAGCACTTCATTCGCAGGAATAGAAAGAATCACCCGGTGGGCAGAAAATTATAATGAGTCTATGCTTTGAAGATATTTTCGAGGTATAAGTCTTTGTTTGTGTCATTGGGTTGATAAACTAACGCTTGAGTTTAATAGTGCAAACCCGAAAGTTCAAACATGGAGATTACACCCGTTTCAAAAGATTTGGGTACTATTTTCCTTGGAGGCAATTCAACGGAAGTTGACCAGGCTGGGGAGCCCTATACTTCATAGGGACGAATGCTTCCTTCATTTTTCAGCCGCTAAAAGTTGTGGTCGCAAATCATGCAGAGCCGGTTGAATCTTTAAGCAGTTTCATAGGTGAAAGGAGATTTCAGAAAGAATTGAGTTTAATAAAACCAGGTGACTATGCATTTGTTCAGTTTGGCCATAATGATCAACAACAAAAAAGGACCCGGCATTGGCGTATTTACCATCTTTAAAAAAGACCTGGAATACTTCATTAAAACCGTAAGGAAAAAAAGCAGCATTCACGTGCTTATAACGCCTATGCAGAGACGCAGTTTTGACAGTTCAGGAAAAATAATGGAAACGTCAGGGGATTATTCTGCAGCAATAAGACAAACAGCAGAAGAAGACAACACCCCTTTGATAGATCTGAATGCTTTGAGCAAAATAATGTATGAGGCCTGGGGGCCGGCGGAATCCATGCTCCCGCAAAATTCTTATCAAGGGATACCCCGGATTTTTATCCTGCCAGGCCGGATAAGTATTCATCATTTTATTGGACGTGGAACCTTTCAACTGCTTCGGTAAAGCCGGATGAAAATTGACTATGAAAATGTGTCGGTGAAATTATTGTGGATACTATTATGAAGTTATGTGACGCTTTTAATATCTTTAGTTCCCTGGCGACTTAATATTGGCTGCCTATAGTATTAACCGGAATAGTTTCTCTTAGCATCTATGTTAAAGCCGGGTTTTAGAGACAAAAAAAAAATTATGAAAAAGCTTATACCAAATATTGTGTGGTTATTCCTTGTGCCAGGCGTGTGTATTCCTTTATCGGTGAAATGCCAGGCGACTACTGCTACTATAGGTATTGATCTCAATAAGACAATAGGTAACATGAATCCGCTGTGGGCCTGGGTTGGCTACGATGAGCCCAATTACACATACATGAAGGATGGTAAAAAATTGTTGTCAGAAATTGCCGCATTAAGCCCGGTTCCGGTGTACGTAAGAACCCACAGTCTCTTGTCAACCGGGGATGGAACACCCGCATTAAAATGGGGATCAACCAATGCCTATACTGAAAATGCAGATGGCAATCCTGTTTACAACTGGGCAATACTTGACAGCATTTTTGATACCTATGTACAGCGGGGGATGAAACCATTGGCACAGATTGGTTTTATGCCTCAAGCCTTGTCGGTTCATCCGGTACCTTACAGGCATACCTGGAAACCGGGAATGCCTTATAACAAAATAATTACTGGCTGGGCCTATCCCCCGAAAGACTATACAAAATGGGGTAACCTTATTTATGAATGGGTGAAACATTCCGTAGAACGATATGGAAAGAAAGAAGTCGAAAGCTGGTATTGGGAAGTTTGGAATGAGCCCAACAGTGATTACTGGAAAGGTACACTGCAGGAATATTTCAAGTTGTATGATTATGCAGCCGATGGACTAAAACGGGCTTTGCCAACTGCGCGGATTGGGGGTGCAAATGTTACAGGCGGTGGAACCAAATTTTTGGGTGCATTTATAAAACACTGTTTGTATGGTACGAATTACGTTACTGGTAAAATCGGCTCACCGTTACAGTTAGTTTTGTTTCATGCAAAGGGTTCTCCTAAATTGGTAGAAGGTACGGTTGTAATGAGCTTAAAACAACAACTCACTAATATTAATGATGCGCTCCGGCTTATTGCATCGTTCGGGGAACTAAAAAATATTCCCATAATAATCGGTGAATCAGATCCTGAAGGATGTGCAGCCTGTGGAATGGCTACCAATCCTGAAAATGCTTATCGAAATGGAACCGTGTATTCGAGCTACACCGCCGCGTCGTTCGCAAGGGAGTATGAGCTTGCGGATACATATAATGTGAATCTTATCGGCGCGGTCACGTGGGCTTTTGAATTTGAAAACCAGCCATGGTTCTACGGCTATCGCGACCTGGCAACTAACGGTGTGGATAAACCGGTGTTGAATGTTTTTAGAATGTTTGGCATGATGCGGGGCAAAAGAGTTGAAGTAAAGGCAAGCAACATGTATTCGTTACAGGATATTTTAGATTCAAGCGTGCGGGGACAAACAGATGTGGGAGCGTTAGCATCGAAAGAAGCTAACGCTGCCGCGGTAATGGTTTGGAACTATCATGACGCAGATAAACAGGATGGTATTTGTAATACAAAAATTACCGTAAGCGGGTTACCTTTAAAAAAAATTTCTATACAACAATTTCGCATCGACAAAGAGCATAGCAATTCTTATGAAATTTGGAAAGAGATGGGCTCTCCCCAAAACCCAACCAATGCTCAAATTGGAGAACTTGAAAAAGCAGGTGTATTACAGTCAATGGGCAAGGAGGAAACCCTTACAGTAAAAAATGGAATTGCAGCAATAAATGTTGCTTTGCCGAGGCAGGGAGTTTTCCTCCTGAAATTATCGTGGTAAGATTACCAGTTTAAAAATGTTATATGCAAAAAGTAAAATGGGGAATATTAAGTACCGCAAAAATTGGCAGGGAAAAAGTAATTCCTGCGATGCAAAAAGGAATATTTTGCGAGGTTGTTGCCATCGCCTCAAGAAATTTTGAATCGGCACAACAGGAAGCGAAACGTTTGAATATTTCAAAAGCCTATGGCTCTTACGAAGAACTGTTAGCTGACAAAGATATTGACGCGGTGTATATTCCACTGCCAAATGATCTGCATGTTGAATGGGCGATAAAATCACTCGAAGCAAACAAACATGTTTTATGTGAAAAGCCTATTGGGCTTACCTCGCAACAGGCGGAAGCATTAATGGCTGCCGTGAATAAAAAGCCTCACTTTAAAGTTATGGAAGCCTTCATGTATCGCTTTCACCCGCAATGGCAATATGCAAAAAAACGGGTGGAAGATGGTACCATTGGAGAATTAAAAAATATTCAGTCTTTCTTCTCTTATTATAATATGGATCCGGATAATATTCGTAATAAAAAAGAAGCGGGCGGCGGCGGATTGATGGATATTGGTTGTTATTGTATTTCCCTT
>JBDTOV010000243.1:0-7642 GCA_039933035.1 Ginsengibacter sp. | reverse complement strand
CAACAGTTGCACTTGAAATTTTCAGGGAATCAGGTTTCAGGTTGGGAACTATGCCGGGGGATTTGCCAAGGTTAATGGGCGTACTGATGTTGAACCAGTTTGCATCAGGACCTGGTATCTCGTCTGATTTGGCAGGATGGTCTTATCATTTTTGGAACGGAGCGGCGTTTGGCTTAATCTTTAGTTTGCTGGCTGGACAAGGAAAAATTTGGTATGGCCTGGTTTATGGCTTAGTGATCGGAATGGTTTTTATGATCAGTCCCGTTGTGAAGTCATTGGGAATTGGGCTGTTTGGAGTTGATTTTAAAAACGGGTATGAATTTGCTATTACAGTTATAATTGCCCACATTGCATTTGGCATTGCGCTTGCCTTTCTTTTGTCAAAATGGAATAAAGGGATTTCAAACATTATAACAAGAAATAAAAGAGTTGTATAAACAGTAAAATAATATGTAAAGAAAAACGAAAATTTCCGTCAGGTTTATTATAAAAGTGCGACTAAAAAAAGAATAAGCATATAATTAATGTTTGGTATTTGTCGTTTATTATTCACGGGATAGAACAAAAATGATGGCAGCAAACTAACAACCGCAACTATTTAAAATTGTCAATATGAACCTAATGAATAAAATGATGTTGTCATGTGTAAAGGCAACCGAACTGATGGAACTAAAAGAAGTTGTTCGATTAAGAATTATAGAGAAAATTCAACTCAGGATGCATGTTGCTGTGTGTTCTGGATGCAGGAATTATAGGAAGCAAACAAAGCTGATCAATGACTTATTAAGTGAGAATTTTAATACCATGCCTGCAACGCCGGGTACGGATGAGCTGGAAGCAGCCATAATAAAAAAGTTGTAAACACAATTAGCCGCAGTTGGCTATTGCCATATAAATGACAATAATTAAACGCTCCATAACAGATGAAACATTTTGATGCCTTGATAATCGGCTCTGGACAAGGGGGCACACCTTTGGCCAAAAAGTTGGCTAAAAACGGATGGAAAACTGCCCTGGTTGAAAAAAATAAAGTAGGCGGCACTTGCGTGAATGTTGGCTGTACACCAACCAAAACAATGATCGCTTCTGCAAAAACAGCATACATTGTTGGCGGGTCGGCGAAGTATGGCATACTCACTGATGGATTTCGTGTAGACATGAACGTTATCCATTCAAGGAAGGATGAAGTGGTGGAAAGTTTTAGAAACGGATCGCAAAGCGGCCTGGAGCAGACGGAAAACCTGGAATTGATTTTTGGCTTAGCTACTTTTACCGGCGAAAGGAAAATTAAGGTTGTATTAAATAATGGAGGAGAAGAAGAAATTACTGCGGATAAAATTTTTATTGACACAGGCGCTCACCCTTCCATTCCCGACATAGAAGGATTGAATGAAACAGGCTATTACACATCTACATCCTTGCTGAAATTACAGGAAGTGCCGGAACACTTACTCATAATTGGTGGTGGTTATGTAGGTTTGGAATTTGGGCAAATGTATCGCCGCTTTGGAAGCAGGGTAACTATTATTGAACATAACAAACAGTTGCTCCCGAATGAGGACGACGACATCGCCGCGGAAGTGCTTAAATTTTTACAGGAAGAAGAAATAGCTGTGACGACGAATGCAGAAGTACTAAAAATAAAAAAAGAGAACGGCTCTATTAATGCCCATGTGACTATAGGAGGAAAAGATAAGATCATTCAATGCTCGCATATCCTGGTTTCAGCGGGACGAACGCCTAATACTAAGGATTTAAACCTGGGGGCAACGGGTGTAGAAGTAAATGACCAGGACGAGGTAATTGTGAATGAAAAATTGGAAACTACCGCTAAAGACATCTATGCGTTGGGCGATGTAAAAGGTGGACCGGAATTTACTCACATTGCTTATAATGACTACATTATCGTGTACAATAACCTGTTAAATGGTAAAAATGAAAGTACGAAAAACAGGATGGTTCCCTATACCATGTTTACCGATCCGCAATTAGGAAGAGTAGGCATTACAGAAAAGGAAGCAGTGGAAAAGGGATTACATATAAAAGTAGCCAAGCTTCCCATGACCCATGTAGCACGAGCCATCGAAACGGGAGACACACGAGGTGTAATGAAAGCAGTAGTAGATGCTGATAGTGGTAAAATATTGGGAGCGGCTGTGGTTGGCCCGGAAGGCGGGGAAATCATGTCGGTTTTGCAAATGGCCATGGCAGGTGGCATAACTTACCAGGTAATTGCTGATATGGTTTTTGCCCATCCTTTATATGCCGAATCGCTGAATAATTTATTTATGACTTTAAGCAAATAACCAATTGATACAAGGCACCATTCAATTCAATTGATAATACTTCAATTGATAAACTACAATAAAGCTGATGAACAAAGTAAACGAAATAGCATGGTAATTATGAAGTCATTAAAAGCTCAAAATAGTTTTCTTGCTGATACCTGTGAACAACTTGAAATAATTGAACATGGGCAACGGGATGAGTTTGCATTAGTCCCTTTCCAGCAGAAACTGGAGCAATCCGGTTTATACCCCCTGCAACCTACAGGCATTGAAATCTTCCAGGTGAACATAGGCAAGATGTGTAACCAAACCTGCAATCATTGTCATGTGGATGCCGGCCCTGACCGTAAGGAAATAATGACGAAAGAAACCATGTATCAATGCCTGGAGGTGCTACAAAAAAACAGGCAACTCACAAAAGTTGATATCACCGGCGGAGCCCCTGAAATGAACCCCGATTTTCGCTGGTTGGCTGACGAAATTTCAAAATTGGGCAGGCACATGATAGTACGTTGCAATCTCACTATTATAAAGGCCAATAAAAAATATTATGACCTCCCCCAATTTTACAAACAGCGCAACATTGAAGTAGTTTCGTCACTACCTTGTTACACGAAGGATGGAACGGACAAGCAACGTGGTAATGGTGTTTTTGAAGACAGCGTTAAGGCGCTTCACATGCTAAATGATGTAGGCTATGGGCAAGAAGGATCCGGCCTTATACTTAACCTGGTCTATAATCCTGGCGGAGCTTCTTTGCCACCTCCTCAACAATCATTGGAAAAAGATTATAAAGAGGCATTAAAAAAAGAGTTTGGTATTGTGTTCAATAAACTATTTGTCATAACCAATATGCCTATCAACCGTTACCTGGATTATTTACTTACCAGTGGTAATTATGAGCGCTATATGGAAAAGATGGTCAATGCTTATAATCCATTGGCGGCAGCAAATGTGATGTGCCGTAATACTATTTCTGTTAGTTGGGATGGTTATTTACACGATTGTGATTTTAACCAAATGCTCGATTTAAAAGTTGAGGGCGCATCAAAGCATATTTCACAATTCAATATAAATGAACTAAACAATCGGGAAATTATTACAGGACAACATTGCTACGGGTGTACCGCCGGCTCAGGAAGCAGTTGTGGCGGCGCGGTAATATAAAATTTAAAAAAAAGATTGCAATTATCCTATTTAGAAACTACCAGAAGTACTATAGGGAAGCAGCGGAAAAGCCACAAATGCAGCAGGATAAGTTCTGACCTCACCTATATAACCCAATAGAAAATTATTCTTTAGGAAAAGCATAATAAACTTTGATATGAATTCACAACCGGTATGGCAATAAATGAGTACGATATAATTGTGATCGGGGCAGGATCTGGTGGCCTTAGCATTGGTTTATTTATGGCCAAAGCAGGATTCAAAACTTTGATGATAGTAAAAAGTGATAAGGACATTGGAGGCGAATGTTTGAATGACGGATGTGTCCCCAGCAAAGCATTAATTCATGTTTCGCGGATAGCATATAATGCTCAGCTTGCCGGCGAATTTGGATTGAAAGTTAGTGGACAAGTAAACATAGAGAAAGCAATTAACTATGTGTATAAAAAGCAGGAAATTATCCGGGTTCATGAAAATGCGCGATGGTTACAGGAACAAGGTATAGATGTGGTTTTAGGCGAAGCAAAATTTTCGGCAAGGAATGAAGTTGTTGTAAACGGTAAAAAATATGCTGCAAAAAAAATTGTCCTGGCAACAGGTTCAAAGCCGGTTAAGTTGACGGTACCGGGGACCGAACTGGTCAATTATTTTGACAATGAAAATATCTTTCACATAAAGCAATTACCCGCGCATTTTCTAATGGTAGGCGGAGGCCCCATAAACATTGAATTAGGGCAGGCATTGCATAGGTTGGGAAGCAAAGTAACTGTTATTGAAAAAGGTAATAGAATTTTAATGAATGATGACGAAGCGCTTGCCGGTATATTGTTACAGCGGTTAAAAGACGAAGGAATCAATTTTCATTTCAATGTTTCAATTGAAGAATTTACTTCAGCAAATGAAGCGGTAATACAACATACAAAGGGCGATACTTTTACGCAAACCTTTGACGCTGTTTTTGTGGGAGTCGGAAGAGAGCTGGTATTAGAACCTTTGCAATTATCATTAGCCGGAATTGAAACCAGGGATAACAAAATTGTAAAAGATCAGTACCTGCGAACAACCAACAAAAATGTTTTTGTTTGCGGCGATATAGCCGGCGATCTCCTGTTTTCACATGCTGCAGAATTTCATGCCCGCATCATTCTCAATAATCTCTTTTCACCCATAAAGAAAAAATTATCTAATGATCACATGTCATGGGTTACGTTTACCGATCCTGAACTGGCAACTTTTGGCTTACGTGAAAATCAATTAAAGCAGAGAAATATTAAGTACATAAAACTGGAAGAAAGTTTTGAAAATGACGACAGGGCTGTAACGGATAATTTCCGTTATGGAAAAACAATCCTGTTTATCAGTAAAAAAAATTGGTTTAAAAAACAGGTAATCGCAGGTGGAACAATGATTGCTCCTAATGCAGGGGAATTGATACAGGAATTAATACTGGCCAATACGAGCCATCTTTCTATTGACGCGATTTTCAATAAAATATATCCTTACCCTGTAGCATCGAGGATCAACCAGGAAATTATTGTCGCATACAAACAACAGTCTTTAACCGCTGCTGTCAGAAGGATTTTGAAAATAGCATTTAAAATATGTAACTGATGGAGTGGTGGCATGTTATTACAAATTGGTTTTTAAGCCTTGGCGAAAAGTATGGAGTAAACCCTTACATCTTTGGGGGTATTTATATTGGAGCTATTCCCTTCTTTTTTCTTTGCCTGGGATGGACAATTAAAAATATCAGGCAAAAAAAATCTTTCCTCCTTCCTTTACTTCTTACGGGTACCTGTTTTATCTCAGCCTATGTGTACCTTATCATCGTGGGTAAGCATATTCCATTTTGGGTATATATTTTTATAGGCATAATGATAGCGTATGGTGTTTTTTCTACCCTACATAAAATCCGGAAACAAATTCAATTGAAATAAAATAATCCAGGGATAAATTATTGATTTATGAACATGAAAAAAACACGATTCATTATTACCTGCCCCTGCGGAGGATATAGTTACAAATTTTAAACTCTTGAGCATTCTGAGGAATTTTGCAATGAAGCGTTTAATGAAAATTGATTTTACAGGTTCTAATCATTCAGCTTACCATATTGTAAATTCATAGCGTCCGGGACCGTCGCTACTACTTTTTCTCTGCCATAAGTTTGTAATAACTTATTTCAATTTGCATTTTACGCTCCAATCTTTTAATAGTTCCCCGATAAATGCGGTCATCTATAGTTCATAAATAACTGAACGAAACAATCAAACAAAATGAATTCAGCGGGCAAACAAACCTGCGCCGTGATGTAGAGCTTTGTATCAGAAAAAAAAAGAGATTTTAATAACAAATATTTTTAAAAAAACAATGATGAAAAAAATAATACCGTTACCCGTAAAATGGTTTCCGGGAAAAGTGAAATTCATTCAACTGGCCCTTCTTCTCCTGGCCCTATTATTAGCGGGTAACACCTTCCCACAGATTAAAGATTATGCCATTGATCCAAATATTTCCGTGGGCGTAAAGGCATTTTTAAAAGTACTCAACTCCGGTGGCAAACAACTGGAAGACATGTCTCCGGACGATGCACGGAAAGTATTGGAAAGCGCCCAGACATCTGTCAGCGTTGACCTCTCGGGTATTGAGATTTCTGAAAAAATGATCAATAGTGATGGTTATAAAGTAAAGCTCTACATCGTTCGCCCTGCCGGTGTAAAAGAAAAGCTTCCTGTCTTCATGTTCATTCATGGCGGTGGTTGGGTGTTAGGCGACTTCCCTACGCATAAACGAATGGTACGTGACCTGGTTGTAGGTTCCGGTGCAGTGGCCGTTTTTCCTGAATATACCAGGACGCCGCAGGCTGCATATCCGCAGGCCATCAATGAAATTTATGCTGCAACAAAATGGGTGGCAGAGCATGGTGCTGATATAAATGTGGATGGAAAAAGATTGGCCATTGTAGGTAACAGTGTAGGAGCAAACATGACTACCGTAACCACATTAATGGCAAAGGCAAAAGGCGGGCCGGAAATCAAATTGCAGATAATGATGTGGCCCATCGTAGATGCGGACTACAATACAGAGTCGTACAAAGAATTTGGAACAGACCGTTATCTAACCAAATCCACCATGCAGTGGATGTACGACATGTACATTCCTGATCCGGAAAAGCGCAAAGACATTTATGCCTCTCCCTTACGGGCAACAGTTGATCAATTAAGAGGCTTACCACCAGCTTTGATTGTAACTGCCGAGAATGATGTATTACGCGATGAAGGAGAAGCTTACGGACGTAAGCTGGATGAGGCAGGAGTACCGGAAACGACGGTTCGCTATGACGGAATGATTCATGATTTCGGCTTGCTTAATCCGATCGCAAATCTTCCACAAACGAAAGCCCTTTTCATTCAGGCTTGCGCTGAATTAAAAAAATACCTGAAGTAAAATCAGCCCCTCTTTAACATAATCCTGCTCTGGAAAAGCAGTAAGCGATAACACCAAAAACATTTTTTAACCATTTATACAAACAATCATTATGAGTACTACAACATTATCAAAACCATCAAAGGTTGTCCCTTTTGCAACAGATCCGCACCTGGCAACTGGTGTCAGAAATTTTTTGAAAGCCTTGAATAGTGGCGGCGCTCCGCTGGAAAGCCTTTCCCCAAGTGAAGCCCGCCAGGTATTGGTAGATGCGCAGGCTGCTGTGAACGTTGATCTTTCAGGGATTGAAGAATCGGAAAAAACGATTACGGCTGACGGTTATACTATTAAATTAGATATCGTAAGGCCGGAAGGTAGAGAAGAGGTACTTCCCGTTTTCATTTTCATCCATGGCGGTGGCTGGGTGCTGGGCGATTTTCCAACACACGAGCGCATGGTGAGGGATCTTGTTGTGCTATCGGGTGCTGTTGGCGTATTTGTTAACTATACAAGAACACCGGATGCGCAATACCCGCAGGCTATTAATGAAATTTATGCCGCAACAAAATGGGTGGCTGAGCATGGTGATGAAATTAATGTTGATGGAAGCAGGCTTGCTGTTGTTGGGAATAGTGTGGGCGGAAACATGACAGCAGTTACCAACATAAAGTCCATAGAAGCCGGTGGCCCTAAGATAAAAGTACAAATCATGATGTGGCCAATCGTAGATGCCAATTTTGAAACTGAGTCTTACAAATTAT
>JBDTOV010000242.1:0-7665 GCA_039933035.1 Ginsengibacter sp. | reverse complement strand
AAAAGCCAATTGCCCGGTGAGCAAAGCACTTAGTTTAAAAATCAGGTTGGACGCAGAACTTTTATAATAAATATTCATCAATCTAAAAATTTATATTATGGAAAATGAAAACTTATTTCCGGTAGCAACTAAAGACCTGGCTGATAAAAAAGCAGCATTGGCCCCAAAGAATTTAGAGGCATGGCGAAATTTTAGCAAAACTGTATTTGAGGAAGGAGCACTTCCCGAAAAAACAAAACAATTGATTGCTGTTGCTGTAGCGCATGTAACACAATGCCCTTATTGTATCCGGTCGCATACAAAAACAGCCATGCGAAAAGGAGCCAGCAAAGAAGAAATTATGGAAGCTATATGGGTAGCGGCAGAAATGCGTGCTGGTGCTGCTTATGCCCATGCAACCATTGCAATGGATGAAATGGAGAAGCATTAAAAAGAATACCCTATAATAAAAGTAAGATCATGAAAGAAAGATTAAACTACGCAAGCGTTTCCCCCAGGGCTTTACATGCAATGCTGGAACTTGAAAAATATATTTCAACTTCCGGGCTTGAACATTCATTGTATGAACTTATAAAAACAAGGGCATCTCAAATAAATGGTTGTGCATATTGTCTTGATATGCACACAAAGGATGCACGCAAGGCAGGCGAAACAGAACAACGCCTTTATGCTTTAAGCGCCTGGCGTGAAACAGCATTTTTTTCAGAACGGGAACGGGCGGCTTTAGAATGGACGGAAGCACTAACGGTGATTTCCGAGAATGATATTCCTGACTCTCTATATGATTCGGTACGTAAATATTTTAATGAAATGGAGATGGTTGAGTTAAGTATGGCAATAATTGCAATCAACGGGTGGAATCGTCTTGCCATTGGTTTCCGTACTGTTCCGGGGAGTTATATGCCAAAATAAATTGATTTCGAAATTTTAATATTGAAAAATGAATGTTGATGGAATGATAGCCGTGATAACTGGTGCCAGTAGTGGGTTGGGTGCTGCGCTTTCTTATGCACTGGTTACAAAAGGAGCAGTCGTTTACGGGGTTGCACGTAATAAAGAAAGACTCATTGATATTGAAAATAAATTGGGAAAAAATTTTATTCCCGTTAGTATGGATATTAATAACGAGAAAGAAATTGCATCATGGGTATCAACTACTTTTTCAAATTCACATTGTCCCTGTATCCTTATTAATAATGCCGGTGCAGGATATTTTGCAAAAATTGATGAGCTTTCAATAGAGCGTTGGCACGAAATGATTCATACTAATTTAAACGGGCTTTTTTATATTACTTCTAAAATAGTTCCCTTGATGAAAGTGAATCAAAACACCTGTCACATTATCAACATTGGTTCTATATTGGGAAAAACAACCAGGTCGGAAGCTGCAGCTTATTCTACTACCAAATATGGCGTGCAGGGTTTCAGTGAAGCATTGTTTAAAGAACTTCGCTCTGATAAAATAAAAGTTACCTGCGTGAACCCTGGCAGCATTGATACGCATTTTTTTAAAGATTCTGGAATACAACCGCACAGTAATATGTTGCAGCCAAAAGACATTGCAGCATTTATCATTTGTATTTTAGAGACACCCGATAATTTTTTAGTGGATGAAATTACGATAAGGCCTTTACTGCCTAATTCGCAGAATTAATGAAAAAAGCAAATAAAAACATATCGGCAATTGGACTTGTTCCCACTCTCCGAAAGAATTTGTAGCTATGCTTCATTCATTCAACATAGGCGTGGCAGACACCAGGAATTTTCCAGTCGAAATAAGTTTTATGCAGACTACATGAAAACCTGGTCACTTAAATGGCAAAAGGAAGTCTATTTTAAAACAATACGAAAGACTATTTTTTCCAAATGAATAAACTTTTAATTAATATAAAGAAATGTGAAGTTTGTAAAGAACATTTACCCCTTGGTCCAAGACCAGTTGTACAGATAAATTTTCTTTCAAGGATTATTATTATTGGCCAGGCCCCGGGCAGGCGTGTACATGAAAGCGGAATTCCCTGGAATGATGCCAGCGGAAAAAAATTAAGAGAATGGCTAAATGTAGAGGAAGCAATATTTTACAACCCTGATTATTTCTCAATAATACCTATGGGCTTTTGTTATCCTGGGAAGAATATTTCAGGAGATCTTCCACCCCGTTCAGAATGTGCTCCTTTATGGCATCCGCAAATTCTTAAATTTTATAAATCTGATCCGATAATTTTATTAATTGGTCAGTATGCCCAACGGTATTATTTGAAAAAAGATTTTAAAGGAAATCTTACAGAAACAGTTAAAAGTTACAAGGAGTTTTTACCTGAATATTTTCCTTTACCACACCCTTCGCCCAGGAATCAAAACTGGGTGAAGATAAACCCCTGGTTTAGCAAGGATACGATCCCGGCATTGCAAAAGATAATAAGAGCAAAAATCAATTTAAAGTAATTGTGATTGATTCAAAAGCACCGTAATAATTACAAAATGATATTTGTTAAATATAAAAGACAAAAATATCTTTTATTAAAACTCACTTACCTTTACCAGGTGTTCGAAGCTATTTAACGGACATTTTTCTGAAAAGAATTGCATCAACAATATTTAATATTAATTATAAAAATATGAAATGGATACTCAAATCATAATTGTTATTGGCGTGGGAATATTATTATTATTGTTTCTTGGTATAAAGATAGTGAGGCCAACACACCGGGGTTTAATTGAAAGGCTGGGAAAATATATAAAGTTTGCGAATCCCGGATTTCATTGGATCATCCCATTCATAGATAAAATGTATATAGTTAATAACTAATGGGTTGGAGAATAAATTTCAGGCACAAATAATAACCAAAACAGAGCTATGAAAAAAAAATTGTTGCTAAAAACCAATATACGGCAACTGAAATCAAACCATCTTAACCGGGCTGTTATATTTGCTATCGCTATTACATTGTGTAATGTCAGGCTTGCTGCAAATACACGGGTAGATGCAGGTTCGATAAATATAGATAGTAGAAAGCCGTTAAAATTGAAAATCGTATCAACGGGACCGATTACTGCTTCGGGCAAAATTATTTCAACAAGTTTTGCAGATACAACCATTCGCGGCAGGGTTACTACAAGAGATGGCGTTGCTATGCAGGGCGTATCGGTTTTGATAAAGGGCAAGAACACCGGGACAACTACAAACGAAACCGGTGTATTTGTGCTGTCTGGTGTTTCACCAGGCGCAACAATAGTTGTCAGTAACATCGGTTTTGAAACCCAGGAATTTAAAATAGGTGGTAAATCGAATTTTACTATAGCACTCGAACCATCTGTCAATACGCTAACCGATGTGGTAGTTACCGGTTTTCAGAATATCGATAAAAAGAAATTTACAGGAGCCGCCGTCACTATTAAAGCAGGTGACGCTAAAATAGATGGATATACTGATGTGAGCCGTATGCTGGAAGGACGCGCTGCTGGAGTATCTGTTCAAAATGTTTCAAGTACTTTTGGCAGCGCACCAAAAGTACGTATTCGTGGGGCTACTTCTATAAATGGCGACAATAAGCCGTTATGGGTTGTAGATGGTGTGGTATTAGAAGACATTGTTAACATATCCAACGATCAGTTATCAAGCGGTGATCCTACAACTCTATTAGGCTCCTCTGTTGCTGGCATCAATGCCAATGATATTGAAACCTTCGACATCTTAAAAGATGCGGCCGCTACCGCATTATATGGAGCCAGGGCCATGAATGGGGTCGTGGTGATTACTACAAAAAAAGGCCGTTCAGGTAAACCATCTGTAAACTATGTCGGTAATTTCAGCACGCAGTTAAAACCAATGTATGCTGATTATAATATAATGAACTCTGCGCAACAGATGTCGATACTAGGCGAATTAGAAAGAAAAGGTATTTTAACTTCGGACATACTTAGCCAGTCGGATTACGGAGTGTATGGAAAAATGTATTCTCTTCTTCTTCCTGATGCGAATGGTAATTTCCCCTTGCAAAATACTACGGAAGCCCGTTCGGCTTACCTGAAAAAATATGCCCTGGCCAATACCGATTGGTTTGATATACTATTTAAGAACTCCCTGATGCAGGAACATTCTTTAAGCATTTCTTCCGGAACAGATAAATCGCAACATTTTTTTTCCACCAGCTTTTATAATGATAATGGATGGACGATTGCAGATAATGTTAAACGTTACACCCTTAACTTTCGAAATAACTATACCTTTTCTGACAGGCTAACGGCGGGGTTCTTAACTACGGGCTCAGTAAGACAGCAAAAAGTTCCCGGAACTTTAAAGAGGGTCAGCAACGCTGTATCAGGTGAGTTTGATCGCGATTTTGATATCAATCCATTTAGCTTTGCTTTAAATTCCAGCCGTACTTTAACAGCCTATGATGATGCGGATAACCTTCAATATTATCAAAGAAATTATGCCCCTTTCAACATCATTAAGGAGTTACAAAATAATTACATTGACCTGAATGTAATAGACCTGAAATTACAGGGGGAACTCGGCTATAAGATCACCAAGAATCTGAAGTTTGATTTTATTGGTGCGTTGCGTTATGTAAAATCATCGCAGGAACACCAGATCACGGAAAACTCCAATATGGCAAACGCGTACCGCGCGGCCGGGACTTCAATTATCAGGCAAGACAATAAATTTTTATATAGGGATCCGGATGTGCCGGGAGCAGAACCAGTAGTAGTACTGCCTTATGGTGGTTTTTACAATCGTGTAGAGGACAAATTGCTAAACTTTGATGTACGGAATAGTTTAAATTATGTAAACACTTTTGCTGGAAAACATAATGTGAATATTTTGCTGGGCCAGCAGGTAAAATATGCCGACCGGCAAAATTATTCGAATACCGGTTACGGATACCAATATGACAATGGCGGCATCCCTTTTGTAGATTACCGGATATTAAAGCAAACCATCGAATCAAGTTTCCCTTATTATGATATGAACAAAAATTATGACCGGTTTGCGGCTTTTTACCTGAACGCGCAATATACTTATGACAAAAAATATAATTTTTATGGAACCGTGCGCTATGATGGATCTAATCAATTGGGTTCCTCTAAAACCGCACGCTGGCTCCCAACGTGGAGTTTTGGTGGTTCATGGAACGTAGAGGAAGAATCTTTTATGAAAGATGTTACATGGATGGATTTTTTAAAGCTGAGAGCCAGTTATGGGTTAACAGCGAGCCTGGGACCTGCGACTAACTCAAATATTGTTTTAAAAAGCGCTACTACAAACAGAACTTTTCCTACTGAAAGGGAATCAGTGATTCAACTCGTTAATCTTGAAAACTCTGATCTGACCTGGGAGAAAAATTACCAGACTAATGTTGGTTTGGATGCCGGATTGTTTAATGGAAGAATAAATCTGAGCCTCGATGTTTATCGGAGAAAAAGTTTTGACCTTATCAGCATCATTAAAACATCTGGTATCGGCGGCGAATCTTATAAAGCCGCCAATTATGCTGACATGAATTCGCAAGGTGCTGAAGCTTTGATAGGGGGCCAGCTCATTAAACGAAAATATTGGGGTTGGAAAACCAACCTGACCTTTGGATATAATACTACCAAAATCAGTAATGTTAAAAACCTGCCATTGATATTTGATCTTGTTAAACCTGAAGGTGGGAATACAGAAGGGTATCCTGTAAATAGCCTGTTTTCACTAAAATTTAGCGGATTGAGCCACACAACCGGGTTGCCTATGTTTGTAGACCAGGACGGAAAGATAAGCAGCGATGTTTTTCTCCAGGATGATAGTATTTCACATCTTAAATATGAAGGGCCGGTTGATCCAACCATTACGGGTGGATTTTCCAATACTTTCAACTATAAAGCCTTCTCGTTAAATATATTTATTACCTACCAGGCGGGTAATAAGATCCGGTTAAATCCCGTTTTCAGAACGGGCTATAGTGACCTCAGCGCAATGCCAAAAGAATTCATTGACCGTTGGGAAATGCCTGGTGATGAGTTGATCACCAAAGTGCCTTCAATTCTCGATGCATTTTATAGAACCCAACTCGCAGGTGCTTCTCCTTATAACAACTATAATTATTCAACCGAAAGGGTTGCGGATGGAGGGTTCGTAAGATTAAAAACGGTATCTCTGTCATACAACCTTGATGTAAGTTCTTTAAAGCGTATTGGATTTAATAGTGTTTCTCTCACCGCTGCGGCTATCAATCCCTGGTTAATTTATTCAGATCCTAAACTGAAAGGGCAGGATCCTGAATTTTTTAACTCCGGCGGGGTGGCACAGCCCATTCAAAAGCAATTTACACTCTCTTTAAAACTTGGTTTATAAATAATCAGTTATGAAAAAACTAATTCGATACGTTTACTGCTGCCTGTTATTTGTAGCAGCGGGATGTAGTAAGTATCTGGAAAAAGTACCTGATAACAGGGCATTAATAAACACGCCGCAAAAAATCTCGCAATTGCTGGGAACAGCTTACCCGCAAGCCCACTATGCTCCTTTTGCTGAATCTATGTCAGATAACGTAACAGATATTGGTGAGGGGGGTGATGATAAAACAATTTCTGATCCATACTTCTTTTCAGACAGCCATGAAACTGCACAGGATTCACCAGAAAATTATTGGTTTGCCTGCTACTCTGCCATCGCAGCCGCTAACCAGGCTCTGGCGTCGATTAATGCCCTAGCCGATTCAGGTTCTTACAATGCTCAAAAAGGAGAGGCTTTGGTTGCAAGAGCATATTCACATTTTATGCTGGTAAACTTTTTTGCTAAATTTTATAATGAAGCCACTGCGGCGTCAGATCCTGGTGTACCCTATGTTACGGAACCGGAAACTGTTGTTATAAAACAATATGACCGCAAAACGGTTAAGTATGTGTACGACATGGTAGAACAGGATTTATTGACCGGATTGCCACTGCTTGATGATAAGGCCTATGTGGTGCCAAAATACCATTTTACCCGTTCCGCCGCCAATGCATTTGCCACACGATTTTATCTTTTTAAAAAAGATTATGCAAAGGTAGTCCAATATGCCAATCAATCGATCCCAAACAATAATTTCGCGGCTAATTTAAGGCAAATAAACACAACGTACAATGACATTACCGATGTATCTCAACTATTTGCCATCTATGCAAAAGCTACGGAAAATGCTAACCTCCTTTTAGTAGAGACAGCTTCATGGTGGGCAAGAAGATATTATGCAGAAAGATATGGTATGGATGCTTCGATCCAGAGTACATTATTTAAAAGACCTGACCCGCTTACCGGTGCCAATTGGGCCATCAAACTTTATTCTGTAAATACGGTTCATAAATTAGTGCCAAAAATTAATGAATATTTTGTTCGTGTTTCGGTAAATGCAGATATCGGGACCGGCTATGTAATGGTGCCTTTATTAACTGTAGAAGAAGTGCTGTTTAACCGGGCTGAGGCTTATGCCTACATGGGCAATTCAGCCGGAGGTATCGCAGATCTGAATACTTATGCGAGTACGCGCTTCTTGAATTATAATGCTATAACAAATAATATAACAGCCGCTAAAATTAATAGTACTTATGGAACGTCAAATATCAGGGATGGGCTTATCCAGGCAATACTTGCTTATAAACGAACAGAATTCATTCATGAGGGAATGCGCTGGTTCG
>JBDTOV010000241.1:0-7679 GCA_039933035.1 Ginsengibacter sp. | reverse complement strand
GAAATTGAAATGGTCGACTATCAGTGGTTACCCCGACAGAAAATAATTGGTTTTCAGATGTATCACGTACAATAGTTTTTTCGAAATATTGACTCATTGATCATACAACCAACTACGACTCAACATTTACTATTGGCCCATTGACCAACACGCTTATCTATATTATTGCAGGTTATGCGGTTGTTATTATTCTGGTGTATGCTATACAGGAAAAATTAATATTTAAACCCGAAAAATTAAAACAGGATTTTTTGTATAAATATGATGCGCCCTTTAAAGAACTATTTTTTGATGTAGAGCCTGGTGTAAGAATTAACGGGCTTCATTTTTATGTAAAAGCACCGCTTGGGCTTATTCTTTATTTTCATGGAAATACCAAAAGCATAAAAGGTTGGGCCAGGTATGCCAAAGATTTTTACAGGTATCAATATGATGTCGTATTGGTTGACTATCGCGGCTTTGGAAAAAGCACCGGTAAGCGTGGTGAAAAAGCAATGTTTAAGGATATGCAGGTAGTATACGATTCACTCATGGTACAGTACCATGAAAATCACCTGATAATTTATGGAAGAAGCCTGGGCAGCGGCTTTGCGGCAAAGCTCGCCAGTGATAATACGCCACGTTACCTGATCCTGGATGCCCCTTTTTATAGCTTTAGCAAAGCCGTGCAGCGCTTCATTCCTGTTTTACCGGTGAAATATGTCTTGCGCTACCGGTTGCAAACAGATAAGTGGATCAGAAAAGTAAATTGCCACACCTATATTCTTCATGGTACAAAAGACTGGCTCATCCCGATAAAACATAGTGAACAGCTTCAAAAATTAAATCCTCATAAAATAACATTGATCCGAATTGAAGGTGGTGGACACAATAATCTTCCTTCGTTTCCCGAATACCATAATTTCATAAGGGATATTTTAGCACCATAAGATGCCATTCCAAAAAAATTGATAACAGATGATTCAAAAACAGGAAAATAAATCCCTCAAAACAAAAATCTTTCGCTGGGCAAAAATGATCATTATAGTTTATAGCGCCGCTGGCATTGCATTGTATTACCTCCAGGAAAAAATAATGTTTCATCCCATACCTCTGCCACCTGGTTATCAATATAAGTTCGATATACCTTTCAGAGAAGTTAACATCCCTTTAAATGCTACTGACAATCTCAACCTGGTTCAGTTTTTACCGGAAGATTCCATACCAAAAGGAGTTGTGCTCTATTTTCACGGAAACAGGGATAACATAAACCGCTATGCGAAATACGTTACTAATTTTACAAAACACGGATACGAAGTATGGATTACGGACTATCCGGGCTATGGAAAAACAACAGGAAATTTTACTGAAGAGGATGTTTATAAGCAAGCGATGGAAGTATACAAGCTCGCCAATTCAAAATTTGAAAAAAATAATATTATCGTCTATGGCAAGTCGTTAGGTTCCGGCATTGCTTCCTGGCTTGCTTCAAAAGTTCCCTGCAGGCGCCTTATATTAGAAACGCCCTATTACAGCATTCCGGATCTTTTTAACATTCATGCTCCCATATACCCGGTTGACGCTATGTCTAAATTCAAATTTCCAACCGGCGAATATTGTAAGAAAGTTACGGCACCCGTTACCATTTTTCATGGCAATAGTGATTGGGTGATTCCATACAGTTGTGCTGAAAAGCTGAAAAAAATCTTAAAACCCGGAGATGAATTTATAACGATTGATCAAGGTACACACAACGACCTGAACAGATTTCCGCTCTTCCATGCAAAGCTGGATTCAGTGTTATCGCTATAGAAATTATTTTACTTTAAACGCGACAAAATAATAATTGTTGGCTGCACCTACCAGTTTCAAATCAAAATAATAAGAACTGATAAAATGTTGGTAGGCCATAAATTCGTGTGTAGGCACTGCAAATTCATCAAAGAAAATAATATCGTCCTTCTTTAGAAACGGAGCAAGGCTGGTAAGAACAAACAAAGTAGCGGTGTACAAATCAGCATCCAGCATCACGACATTTTTTTTACTGTTATCAAATTTTTTTAAAAATGCCGGAAGTGTTTGTTGAAACAAACCCTGGTAAAATTCTCCTCTTTCATCTTTTATTAAAGGAATATTATTACCCGTATTAAAATATCCTTTTTTATAAGGACCAAAATCTTCCGGTAGTCCTGTAAAAGTATCGAAGCCGTAAAAGCAGGAAGCCGGGTGCTTATTTTCAGTCATCCACCAGTTGAAGGAATGTCCATCAGCCACACCGAACTCCAGGTAATTAATATCAAGAACCAAAACTTCTTTCTCAATAACATATTTATAAAGATCATATCTTTTGTTGTAGTTCCATTTGGATGGAAAATCATTAAATTCAATACCTCGATTTTCGTTTACCCATTTGGATAATTTTGTCATCCATACCTGCTGTTGCCACAATCCTGTGGCCCAGGAGAACAAAACATGCAGCCGTAAACGGATAAAAGTCTTTTTACAAAACCGAATGATGGTAAACTTCATGCAGCAAATATAGTTTTCTATAATTCTTTTAGTGCAGCATGAGTTGGCGATACCGTTAATTTATATTCAACACCAATCTTTAATGCATAATTTTCCTTATCGTGGCTTACGGGGAAATTAAAGCAAACCGGGTATTTATATTCTTTTATGATATCACGGATTGCCGCTTCTGTCGTTTGACCAAAAGGTATCGTAGTATCCTTCATTTCAGTGAATTTTCCAATAATCAGCCCTTTAAGATCATCCAGTTTACCGCTCCTCCTAAGCTGGTACAACATACGGTCCACATGGTAAATATATTCACCTACATCTTCAATAAATAAAATTTTGTTTTTTGTTTTTATATCTGAAGACGTACCGACAAGATGCGCCAGCAAAGATAGATTTCCGCCAACCAGGATGCCTGATGCCTTCCCTTTCTTATTGAAAACGTGACCCCCGGCAGCATAGTTTCCCTTTCTCCCGGTTAAGGCATCATGAAGGCTCTGTATGTATTGGTTGCTATCCTCACCATCATTAAACGCTGCGGCCATTGGCGCATGCAGCGAAGCAATTTTATACCGGGAAAACAGGTGGGTTTGCAATACGGTTATATCACTAAACCCAACAACCCATTTGGGATTTTTTGTAAATTTATTAAAATGGATCCGATCGATAATTCTGCCCATACCATAACCACCTCTTGCACAAAATATGGCTTTAATTTTGTCATCATCCATCATTTGCTGAAGATCTGCAAGCCGCTCTTCGTCAGTACCGGAAAAATAATTAAACTGGCTCCCCAGTGTTTTACCAGGTATGACGTGAAACCCCCATGCGGTTAATGTCTCCATCGCTACTACAGCTTTTTCGTAAGGCATATAACCGGAAGGGCATACCATGCCAATACTATCGCCCGGTTGTAAGTATGGAGGAATTGTTATCATGAATCTATTTTTTATTGTTGCTTTGCCATAGTTGAATTATTAATTTCTAACCATTTTTATCATAAGCTAACCGCCATCAAACCATTAAACTTCATTAAGCAATATAGAATCTCCAGACATCGTCAGTCTATGTTTAATACCACATTTTAAAGCATAATTCTCCCTTTGATGACCCACCGGAAAATCAAAACATACCGGGTAATGATATTCGTTTACTTTTTCAAGCACCATATCATAAACAGTTTTCCCAAAATCTTCCCCGGGATCATCCGGCTTTATATTATCAAAACCTCCCACTACCAATGCTTTTAGGTTTTCCAATTTACCACCGCGTTTTAGATTCCATAACATCCTGTCTATACTATACAAATATTCTTCTACTTCTTCTATAAATAAAATTTTACCAACGGTGCTGATATCAGACTTTGTCGCGGCAAGATTCTGCAAAATAGATAAATTACCCCCCACCAATATTCCTTCAGCAGTGCCGGGGCGATTGTTGTAGTTTGGTACAGCGGTGTATTGCATATGGTAACCCAGCAAACATTTCCTGATAGAATCTATCGAATCAATTTGCAGTGGCGTTGCATTGCCAAAATCAGCGGGAAAGCTGTTGCACATTTTAGAATGAATGGTCGCAATCCCATAGTTTTTATTAATGTGGGAATGAAAAACTGTAGCATCGCTGAAACCTATAATCCATTTAGGTCGCGCGGCAAATTTTTTAAAATTAATTTTATCAATGATCCTTACCGCGCCATATCCACCCCTGCCCAGCATTACCGCTTTTATGGAAGGATCATCAATCATGTTTTGAAAATCTCTGGCTCTTTCTTCATCGCAGCCTGCAAAGGTATAATCCTTTGCCCCAACGGTATCGCCTAAACGAATATTAAAACCCCATTCTTTCATTTTATCAACAGCAGGCTGCACATCTTCGGGACTTATGTACCCCGATGGACAGGTAATCCCAATTGTGTCCCCTGCTTTTAAATAAGGAGGAATTTTATGAACTATATCCTCTCCAGGCAAGGGATTATTTTTGTTAATAATATTTTTCCCTTTCGCGCTTGCAGCTACAGAAACGGCAAGGGGAACTACTGACGAAAGAAAATTTTTACGATTCATGAATTCATTACCAATTAGTTTATAATTACAGGTCAAAACCCATTCCCGCCCTAAGCGCTTTTTCATATTCGCGCATAACAAATTTATAATAAAACGGCGCCTTATGCGCTACACCCTTCCTGGTTTCATTCAATCTTTTTAAAATGCCCGTTGCCGTAATCTTACGTTGAAAATTCCTCCTGTCTAATTTTTTGTCCAATATAGTCTCGTATAATTTTTGCAATTCCGGCATGGTAAATTTTTTGGGCAGAAGGTTAAAGCCAACCGGGTGAAAATTAAGTTGCAAGCGTAAGTTTTGTAACGCCTCATCCAGGATATACCGGTGATCAAGAATCATTTCCGGAACACCATTCAGGCTGAACCATTCGCACGCATCAGAAATAGTATCCGGAACGGGTGTCACTTTTGTAAAATCAACCAAAGCAGAATACCCGATAGTAATGAACCTTTCAAACATCCAGCTCTTTTCATTTTTCATCCCAACATTTTTCAAAAATTGCTGGTTTATTTTTTTGGTAGAACGACCCGGATCACTGAATGCGTGAAATTGCCGTAGATAAATTTCATCCAGTCCCGTCCTGTGTTTCAGAATTCTTTGTGCCGCCAGGTCCATGTGTTCATCTTTCAATATAAAACCTCCGGGCAACGCCCATCTACCTGCATATCTTGCCTTAAGCAAGAGCACTTTTAATTCATTATTGTGAAACCCAAAAATTACACAATCAACAGAAATATGCCTGAGGTACTTTTCATGACCATGTAAATAATGATCCCTGATTTCTTTTTCGAAAGTCATAGTTAAAAGTAGGTTACAACAAGCATATTAAATTAAAAAGAATAAAATTAGAAAATTATTTTACATTGTGTCATATTAACGCATTGAAAAATAAAACCTGATAACATGAAAAAAACGATTGCCTCCCTATTAATTGTAGTAGCCACCTGCCCTCTTGCGGCACAAACTACTAACGAAGCCAGGGCAAAAGAACTGGTTGGTAAAATGACCCTGGAAGAAAAAGCAAAACTTGTTACCGGGAATGGTTTTCACAGGCCCGGTGCGCATACGGATGGACCGGCGATTGGCCAAACACAGGATAAGGTTCCAGGCGCCGCGGGCACTACATTTGCCATCGCCCGCCTGGATATTCCCTCAATTGTAGTTTCTGACGGACCTGCAGGCGTTAGAATTGATCCGTTTCGCAACGGCGATAGCTCTACCTATTATGCTACCGCGTGGCCCGTGGCCACATTAGTTGCTTCTACATGGGATACGGCCTTAGTACAAAAAATGGGGGCAGCCTTTGGCAGCGAGGTCCGTGAATATGGAATTGATATCATACTGGGGCCTGCATTAAACATCCATCGCAACCCATTGGGAGGAAGAAATTTTGAATATTTTTCTGAAGATCCCGTCGTAGCGGGCAACATGACATCAGCCCTTGTAAATGGTATTCAATCAAACGGGGTTGGCACCTCCATTAAACACTTTGCAGCCAACAACCAGGAGACCAACCGTAACACGATCAATACGATTATAAGTGAAAGAGCGTTGAGAGAAATTTATTTGAAAGGGTTTGAGATAGCGGTAAAAAAATCGCAGCCCTGGACGGTCATGAGCTCTTACAATAAAATAAATGGAACGTACACCTCCGAGGAGCATGATTTGCTAACAACCATCCTGAGAAAAGAATGGGGTTTCAAAGGATTTGTAATGACGGATTGGTTTGGCGGCAAGGATCCGGTGGCGCAAATGAAGGCAGGTAATGACTTGCTGATGCCTGGCACGCCGCCACAATCAAAAGCAATTATGGACGCGGTAAAAGATGGCACGCTTGACGAAAAAGTCCTCGACGAAAACGCGGAAAGAATTCTCAGCATAGTTCTTAAATCACCTTCATATAAAAATTATAAATTTTCTGATCACCCGGATTTGAAACATCACGCTCAGATCTCAAAAACCGTCGCCGAAGATGGGATGGTTTTACTAAAAAATAATAATAGCACACTTCCAATCAAAAAAGAAATAAAGAATATCGCATTGTTCGGCATTAATGGTTACGACCTGGTTGCAGGCGGTACGGGCAGCGGCGCTGTTAATAAAGAATATACCGTTTCTTTAGCGGACGGGCTTTCTTATGCGGGATATCATGTTGATGAATCATTAAAAAATATCTATACAAATTACTTGGACGGCGAGAAACTTAAGCACCCGAAAAAAAGTTTCTTCGAAGAATTCATGCATCCAACGCCGCCTGTTCCTGAGTATTCAGCAGACAATGATCTCATTAATAAAACGGCGTCAGAAGAGGACATGGCCCTTATCTCAATAGGTAGAAATGCGGGGGAAGGCAAGGACAGAACACTAGAAAATGATTTTAATTTATCGGGCACTGAAATGACCCTTATCAAACATGTCGCAGATGCTTTTCATGCACACCATAAAAAAGTAATTGTTGTTTTAAACATAGGTGGCGTAATAGAAGTGAATAGCTGGAGAGACAATGCTGATGCGATCCTGCTCGCATGGCAGCCCGGTATGGAAGGTGGCAATGCCATTACGGATCTATTAAGTGGAAAAGTGAATCCGTCAGGCAAACTGGCAACTACTTTCCCTGTTACTTATGAAGACGTTCCTTCAGCAAAAAGTTTTCCGGGTAAAGAATTTCCGGAGCAGGCAACCACGGGTAATTTTGGAATGAAACAAATTCCCGCCGAGGTTACTTATGATGAAGGAATTTATGTAGGATATCGCTATTATAACACGTACCATATAAAACCTGCCTATGCATTCGGATATGGATTAAGCTATACTAAATTTTCTTTTAACAACCTTACACTGAGCCAATCTCAGTTTAATGGAAAACTTACGGCATCTGTTACAGTTACCAATACGGGAAAAGTTTCCGGTAAAGAAGTTGTGCAACTTTATATAAGTGCGCCCGCGGGAAATATGAATAAACCGACCGAAGAATTAAAAGGCTTTGCAAAAACAGGTTTGCTTGGTCCCGGAAAAAGTGAAACCATAACTTTTACGATATATCCTTCAGATTTGGCATCATTTGATACAGGTGCATCGTCATGGATTGCAGACGCGGGAAAATATACCATAAAAATTGG
>JBDTOV010000240.1:0-7696 GCA_039933035.1 Ginsengibacter sp. | reverse complement strand
TATTCGCTGCAGAACCTTTAGTAATAGATCCGGTCTCAATGCAATTTGATGAAGACGGAAATGCTTATGTAGTAGGCATGCTGGATGCCTACAAACCCGATTCTGTAAAAGGGAAAGGGCGGATCGTTATGTTAAAAGATCTGAATGGAGATGGAAGAGCCGATACGGCCATAGTTTTTGCTGACAGCATCAGAGAGGCATCCAGCATTTTGCCATGGAAAGGAGGCTTGCTCATAGCGGCGGCGCCTAATATTATGTATTATAAAGACACTGATGGAGATGGACGTGCGGATTTAAAAGAGATTCTTTTTACCGGTTTTTTTAACAAGAATGAAGAAGCTCAGATTACCAATCTTAGTTTTGGTATTGATAATTGGATATACGCGAATAATACCGGGCAGGCAGGAGAAATAAGCTTTACCCGTAAGCCAAATGCTCCTAAGCTCTCCCTACAGGGAGCCGATTTTCGTTTTCGCCTTGATCGGAATCAATTTGAACGTAGTACAGGTCCCGGGCAGTTTGGTCTTTCGATAGACGATTGGGGGCATCGCTTTTTTACAGCGAATTCCCTACACATCCGGCAGGTAGTAATTCCATTAAGGTATTTGGAAAGAAATCCTTATTTACCATCTTCCGCTCAAGCTGCGGTTGAAAATATTTCTGATCATGATCCACTGATGTTCCAGTTGACAGAAACGCCTTATTGGCGCCAGATGCGTACTGACCGGCGTAATAAAGAATACCAGGATCATCACCTTGACAGGGTGGAATACGCCAGGGATCATTTTACTGCGGCGTCAGGCGGTACTATCTATGACGGGGACATTTTTCCCAAAGAATATTATGGTAATATTTTTACAGGAGATGTTTCAGGTAACCTGGTTCACAGGGATATTCTTTCAAAGTCAGATACTGCTCCTTACTTTATAGCGAGGCGTCCGGAACAAGAAAAAGATAAGGAATTCCTGCAATCTACAGATTCATGGTTTCGTCCTGCGAGCTCCTCAGTAGGCCCTGACGGCTATCTTTATGTAATTGATATGTACCGGCAACATATCGAAACGCCGATGTCCATTCCGGAGGATTTACAGGTTGGTATGGATTTTAATGCTGGAAATAAGTATGGGCGTATCTACCGCATTGCACCAGAAAATGCCGGCGCTTACAAAAAAGTGACTGCCAATCTCAAAAATGCAACATCTGCTGAGCTGGTCAATATGCTCACGCATCAAAACCGCTGGTGGCGTCTCCAGGCCCAACGGCTTCTTTTAGAACGCCAGGATAAAAGCGTGTTACCCGCAGTAAAAGTGTTGTTGACCCAAAATGAAGATCCAAGGTTTAGGTTACATGCTCTTTATGTGCTGGAAGGGATGGATGCTCTCGATGCCGCTACTGTGAAGGCCGCTATGAAGGATCCTTCTGCCGGCGTACGGGAAAATGCAGCAATACTTTCTGAGCGCTTCCCTGGCTGTTTGTCCCGGTTAGAGGAAATGATCAATGATTCTTCTATGAGGGTATCTTTCCAGGCTACATTAAGTTTGGGTGAATTTAAGGACAACACGGTGATAACCGCATTGGCAAAAGTATTGGAGCTACATGGCGAAAGTTCATGGTTTGAAACTGCCGTATTAAGTTCTGAAGCCGGATCATCTATTGACTTATTGAAAACTTTGGAAAAGGATTCATTTTTTAAAGATACCTCGTCATGGAAATTTACATTTTTTGAGACGTATTCTTCTATAATTGGTTCACGTAATGAGAACAGCCAAATCGTAAATTTATTAGGCAACCTGTCTCAACCTTTTATGGCCAATCAAGCTGGCTGGCAGGTAGCGGGTGTAAACGGGTTGATTAAAGGATTGGAAAAACCCGAAGCCCTGGATACATCTTTAAAAGACAAATTAGAAAGTGTATCAGCAACAGCAAAAAGTAACATCCCCAAAGCCATACAGGATTTAAAAAAATTGTATGATAAATAGGCATTGTATTATAAATAAGAATTAATAAATCATCATTTTTTTAAAAATTATTTGAAAAAGTACAACGTATGATCACTTCTATGTTTTATTATATTTTATGGATTATTTCCTTTTAAAACTTTGGGATATCTAATGACTGTCAATATCGGAGTGCAACAGAAAAAAACAACTCCTCTCTTGTCCGGTGCGCGTTGCTGATTGCAAAGAGTATTTAAAATCATATTCATTAAAAAATCGTTTTTAAAAATGGCCAATAAAGATTATTCCAGAAGAAAATTTATCAACCAATGTTTACACACAGGTAGTTTATGTTTTGGAAGCGCTATGTTTCTTATCAGTTGCCATACAAATGACTCACCTGGTGAAAAAAGCGGGAATAAAAAGCAAAGTACTTCGGACGATCCTTGTAGTGATTTATCAGGTGTAAGTAGTGCCGAACTTGAGAAACGTCAAAAATTCGGATATGTCAAAAAATCTGCTGATGCCGAACGTTTTTGCGGTAATTGTAGTTTACACCTTCCTCCTTTTTCTGAGAAAGATTGCGGAGGATGTTTGCTATTCAAAGGGCCGGTGAGTTCTACTGGTTACTGTATTCAGTATGTCGCTAAAGTATAGATTTTGGATTGATTTAAAGTTGTAGAAGCGAATTAATGTACAGTATATTTTAACCGTGTATCATGTTCCCTGCATCAAAGCAATGAGTTATACAGTTGACAGATACTAAGTCCGATAAAGGTAGAGTCTGCAATATTAATGAAGGAAAAGAACTGTTGATGAAAGCACGTTAAATTAAAGCTATCAGGAGTTTTTTTTAAAGCCGTATAAAAAAACGTAGTAATTAACATTTATGAAAATCAAACTTTCGATTTTATTACTTTTTTCCGTGGGTTTGTTAATGAACAGTTGTCAGACTGGTTCTAAGAATCCTGCAATTTCTTTTGATAAGTACAAAATTGCCGATGGATTTGAAATACAATTAGCAGCTTCGGAACCCCTGATTGAAGCTCCTGTGGCCATGGATTTCGATAACCGGGGGAGGATGTGGGTAGTGGAAATGCGTGGCTATATGCCTAATCTTGCCGGAACAGGGGAAGATGCGAAGAATGGCAGGATAAGTGTTTTGGACAATTTTGATAAAGAGGGAAGAGCACAACATGCTAACGTATTTTTGGATAGTTTGGTACTACCCAGGGCGATAGCACTTGTTTATGGTGGGTTACTGTATGCTGCACCGCCCAATCTGTGGTTCGTGGAGATAAACAATGACAAACCAGGGAAAAGGACCCTTGTTGATTCAATGTATGCGGATGAATATTCAAATCCGGAAGATCAGGCTAATGGGTTGATGATGAATATTGATAATTGGATCTATAGTGCCTATTCAACTTCCCGTTATCAGCTTAATGATGGGAAATGGATAAAGGAACCTACGTCATTTCGCGGACAATTTGGTATCACGAAAGATAATTTTGGACGGCTGTATTATAATTACAATGAGGTACAACTGGTCGGGGATTATGTACTGCCAAATACCTTAATTGGTAATCATTTCTTCAAGCCTAAAGAGGCGATGAACAAAGTCCTCATTGATAACCAAAGGGTTTATCCTTTACATCCAACAACGGTAAACCGGGGTTATGTAAAAGGAATACTTAATAAAGACAGTATCCTGGTTAATTTTACAGCGGCATGTGGGCCAGTAGTTTATCGTGGGGACCAATTCCCGGTTAATTACAATCAAAATGCTTTTGTTTGTGAACCGGAAGCAAATTTAATTAAACGGGATATACTTACTTTTGAAAGTCTTAAAACGACCGCGGTACAGGCGTGGAACGACAAGGAATTTCTAGCTTCAAGTGACGAAGGCTTTCGTCCTGTAAAATTGTTGAACGGCCCGGATGGAGCCCTCTATGTGGTGGATATGCACCGCGGAGTAATACAGCACAGAGTTTCTGAAACTCCCTATTACCGGAATCAAATGGCTGATAAAAAACTTGATACGCTTTTAGGTGCCGGACGGATATTAAGAATCGTAAACAAAGAAAAAAAGCTGAGTATTGTTCCGGATTTTACGAATGATTCAGGTCCTGACCTGGTTAATTTACTAAAAAGCCCCAACGGCTGGATTAGAGACCGGGCACAGCAATTATTGATTTTTACGAAACAGAAATCTGTAATTCCCGAATTAGAGAAGCTGGCTCAAAATGGCGAAAACTCATCAGTTGCCATACATGCCTTATATACGCTCAATGGACTGAATGCATTGTCTTTCGGATTTCTTGAAAAAGTTGTGGCCTCCGGGAATTCAATGCTGACAGCACATGCCCTTCTCCTTTTAGCAAAGTATAATACGCAAGACCACATTCAGGCGATGGAAGGATTGGCAACTAAATTAATGGCCAGGAATGATACGATTGTCAACTTTTACCTGGCTGCTGGTTTGGGTGCATGGGCTGCTATTTCACATCAGACTTTTTTACCAATCCTTGTAAAATTATCTCAAACTTATCCGGGAAATGTTGTTTACCAGGAGGCAATTGTAAGTAGTTTAACGGGTCTGGAAGACGATTTTCGAACACTCAATGCTATATCGCAGGGTAGAAAGGAATTATCGGAAATAATAAATAAGTTGATAAGTCAAACTATTAAGAATAAACTGGAGGGAAAGATGAATTCTATTTTTGTGGAGAAAGAATTACCCAAACCCGGACTGCAAAAAGGATATATAATTTACCGCAGTACTTGTTCCGTGTGCCACGGGGCTGACGGTGAGGGTATTCAATATCTTGCGCCTCCGTTGAATGGCTCTGAATACGTGGCCGGACCTACTGCCAGGTTAGGAATGATCATTTTGAATGGGTTGGAAGGTACTGTTCATGTGAAAGATCAGCTCTACAAGTTTAATGGAGTGATGCCTAATTTTGGGGATAAATATTCTGATGAAGAAATAGCCGGTATTATAGACTATTTACACAATTCATTTGTTGCTGCCAGCCCCGATCTTTCCTATGGCCTTAAAAAGGTTGAGCCGGAAGAGATACAAGAAATCAGGAATAAAAAGTCGGGAACGCTTACCGAAGAAGATTTGTTGAAAATGGATAATTCCAAAAAATAAACAAGGAAAGAGAACGCAAACTGGGAAAGAGAATATTTGGAGTGGGATAATCCGAACAACCACTTTTAATTGAAATCAATTAGATCCGAAAAAGCGGATGAAGCTGATTTCTACTATTATAAAAAGTGGACGTGTACGTTTTATTACTTCATTAAAATAGAATCTATTCCTAAAAAGGATGATTGACGTTTTCCTCGTTCTCCAGGTAAAAGGATTGTAGAGTAAAATTTCACAGAAAATCATAGAAATATAATTAACCAATTACATTATGAACTTTAAGCCAGCAAAATCTCTTTACAAAAAATCCAGGTTAAAATCTCTCATTTCTTTGGCGTGGATTGTCTTATTTTTTGCCAGTTGCCACCATAAAGAAAACGTATCCGGAGACTTACATGGTCTCCAGGTACATGCAGGGTTTACTATTGAGCAGGCAGTAGATTCTACTTTGATAGATTATCCAATGTTTGCTTCCTTCGATAATACAGGCAGACTTTTTTTATGTGAATCTACAGGAGAAACGTTCTCCACTGAGGAACACCTAAAGAGACCTCCGTATCACATCCGGATGTTACAGGATACTGATGGAGATGGGAACTTTGACAAAAGTACCATTTTTGCCGATTCACTCACTTACCCAAAGGGCGCAGTTTTCTACCAGGGAAGTCTTTATGTTGCTTCTGCACCCGATCTTTTGAAGCTAACAGATACCAACGGTGACGGGATTGCTGATAAAAGGGAAGTGATCCTCACAGGATGGGTTCTAGACCATAACGCTGCTACATTCGGAGGACCTTTCATGGGGCCTGATGGCTGGTTGTATATGGTTGATTCGCGGCGCGGATTTGATATCACGACCAAAGAAGGTAAGGAACTCAAAGGGAAGTCGGCCAGGATTTGGCGGTGCCTGCCTGATGGAACCCGACTTGAGGAAGTATGCGGCGGCGGATACGATGATGCCGTTGCATTGACCTTTATGCCGGCAGGAGAGACCATCGGTACGATGACCTATTTTACTGACCCTATGAATGGTTTTCGGGATGCCCTGATGCACTGGGATTATGGCGGCGTTTATCCTAAGCCTGAGCAAGTGATCCAAGATGACAGCCTTAAATTAACAGGCGACCTGATGCCGGTAATGACAAAGTTGGCTCGTGTGTCACATGCAGGCTTAATGCGATATGAGGGATCAGCATTTGGTACGGCTTTTAAAGGGAATCTCTTCACCGCTCAATTTAATACCGGTCGTATAATGAGATACATTGTCACACCTGATGGAGCCACGTTTCAAACGAAAGAGGAGCCCTTCCTGACCTCTGCTAATCCAGATACCCATCTGACTGATGTGTTGGAAGATGCTGATGGCAGCCTGTTGGTGATAAATACGGGGGGATGGTTTATTGCAGGATGTCCGCTATCGGTGGTGGCCAAAAAGGATGTTAAAGCTGCTATTTATCGCATTAGAAAGACGGATGCCAAAGAAATTGATGACCCATGGGGACGGAAATTGAATTTAGCCAAAATGTCGCCCCAAAACCTGGTTCAATATGTAATGGATTCGCGTCTCGCTGTACGAAGACAGGCTATTGAACAATTGGTCATTGAGGGCAAACCCGTAATAAAGGAAATCAAAAAAGTGCTCCTTTCATCTGGAAATGAAGAGGCGCGTACCGCGGCTGTTTTCATACTGTATAGGATCAATAACCCGGAAGCAATGGATATGGTACGGGAAACACTGGACGATAAAAGTGCCATCGTACGCACAGCAGCGGCCAGGGTATTGGGATTATCAAAAGATCAGCAATCCGTTACCAAACTAATGGAGATGGTGCAAACTGAAAAGGCCCCTGTACGGCGCCAGGCCGCCACAGCCCTGGGGCAAATAGGCGATACACGTGCTGTTAGTGCCCTGGTAAAAGCATCATTCAACCCGGATGATCGTTTTGTTGAGCATGCTATCATTTATGCACTCATCACTCTCAAGTCGCCCGGGCCTCTGGTTCGGGCTCTAGGAGATACGGCTGCCACTATCCAAAAGGCGGTATTAATCGCGCTTGACCAGATGGATGGCTTACCATTGAAAAAAAACCAACTGGTTCCTTTTCTGAATAGTAGCAATAAACAATTGGAACAGGCAGGAGTTTGGGTTGCACTGCATCATCCCGACTGGGCAGATATCGTAATGGATTTTCTTCAAGGGCATCTGAATTCCGAAGGGGTAACGACAGAAGAGGAAGCTTCAATGAGCAACCTTATGATCAAATTTAGCACCAATACTCAAATTCAAAATTTCATTAAAGGTCAATTGGATAATAAAGATTTAGCCATGTCAAAAAAATTATTACTAATTGATGTCATCAATCACGCTGACGTAAAGAAATTACCCGGATCGTGGGTAAAACAACTTGGTAATCTGTTACACAGCAGCGATCATGAAATCTGCTCAGGGGTTTTGAATTTAATCAAATCACGCAGTATATCTGTATTGAATGATGAATTGAACCAGCTCGTACAAGACTTAAAAACGCCAACAGACTTCAGGCTTAAAGCACTTAGCGCACGACTGATGTCAGAGCCGCATTTATCTGCAACAGAATTTGAGATG
>JBDTOV010000239.1:0-7727 GCA_039933035.1 Ginsengibacter sp. | reverse complement strand
TATGTAAACCGGGAGTTTAATGGTAAACACATACACACTAAATGAAGAATACATGAATTCATCATAAATTTATACCGGGGTAATGGTATAGATATTCCAGAAGAAAAATATTGACGTGGAAGCAATAAATGAAATGGATATTGAATTGCAACCGGCAGCAGTTTCAGGCTTGCGGCCTACCTACTGGCTTACCCGTTTTGTAATGCTTCGTTTATTGGGTATTATTTATGCAATAGCATTCCTGGTGGCCATCAACCAGGTACTTCCGCTTATCGGCTCAGATGGTCTCCTTCCTGCAGGGATTTATTTTAAGCAGGTCAGCGAAGCACTTGGATCCACAAGAGCAGGATTCATCAGGCTGCCATCACTCTTTTGGTTTTTTCATTCTGATACGGCGCTCTTAATGGTAGCCTGGATAGGTTTTGTTCTGTCATGTATTGTAGCGGCAGGCTTCGCAAATGCTCCTATACTTACCGTACTGTGGCTGCTGGATATGTCCATCGTTCATGCCGGCCAGGAGTGGTATGGATATGGATGGGAGATTCAATTACTCGAAACCGGTTTTCTCTCGATTTTCCTATGTCCCCTGCTCGACATGCGGCCGTTTCCCCGGCGTGAACCTCCATTCCAGATCATTGTTTTATTCCGCTGGCTGATCTTTCGCATCATGTTGGGTGCGGGGCTCATTAAGTTGCGCGGTGATAAAATATGGCGTAATGGCACGGCTCTTTACTATCATTTTGAAACGCAGCCACTGCCCGGTCCTCTTAGCCGCTGGTTCCATTTTCTGCCCCGTATTGTTTTGAAAATAGGTGTATGGTTCAACTTTCTCGCTGAGCTGGTTGCTCCACTGTTTGTCTTTTCACCGCGAATAGCCCGCCATATTGCAGCGGTCGTGATCATACTCTTCCAGTTCGCTCTCATCCTGAGCGGCAACCTCTCCTTCTTCAACTGGCTCACCATCCTTCCGGCATTGGCCTGTTTCGATGATGGGTTGTGGTCACGGGTGCTTCCCCGAAGGCTCGTCTGCAGGGCTCAAGCCGCCGCCTCTAAAGCACTGCCATCCCGGCCTATGGTCATTACCAGTTGGGCGATTACTATTGTTATAGGGCTCCTTAGCATTCAACCTGCCATCAACATGCTATCTCCCGGGCAAATCATGAACGGCTCGTTCGATCCGCTCGAACTGGTGAACACTTATGGCGCCTTCGGAACGGTCGGGCAGGAACGGTTGAATGTAGTATTCGAAGGAACAATGGACGACACCACTAATGGCAGCGCCCATTGGAAACCCTATTACTACAAAGCGCTCCCCGTTGCCCTTGATAAACAGCCGCCGCAAATAGCGCCTTACCAGTTGCATTTAGACTGGCAAATGTGGTTCGCTGCTATGGAGTCTCCAAATGAATATCCATGGACACTAAACCTTGTGTGGAAACTTCTTCATAACGATGCCGCTGCGGTAAGCCTGTTTGCAAACAATCCCTTCCCCGACAAGCCTCCTACCTACATCCGCGCAGTTCTGTATCGATATACTTTTGCCAGGCCGGGTAATCCCTATGCTCTTTGTTGGAACCGGCAGCGGATAGGAGACTGGATTCCCGCCACATCCCTCAACGATCTGCCCCTCAAAGATTACCTGGAGCGTATGGGATGGGTGCTGCATTGACTATGAAATTATCTTCTTTGGTTAGCAACCATACACTTTGAATGATTATTTGCGTCTACGCATCTTGCGTTAATAAATGCTGCCAGGCTAAGACAGAACTGCTCTGAAAAGCTTCAGATAATTATTAAAAATGAGCGATGAAAACCTCGCCGAATATTTTGCAACAAAATTTAATTAAACCATACATTTGTTTATTCTATCTTTCTTCCTAAACTAATAATTCATTTTTTATGGCAAAAAAAGCAAAGAGCAAAATCAGCATTGCAAAGGAAACTGTAGTTGATATAGCGGAAAATTTAAAGGAAAGCGCAGGTAATAAAATATCTGATATTAAAGACGCACTTGCAGATAAAATTTCTGATGTAAAATTGGCGGGCGGAAACTTTTTACAGAAGGTAGGGAAAAAATTGGCAGGTAAAAAACCACTTGCAAAAAAAACTGCTACTAAAAAAGTTTCCGCAAAAACAGCTACCGCAACTCCGTCTAAGAAATCAGTTGTTAAAAAAGTAACCCCTGAAAAAGTTGCGTCAAAAAAAGATACCGCACCTCCATCTAAGAAAGCAGTATCAAAAAAAACACCAGGCAAAAAATAATCTAAACGATAAAAATCTCGCTGAGTTTATTGCAGATTGTTTGAATTAGGTTATAGTTATATGCCCCAACGCTTCGAGGGTAAAGGTGCATCTATTATTATTATACAAATTGCTCGAAGCGCAGCAATAACTATAAAGCCAATTACCCGGAAAAAAAGGCGAGTCAATATTCCGTAATAGTAAATCAATTATAAAACAGAATCTGCACGTGGTTTTCAAACACTCAATAATATTAGAAATTCCGCATGCATTTTTAGAACGGGCACCTGCCTGTTATCCAACTATTTTAGAATTAGATCGGTTGCAGGATGACTCTTTTCAACTTGAATAATTCATTCCCCGGCTTGAGAGGCTTTATTAGCATTGAATAATATCCTGGCTTTTTTATCCCGACTACTGCTATGGAATGCTGCATAAACATCAACGGCTCGCCCGCATTAAATTCACCCGAGTGCAACGTTCTGAAAAGAAAATACTGCCCGTTCATTTCTATACTTCCCTCTTGATTTGCGCTGGCGCCGGAACAGGCATATTCGAGAATTATCTTATAGTCTCCTTTGTCCTCAACCCGGATGTTGAATAAGACACCATCTTCCGGATTTCTTTGATCAGTTATACAAACAGCATGCTTCCAATCGCCAAAATAATGGCTGAAGGTTAACGAATTGATGGCCGCATTACCGGATACTTTCGCTGATATAGCATCAATGTAATTCTCTTTAAATTGTGTGGTAACCATCGTGGCAGCAGATGAATCATAGGCAGGCTTTTTTCCTTCATATTCTACTACAAAAACCTGATCAGGTGAATGCGTACCCGGGGAAATATTTACAAAAAGATCAGATCCTTTTTTATACCAGGTTACCGGCATTTTATTGGAAAGCTTGTAAATTTTGGTAACTTTTTCTTTGAAACCAGGTACCAGTACCCGGTAATTCAAAGGCTCCTCAAAGACATGCAGAAACAATTTGCCAGGTTTCGACGAGGTCACACCCCAGGGTTGAGCCGGGATAAACCCATAAGTGGTGCCGTAAATACTCTCACCATTTTCCTTTAACCAATTACCGGTCTCTTTTAAAAATTTTATGGAATAATAGGGAATATCTCCATTGCCATCCGGGCCAATATTTAGCATCAGGTTTCCTCCTTTTGATACAACGTTTGCCAGTATCTGAATTATTTCTTTTGAAGACTTAAAGTTCATATCATGTTTGATATATCCCCAGGTATCATTGTGGGTGTAAATAGCTTCCCATACATCATTAATTGGTGTGGGCGGCGTTTCAGAATCACCGAAATCTATATAGTCGCCCAAACCATTCCCTACCCTGCTGCTGAAGAGTGCGCCAGGTTGCAAAGCCTTTAGGGTATCGATCATTAAAGCGGTTCGTTCTTTTGATAAACCACCAGGCATATCAAACCAAATTATACCCAGGGGGCCATAATTAGTGAGTAGTTCTTTTAGTTGAGGAATTGATTTTTGTTGATAATATTGTTGATAGTCTTTATTTTTTTCATCAAAATCCCAGTCATTGCCGCCCCCATCCGGTTCATGCCAATCCAGGAATTGGGAATAATAGAATCCGAATTTTACACCAGCCCTTCTACAGGCAGAAGACAATTCCTTCATAGGATCCTTTTTATAGGGAGTGGCATCAACAATATTAAACCTGGAAACTTTTGAGTCAAACATGCTAAATCCCTCGTGATGTTTGGCCGTAATCACCATATATTTTACGCCTGCATCTTTTGCCAGTAATGCCCATTTCTCCGCATTGAAATCAACAGGATTAAAGTCATTGGCAATTCGTGCGTATTCTTTGGCGGAAATTTTTGCCTGGTTCATGATCCACTCGCCACTGCCATAGTACCTTTTACCATTCCACTCACCTCCCAATTTTGAATACAAACCCCAGTGAATGAACAAACCAAATTTGGCATCCCTGAACCACTGAATCTTTGATGCATCTTTTGCTTTTTCCGTATCCGGAGATTTTTTGGCGGTTCCCTGGGCATCTAAATTGTGCCCGTTATTGAGAATAAAAAGGAAAACGATAAGGAATGCTTTGATTGTTTGCATTGATTTTTAAGATTGTTGATTTTTAATTTATTTTAGTTTTCATGATTTCCTGCTACGTGTAACATAAATCAGTCTTCGTAGGTGTGCCGGGGGCCAGCCCCCGTCGGGTTCTCCGGCTAAAGTCGCCATATTCATCCGTGACCCGGTGGAAGAAATTTTTACGAACGCCAACTTAACAGTTTCATCTAAATCTGAGGCCCAACAATTGTTACCAGGCGTAAGAGATTCAGCGGGTAAGATACGATCGATTTTAAATTTCCTGAAAGAATACCTGGTCATAAACAAAATATCATCTTGCCTGCCTGCCGTCAGCGGCCTGGCAGGCATTAGGGACTTTCACCGGGGTGCTTAAGTACGGTTAAGCATCGGAGTTAGAAGGATAACATTATACTATTTGAAGAGCGCTTTGCGTAACGTATCTTTTTTAATAATTGAATGATTTAACCCTGCAATGGCATGCAAAGTAAAATCTTTACCTGGTTCACGCGTTATATAAGTGGCTTATGTACTCAAGGAGCAGTTTGCGTTTAAAGTAAGCAACTTATGAAGAAAAAAATTTCAATTTGCATGATGGCTGTATTTTTTTTGATTCCTGTGTATATGAGGTGTAATAATAATTTCCGTAATACCAATTCAATTGCAGGAGATACGGTTAATATTGTAAACGTCATTATAGATGATTCTGTTATTGCTGAACCCGCAATACAACCAATGGCTCCTGTTTTGTTTCCTGCCACTGCAATAATTGCGGGAAATGTTCCGGTAGATTCTATAGTTACATTCGCCAGGACACTTATCGGAACCCGCTATTTATATGGCTCTGCCGACCCGCTGCATGGGTTTGATTGCTCCGGTTTCGTCACCTACGTTTTTAATCATTTCCAAATAACTGTTCCAAGATCTTCTATAGATTTTACAAATATTGGCGAAGAAATTACGGTACCAAATTCCCGAAAAGGTGATTTGATTTTATTTACAGGAACAAACAAAGCGGAGCAATTTGTAGGGCACATAGGAATTATTGTTGCCAATAAAAATGGAAAAATTCAATTTATACATTCATCATCCGGTAAAGCGAATGGGGTAGTGATAACTCCTTTGAATGATTATTATAAAGCAAGATTTGTAAAAGTAATGAGGCTTTCCGCCGGCCAAACTGGGCCATAAAATATCCACTGCCTCTCGCGCAGGGGCAACCGTATAAATTTTTCACTCCGGGCAACATAATTATACTTACAAAGTTATTTCCCGCAGCTACGATTATTGAATTTATTGTTTTAACTTTTCCGGCCTAAAACTATGATGACTCACCTTACAACTTGTATATAAAAGTTTACGGCCCTTAAACGGCCTTTCTTAATTAAAGCGTAATGCTCTCTAAATTGCCTTTCCGCTGTTCATTAATCCTGGCTTTGGTAATATTAAGCCAGTGCCTGCGTGGGCAGAGCAACCTGGAAAATACCAATTCAGAATATACCATCACGAAAAGGCTTTTGTCTGTTGAAGACGGGTTGGCCTCGCACGAAGTATTTTGCGGGGTTCAGGATAATGCCGGGTTCCTTTGGTTTGGCACCCGCAACGGGCTCAACCGTTATGATGGCAAAACTTGTTTACTCTTCACAAGGCAAAGAAATAAACTACAGGATAATAAAGTAGTGCAGTTAGCAAAAGACAATGCCGACAACCTGTTTATTGAATATGGCAGCACGGGTTTTCAACTTACTACCAACGGAAAAGTTGATGTCATGAATGTCACTACACAGGCCGTTACAACACTCACGGCTTCTTTCCCCAATATGCCTTTTAAAGAGCAGGATGTTTACTGGTTATCTAATGATGGCACGGATGAAATAAATTTTCTGACAGCCTATCCTTTCAGGCTTTGGAAATATTCTTCCAAAAATGGATTTAAACTGCGGTATGAAATTAAAGACTGGAGCAGAACGGATTCTTTGCCATTTGTCGATTTTCACAGCACAGGCCCCTTCTGTATGTTCGCGCAGGGCAAAGCGCTGCTGAAAATATTCAACCAGTCCACACAGTACCTGGTGTCGAAGGATACAGTGATTGCCTTTACTCAAAAAGATGCATTAAAATCGTTACCGATTGGTTTCAATAATCAGCATGATCTTTTAATTACCTACGCCACGGCCGCCGTACCCGATACATTTAACGTTGGTACGATAACGCATAAGGGTAGCAGTGAATTTCCGGCCAATGCAAAAGAATTCAATGCAGACAGCATCCAGGGAAAATACTGGTACCAGGTTGCAAACTCCAGAAATGGCACGTCCTGCATATTGTATAATGCTACAGATGGGCTTTACCTGTGGAATGAAAATGCTTTTTTGAAAGTAGTTGCGAAACCGGAGCTGAAAGCTTTTGAAAATTTATTTCTTTACCAGCTTTTTTCTGACAACCTTGGAAACCTCTGGCTTTGTACTTCTCTTGGTGTATTTCAGTTGACAATAGAAAAGAACCGCTTTACACAATACTTTACAAGCAAACAACAATACATAGAATCCAATAGCCAGGCCCGGGGAATTTACGCTGATGATTCCGGCGAGGTGGTGGCGAATATATGGACGCACATCTTTGCGCAACAAAATGGAAAAATGCAAAACATTGCTGATGATGAAATTAAGTATGCGCTCGTCAATCATCATGCAACATTGTATTGCGGTGGCTACAACCTGTTTCATTACAATGAAAAGGAAAACAAATTAATAAAACTACCCGGCGGGGCGGGGAGTGAAATATGGTCTATGTTTTCATTGAACGATAGCCTGTTGTTGTTAGGAAGAACCAATGGATTCTCATTGTTTAATTCCAATTCACGTCATTTTGATTCGGTTCCTCCATCACCTACCAATGCGCCGGAGGCAAAATTTGTCTATCGCTTTTTTAAAAGTAATGATGATTCGCTTTGGGCTGTGGCTGAAAATGGATTGTATAAGATCATAACGGTGAATGGTAAATGGTCAATGGTCAATCGTCAATCATCTTTCATAAATGGCCTCAGTTTGCTGGATGCCTGCCAGGATACCCGGGGTATTTTCTGGCTCGCTACTAACGGAGAAGGATTATATCGCTGGGATAGAAAAAATGATTCAGTAAGACAGTTCAATGTAACCTCGGGTCTTCCTTCCGATGTAGTCTACAGGATAGAACAGGATGATTACGGCAATCTATGGATCAGTTCAGATTACGGATTGATACGCTTTAACCTTTCAACATTTTCGGTAAATACCTATACCACTGCCAATGGCATATCGCATAATGAGTTTAACAGAACTTCTTCCTTCAGGGCGGGGGATGGGAGATCGTTTTTTGGCGGTTTAGACGGCATCAATGCTTTTTACCCCGGGGACTTCATAGCGGACAC
>JBDTOV010000238.1:0-7768 GCA_039933035.1 Ginsengibacter sp. | reverse complement strand
TACAAAGGGATTTTTGGTTTCGGTGGAGCAGGATTTGGATTTACTAACGGTGATGGATTGATATTTTTAGAGGTTTTATCAGTGCTTGTTTTATTAATATCCTTTGCATCTTCCTTCGGCTTTTCAGCTTTTACAACCGGGGCAGCTTCCTTATCATCGTTATTTTCATCTGCCTGCACATTTCGGGTAGGGGTTTCTGCCACCCTGGTAGCTTTCCGGTGCGATTCCATACTTTGATTATCGGGCGCTCTTTCTCCTTTTACCAAAGGCTGCACATCACCCATTCCTTCCTGCTCGTTTCCGAGGTTTACATCAATTAAATCCTGAACGGTGGGCACGGGAGGAATTTGTAAAGGCCAGGTGTAAAATATAGCAATGATTAGGAAAATGCCCATAACGCCTGCAGTATACGTTAGGGCTTTCCGGTTTTTATCCGCTTCAAATGAATGATTGACTGCTGTATTGCTCACGACGAGTTTTTATTTACTGCCAAATTTAGGCATTTGATAAGAAGAAGCGATTTTGTAAATGTTAAAAAGCTTGTCTCTTCAGCTCCTTAAGAATCCTTCGCAGAAAAGGAAGCACATGGTCTGAGGTCTGATGCTGTTCCTAAATTCCCTTCCTTTAGCCTGGAGTCACATTTTTGAATTTTATAAACTATTTAAAAAAGTCAGGAAGGCTGATGCCCCTGTTCCTTGGGATGCCCGCTTCTTTCTCCAAAAAGCAAACTTCCTATCCGAACCATGTTGCTTCCTTCTTCTATTGCTATTTTGTAGTCGGAACTCATGCCCATGCTTACAATAGTGAATGAAGAAAAGGGCAGTTTGTATGCAGCATATTTATCAAATAATGATTTTAATACTTTGAATTCATTTCTTACTTTTCCCCCCTCTTCGGTAAATGAGGCCATTCCCATTAAGCCGCGAATACGAATATTTTTCAACCCGTTAACATCCATGGAAAACAATTCATCTAATTCTTTCCCGTCGAAACCAAACTTCGTTTCTTCCTCTGCTATATGTACCTGCAGGAGGCAGTCTATGGTTCGGTCATTTTTTTTACCTTGTTTATTAATTTCTGTTAGTAATTTTTTACTATCCACTCCCTGTATTAATGAAACAAACGGCGCGACGTATTTTACCTTGTTGGATTGAAGATGGCCGATAAAATGCCATTGGATGTCCCGGGGAAGTTGTTCATATTTATCAACCAATTCCTGCACATAATTTTCTCCAAAAGCTCTTTGTCCAAGTTGGTACAATTCCAGGATATCTTCACGGGGTTTTGTTTTGGATACAGCAACTAAGGTTACTTTGTCAGAATTTAATTCAGTAATTATTTGTTGATAGTTCTCAGTATTAACAGGCATGAATAAGATGATTTACTTCCCGTTTAAACGGGAATAATTTATTAGCTAAAAATAATTACTTCAATATTCCCCTGCTGATAACAATCCGCTGCATTTCGCTGGTGCCTTCATAAATCTGCGTAATCTTGGCATCACGCATCATTCTTTCCACATGATATTCTTTTACATAACCGTAGCCACCATGTATTTGTACAGCTTCCGTAGTGCACCACATGGCAGTTTCACTCGCAAAAACTTTTGCCATAGCCGCACTTTGTGTGTAGTCAATTCCCTTGTCTTTCTGCCAGGCGGCTCTAAAGCAGAGTAAGCGGGCTGCTTCAATTCTGGTGACCATATCGGCTATTTTAAACTGGATAACCTGGTGGTTTTTAATTTGCGTACCAAAAGCCTTTCTTTCTTTTGAATAAGCTATTGATCGCTCCAAAGCACCTGATGCAAGCCCCAATGCCTGCGATGCAATTCCGATGCGGCCTCCTGAAAGTGTCATCATAGCAAACTTAAAACCAAAGCCATCTTTGCCAATCCTGTTTTCCTTTGGAACTTTTACATCAGTGAAAGAAACGCTATGGGTGTCACTTCCGCGTATGCCCAGTTTATTTTCTTTAGCGCCAATGGTTATACCGGGCCAGTTTTTTTCAACGATAAATACATTAATTCCATGGCTCCTCTTGCTTACGTCTGTTTGTGCAAATACGAGGTAGCAGGATGCGCTGTTGCCATTAGTGATCCAGTTTTTTACACCATTAATCACATAGTGGTCATCTTTCTCCAATGCAATGGTTCTTTGAGAAGTAGCGTCGCTTCCGGCTTCCGGCTCACTTAGCAAAAACGCACCAATATACAATTCGCCATCTTTTCGGCCCTGCGCCAGCGGAATTAAATATTTTTTCTTTTGTTCTTCATTCCCGAATGCTTCTATGCCATAACAGACCAAACTGTTGTTTACGCTCATGCATACACTGGTGCTTGCATCCACCTTGCTTATTTCTTCCATGGCGATTACATAGCTTATTGAATCCAAACCGGCGCCGCCATAGTCAGGGCTGATCATCATACCCATGAAGCCTAATTCTGCAAGTTTCATCACCTGGTCATGTGGAAATTTTTGTTTTTCGTCTCTCTCAATTACCCCGGGAAGGCATTCGGTATTGGCAAAGTCACGCGCAGCTTGTCGTATCATCAATTGTTCCTCTGAAAGTTTCAAGTCCATATTTTTATTTTGTAGTTGCAAAAGTACGCTAATTATATACGGGGCTAATTTGCTGATGAAGCAATTCGTTCTAAAATTTTCGGAAAGTTTAATTGAATAACTTTTCAAGTTAAAGAGCCAACTTTATAAAAAATCAATCTGGTAAAAGCCCATCCGTGAGAAGTATTTTATTTACTCCACACAATAGACCGTATTATCGAATTTCGGGTTATGATATTGTATTACTTACCATTAATGATACAAGAAGATATCCTGCCCAAAACCCTTTCTGATATAATTTTTTCTTAACTGCAATATCTATCCTTAATAATACACAAGCATTGATTGCTTACCTTCGCACCCAAAATTTTTTAAAAGGCAAATGAGCACTGAAGTAAGTACGAAATATATACACGAAATAAAAAAGCGCAGAACTTTTGCGATTATCTCCCATCCGGATGCCGGGAAAACCACGCTGACTGAAAAGTTTCTATTGTTTGGCGGCGCCATACAAACTGCCGGAGCAGTGAAAAGTAATAAAATTAAAAAGCACGCTACCTCTGATTTTATGGATATAGAGCGGCAGCGGGGCATTTCTGTAGCTACCTCGGTGATGAGTTTTGAATACAAAAATATCCTGGTAAACCTGCTGGACACGCCCGGTCATAAGGATTTTGCTGAAGATACCTATCGTACCTTAACAGCAGTAGATAGCGTGGTACTGGTGATTGATTGCGTAAAAGGCGTAGAAGAGCAAACAAAGAGACTGGTGGAAGTTTGCCGGATGAGGGATACGCCGGTTATTGTTTTTGTAAACAAACTTGACCGGGATGGTAAAGATCCTTTTGACCTGATGGATGAAATTGAAACCGAATTAAAAATCAGTTTACACCCATTGAGCTGGCCGATAGGTATGGGAAAAGATTTCAAAGGAGTTTATAATTTATATGATAAAAGTCTTTTATTATTTAATCCGAATCAAAAAGCAACCGAGGACGATTACCTGCCCCTGGAAGATTTAAATGATGATGTATTGTCCCGGAGAATAGGAGAGCGGGATGCTAAACAACTAAAGGAAGACGTGGAATTGATTGAAGGTGTATATGGCGATTTTACCCGGGAACCCTATTTAAATGGAAAAATCGCCCCGGTATTTTTTGGGAGTGCCATTAATAATTTTGGGGTAAAAGAGTTGCTGGAAACGTTTATACAAATTGCACCATTGCCACAGCATAGGGCGGTAACGACGCGGATTGTAGAGCCGGCAGAAGATAAATTCAGCGGGTTCATTTTTAAGATACATGCCAATCTTGATCCGAGGCACCGGGACAGGATCGCTTTTTTAAGAGTTTGTGCCGGTAAATTTGAGCGAAACAAATATTTTCATCATGTGCGTTTAGACAAGAACGTTAGATTTAGCAATCCGTACAGTTTTTTGGCGCGCGATAAAGATGTGATAGAATCCGCTTACCCGGGTGATGTAGTAGGTTTATTTGATACAGGCAGTTTTAAAATAGGTGATACGCTTACTGAAGGTGAAGATTTTTATTTTACGGGAATACCTTCCTTTTCACCCGAGATATTTAAAGAAGTGGTCAATAAGGACCCGATGAAAACCAAGCAACTTGAAAAGGGATTATCGCAGCTTACTGATGAAGGCGTAGCACAGTTATTTACACAGTTTGGGGGGAATAAAAAAATTATAGGGTGTGTGGGAGAGCTTCAGTTTGAAGTAATACAATATCGCCTGCTGAATGAATACAGTGCTTCTGTTCAATTGAATTCTCTTCCTTATTATAAAGCCTGCTGGCTTACTTCCAAAGACCCGAAAAAACTGCAGGAGTTTATAAAATTCAAGTCGGGCAATATTGCCGACGATAAGGATGGACATATAGTGTACCTTGCACAAAGTGAATGGTTTCTCAATACCGAGCGAACCAATAATCCGGAGATTGAATTTCATTTTACAAGCGAAATTCATAAATAAGAAGATGGGCAGCTTTACTTAGCCTTATAATTTAGCCAGGCAAAAGATGTATCTTTGGATTCATAGATCCGGATATTAAAAAATGTTGACATTAAATACCATATTGGAAGAGCTTAATGATGTTCCGGTTGACCGGCTGCAAGACTTATATTCCTATATCCATTCTTTGAAAGCTAATCCTAAAAAGTCGCAAGCGTCCAAAAAAAAGATTCTTTCTTATGTCGGCTTATTTAATGGAATGTCTCAAAGAGATTACGATGACTTTTTGAAAGAAGTAAAGAGAACGCGAACTGATCTTTTCGATCGTGATATCAATTTATGAAATCCTCTCTTGTTGATACCGATATTCTTTCCGAATTTTTTCGGGGCAATTTAAAAGTTGTTGGAAATGCAAATAAATATTTGCAAACGCACAATTCAATTAAGTTAAGCATAATAACTTATTATGAAATTCTCAACGGGCTGTTATATAAGGATGCTAAAAATCAACTAAAAAAGTTTACAGAATTTGTAGAACTTAACGAGGTAATTTTTTTGACAATGAGAGCAACAAGAATTTCTGCTGAAATTTACGCCGGTCTTAGAAAGCTAGGTAAACCGATTGGCCACACTGACTCTCTTATTGCAGGTATTGCATTAGCAAACGATTTACAATTGGTGACTAATAATACAGAACATTTTAAAAGAGTAAAGGGACTTGAAATAATAAATTGGTTGAAGTAAGGTAAGAAATATTTCGATACTGAGCGAACCAATAATCCGGAGATTGAATTTCATTTTACAAGTGAAATTCATAAATAACGTTTAATGATATTCGAAACAGAAAGATTGTATGCAACCAAATGGAAACCTATGGATCTCCAGGCCCTGCATGACTTATTCAACGATACCGCAATAAAGGAATTCATTCTTCCGCAGCTTACTATTGAAGAAACCCGGAACATTTTCGAAAACCAATTGAACGATTATAGCGGCCATTTTCCTTTCGGCAGGTATTTTATTGTTGAAAAGTCAAGTAGCCAGTTTATAGGCCTTCTTCTTTTCAAAAAGGATACTGAAAAAAGAGGAGTTGAAATAGGCTATTCGCTAATAAAAAGCAAATGGCAAAAAGGCTATGCGACTGAAATTGTAAAAGCAGCTACTAGCTGGATATTTGAACAGGATCGTTATTTATCTATATCTGCGATCACTGCATTGCATAATAAAAATTCAAAAAATGTTTTGTTGAAATGTGGATTTCTCCCGGAAGAAAACTTTATCGAAAACGGGGAAGAGATGAATGTATTCGGACTGCTTAAAGCAGACATTTCAGTATTACAATAACAGACTGTCTCAGCATGCGCGGATTTACTTAAGCAAAGCAATTGTTCCCTTTCTCTCAATGTATCCGCAGGCTGTTTTTGCTTTGATGATATATACAAAAACGTTTACATCCTGGAGTCGTCCCTTATACATGCCATCCCAGCAAATTGCCGGATTATTTGTATGAAAGACTCTTTCGCCTAACCTGTTGTAAATGCTAAAGTCCAGTTCCCGGACGCTGCCCCAATATTTTATTCCAAAGCAATCATTAATACCATCACCGTTAGGCGTAAACGAATTCGGTAACAGGTACAGGGCATTCATATTATAATTTACTTTCACGGTCACCGTATCTGAAGCCGAACATCCATTTGTTCCTTTACCTATTACCGTATATAAAGTTGTATTGCCTGGCGCCGCAACGGGGTTCGCTGTGTTATTGCTGTTTAGGCCTGTGGCGGGTGACCATATATAATTTATAGCCCCGGTTGCGTTTAACTGGCTTGAACCCAGTGAGCAGGTTAGATCGTTTGAACTGGAGGCATTCACATCGGGCAGTGGTAATACACTTACATCCGTTGAAAGAGTGCCTGTTGTATTGCAGGCATTCCCGTGAATGGTAACGCTATACGTTGTTGTGGCAGCGGGTGTGGCTAACGGGTTGCGGATGTTTACATTATCGAGTCCAGCGGCCGGGTACCACAGGTAGGTATCCCCACCTGCAGCTTGTAATTGCGTTGAATTTTTGGCACATACAGACGAATTGGGTGAAACAGAAAATACTGGAAGCGGGTTTATTTTTACCAACACAGAATCAGTATTTAAGCATGAATTATTCCCTGTTACCGTTACAAAGTATTTTGTGCTTGATGATGGTGAGGCAATAGGATTGGGAATACCGGGATTACTTAATGAAGAGGCTGGTGACCATACATACACATTTCCCCCGGATGCAAAAATCTGCACAGAACTGTTCACACAAATTGACGTGTCGTTGCTTTTTGTTATCGTTGGTTTAGGAAGTGCGGTAAAGTTCACGGTATCTTTTGCAGTGCAACCAAAATTATTCTTACCACTTACAAAATAGGTTATCGTGTTAGCAATAGTCGTTACGGGATTTCCTATAGCAGCATTAGACAATCCTGTTGCGGGGGTCCAGGTATAGGTATTGGCACCTGAAGTTTGCAATTGAATTTTGGATCCCGAACAAACGGTGCTATCATTATTGGATTTGATATAAGGGGTGTTCACAGTAATTTTTACACTGTCCCTTTTTACTATAACCGGTGCAAAAGAAATATCATCCAGGGCAAAGTCATTTCCCTGTACAAAAGTATTTTTATTTACAATTGATATAGTTGCCGAAGTATTATTACCCGAATTCCAGGTAGTATAAAACTGCGTCCAGGTGCAGGTTGGTAATGATGCCGTTATTAAATTTCCCAGGTCGCTCCCGTTTATAGAGAAACTCAGTTGTGCAGGATTGGGTGTATATAAAGCCTGTATCCATGTTGAGAAAGCATAGTTGGTATTGGGAATAACTGTCACGCTTTGCTGCCAAACATTGATGTTGGGAGCCGGGGCGCCATTTACCAGCAACATATTCCCATTGCCTGTTGAATGATCTCCACAATTACTTAATGAAGAATTCCACGCCTGCGGACTTGCCCCAACAAAATATTGTCCTTCGGTAAAATTTGGATTTGCATAACTATATTCCGAGGTAAATCCTATATTACCGTTAGTAAAGTTTCCATTATTGATCACGTTATTGCCTTCAACCTGCGCTGTAAAATAATAGGTAATATTTTGAGGGGTTGATGTTACGGGATTGGGTGATAGCGGGTCATTCAGATAGGTTACAGGTGACCAACAGAAATTTAAGGAAGGAACAGTTCTTAATTGTTTTGTACTGTTGATG
>JBDTOV010000237.1:0-7828 GCA_039933035.1 Ginsengibacter sp. | reverse complement strand
TTTACAAAACAATTGAAACGCCTCACATTATTAAACAGCATTATGATGGAATTTTATTTTATAGCCCAAGTGCCGTAAAGAGTTTTTTTCTTAAAAATACCCTTCAGAATAATACAGAGCTTTTTGCAATTGGCTCAACAACTGCAAAGGCCTTAAAACATTTTACCCAACTGCCTGTTATCATTGCTGAAATGCCAGGAAAAGAAAATTTGGTAAAACTGGCGATACATCATTTTAGCAAAAGCAAAATCTCATAAATGCAACTACTACAAAACGACTTGTTATTAAAGGCTTTAAGAAGGGAAAAAGTTGAACGGCCTCCTGTTTGGATGATGCGCCAGGCGGGGAGGTATCTACCTGACTATATCAAGTTAAGAGAAAAATATGATTTTTTTACCCGCGTGCAAACACCCGAATTGGCCGCAGAAATTACTGTACAGCCAATACAGCAGGTAGGTGTAGATGCTGCCATTATTTTTTCTGATATTCTTGTAATTCCACAGGCAATGGGTTTGGAGGTTTTAATGGAAGAAGGGAAGGGTCCTTTGTTACCAAACGTAATTAAAACTCAAAAGGATATTGATGCCTTGGTTACGGATAATGTTGAAGAAAAATTGAATTACGTTTCAAAAGCTTTATCCTTAACCAAACAACAATTAAATGGCAGGGTTCCGCTAATAGGATTTGCCGGGGCGCCCTTTACTATTCTGTGTTATATGGTAGAAGGGAAAGGAAGTAAGACATGGGATAAAGCTAAACAGTTTTGCTTTACGCAACCCAACCTTGCCCGTCAATTGCTGCAAAAGATTACAGGTATAACCATTCGTTATTTAAAAGAACAAGTAAAAGCCGGGGCTGACGTTATCCAGGTTTTCGACAGTTGGAGCGGTTGTTTAAGCCCCGAAGATTTCAAGATGTTTGCCCAGCCATATTTAATACAAATCGCTGATGCTTTAAAAGAAATAGCCCCTGTTATTTTATTTCCGAAAGGAAGCTGGTATGCATTGAAAGAGCTAAGCAACAGCAGTGCTTCAGGGCTAGGGTTGGATTGGTGCATTTCTCCTGAAATAGCGAGAGAAATGACTGGGAATAAAATTACTTTGCAGGGAAATTTCGATCCTGCTAAATTATTGTTGCCGGTTCCGGAAATTAAAAAAGCTGTAAAAGAAATGATAGTTGCTTTTGGCGTTCAAGGGTACATTGCCAATTTAGGTCATGGCATCACGCCTAATGTTCCTGTTGAAAATGCAAAAGCATTTGTAGAGGCAGTAAAAGAATATAGAGTCTGAGTGTTTTGACTTTTAATTGTTAGAATGAGTATTAAAGAAGATTGGATATTATACATCGAAAGCCTTCAGGACAGCATCTGTAAAGCATTAGAAGAATCAGATGGTAAAGAAAAATTTATTGAAGATACCTGGCAAAGAAAGGAAGGGGGTGGGGGTAAAACCAGGGTTATTGCCAATGGAAATGTTTTTGAAAAAGGAGGTGTAAATACTTCAATTGTATTTGGAGATGTTACCGATGCCATGCGGACACAATTAAAAATTAACGGATCCAAATGGTTTGCCTGTGGACTGAGTTTGGTAATGCATCCTTTAAATCCTTTTGTACCCACAGTTCATTGTAACTACAGGATGTTTGAGTTGTATAATGAAAAGGAAGAAGTAATTGACCGGTGGTTTGGTGGCGGTACAGATCTTACCCCTTATTATTTGTTTGAAGAAGATGCCAAACATTTTCACCAAATTTATAAAGATGTATGTGATGAATTTGATCCGTCACTTTACCCGGCATTTAAAAAAGAATGTGACAATTATTTTGTAAACTATCATAGAAATTGTGAACGAAGAGGTATCGGTGGCATTTTTTACGATTACCAACGACCAACAGAAAATAAAGACGTGAATTTTTGGGTAAATGTTGGTAAGGCTTGCGGTAACGCATTTATTCGTTCATACATTCCAATTGTCGAAAAAAGAAAGAACATTAAATATAATGCTGAACAAAAACATTGGCAGGAAATAAGAAGAGGCCGATATACTGAATTTAATTTGGTGCATGACAGGGGAACTTTATTTGGTTTAAAAACAAACGGAAGAACAGAAAGTATTTTAATGAGTTTACCACCAACTGTTCGTTTCGAATATAATTATCAACCTTTACCTGGCAGCGAAGAAGATAAATTATTCCAGGCATGTCTTCAACCTGTTAACTGGGTTGAAGACTAGATCTTTCATTTTAAATTTTACATTTTTAATTACAAAACATGTATTTATTAAAAAGAAACAGGATACTCAGGCAATCCGCCGCAATAAGAAGCATGGTTGCAGAAACAATTTTAACACCAAATGATTTTATTGCACCCTTATTTATCGATGATGGTGAAAACATAAAATATGAAATTCCATCCATGCCCGGGTATTACAGATATTCTATTGATAACACTATTAAAGAAGTAAAGGAATTGTGGAGTCTTGGAATAAAAAGTGTTTTACTTTTTATAAAAGCTCCTGATGAATTAAAAGATAACACAGGGAAAGAAGCTTGGAATGATGATGGCTTAATGCAACGTAGTATTCAAGCTATAAAAAATGCCATTCCCGATATGGTAGTTATGACAGATGTAGCATTAGATCCCTATTCATCTTACGGGCATGATGGCATTGTAAAAGATGGAGAAATAGTTAATGATGAAACGGTTGAAGCACTAATAAAAATGAGCCTGAGCCATGCTAAGGCAGGGGCTGATTTTGTCGCGCCCAGCGATATGATGGACGGTCGTATCGGCGCCATTCGTAATGCATTTGAAGAAAACAGTTTTACCAAAACAGGCATCATGGCTTACAGTGCCAAATATGCTTCCTGCTTCTATGGACCTTTCCGGGATGCGTTGGATTCAGCTCCCGGCTTTGGCGATAAAAAAACCTATCAAATGGATTATGCTAACCGCATAGAAGCAATCAGGGAAGCCCTTATCGATGAAGAAGAAGGTGCAGATATTATTATGGTAAAACCGGCGATGGCTTATCTTGATATTATCCGTGAACTAAAGAATCGTGTAACCCTTCCCGTTAGTGCATATCATGTAAGTGGTGAATATGCCATGATAAAAGCAGCAGCAAAGATGGGATGGCTTAATGAAGATAAAGCAATCATAGAATGTCTTACTTCTATTAAAAGAGCTGGCGCAGATCTCATAGCTACCTATTTTGCAAAAGATGCTGTGAAATTACTCTAATGAATTTTTCTCATGGTCTATCATTTAACTCAGAACTATCCATTATGAACATTCAGAACAGCCAGCAACTTTTTTCCCGTGCCTTACAATCTATTCCCGGAGGAGTAAATTCCCCTGTAAGAGCTTTTAAAAGTGTCGGTGGCAGTCCCTTGTTCATAAAATCTGCGAAGGGCGCATTTATGTTCGATGAAGACGGAAACCGTTATATAGATTATATTAATTCATGGGGGCCGATGATCCTGGGGCACGCTTATGAACCTGTTGTGAATGCCATTAGGGAAAAAGCCGCACAGTCAACTTCCTTTGGTACACCTACCAAATTAGAAATTGAGATGGCAGAGCTTATAAAAAGCATGGCGTCGAATGTAGATTTAATAAGAATGGTAAGCAGTGGAACAGAAGCGTGTATGAGTGCCGTTAGACTGGCAAGGGGATATACAGGCAGAAATAAAATTATCAAATTTGAAGGTTGCTATCATGGCCACGCAGATTGCTTCCTGGTAAAAGCCGGAAGTGGAATGGCTACATTGAATATCCAAACAGTTCCCGGCGTAACAGGCGGTGTTGCCAATGATACACTTACTGCTCCATATAATAATTTGCCTGCAGTAAACAAATTAATTGCGGAAAATAAAGGAATGATCGCAGCAATTATTATTGAGCCGGTGGTGGGTAACATGGGATGTATTCTTCCAAAGCCCGGCTTTTTGGAGGGCTTGCGAAAGTTGTGTGACGAAGAAAATATTGTATTCATTTTTGATGAAGTGATGACCGGCTTTCGACTGGCAAAAGGAGGGGCACAGGAAAAATTAAACATCAATGCAGACCTGGTTACTTTTGGAAAGGTAATTGGCGGAGGCCTGCCGGTCGGTGCTTTTGGGGGAAAGAAAGCAATAATGGAACACATTGCTCCATTGGGAAATGTTTACCAGGCTGGCACATTAAGCGGAAACCCAATCGCCATGATAGCCGGATTTACCATGCTCACGGAATTAAAAAATAATCCTTCAATATATACGGAACTGGATATTAAAGGTCGTTTTCTTGAAGAAGGTATGCATGAAGTTCTGGAAAATAAAAAAATTCCGCATCGAATTAACCGCATAGGCAGCATGATGAGCCTTCATTTTAGCAGTCATAATATAGTGGATTTTGAAACTGCTTCCGGAGCGGATATCCTCTTGTTCGGTAAATTTTTCCACCACATGCTGGAAAATGGGATATATCTTCCACCCTCAGGTTATGAAAGCTGGTTCCTGAGCAACGCACTCAGTGAAGAAAATTTAAATGATACCGTCAGCGCGTTAAAAAGTTTTAATTTATAATATCCGATGTAACGGTTGGTAGCAGATTTACAGTAAATAATGGGCGAAGGTTTCTGCCTCCGCCCCACCCCAATAAATCCCTGAACCAGCAAAAGCCCTTGTGATTTTCTATTCACTATACATTAAGAATCTTAAGCCTAAGAAGAGTTACCAGGGGTTTTTCCGTTAGCAACGGCCATTATATTCTTTATAATTTGCAAAGCATACAACATGTCTATAGCAAATACTGGCATCCTAATATTATGCCAAAGGAAGAATTGATGTAAAATTTTAGCAACCTGTTTGGTTTCAAAATCTCGGCTGAACTTGTTTTAATACATATTATTACGCGGCTATTATTTTTCAATGCAATATACTTATCAGAAAAACGAGAAGGTCTTTGTGTACGAATCTACACAAAGAAGGCATTAATGAAAGATTCAATAAATCAAGAAAGCAGTATTAAAATTAAAAAGGGGATGGGCTAATGCAGGTCCAGCCACCATCTACGATTAGACTTTGCCCGGTAATATGTTTTGCCTCATCTGAAACAAGAAACAGCGCAGTGTTAGCTATATCCGAAACAGCAGCCGGGCGGCCCATGGGCGTTAACCTGCTCCACGTTGCCGCATAGCCGGGGTCACCTAATGTCCGTTCGGTAAGCGTGGCCCCGGGGGCGATAGTGTTTACATTAATTTTATACTGCGACAATTCTATTACTAAATTTTTTGCCAGCATTTCTAAAGCAGCTTTGCTCATGCCATAGGCAGCCAGATCTTTGTGCGCCTGGTGACCGGTTACAGACGAAGTAAATAATAATGAACCACCGGATTCCTGCTTTTTCATCTGGTTGGAAGCTGCCTGGGCTAAAAAGAAAGTGCCACCCAGGTTGACCTGCATTACCCTGAAAAAAGCCTCTGGTGAATAAGTGAAAAAATTCCCAAATAAAGTTACGCCTGCATTAGCAATGATAATATCCAATTGACCGAATTGTTCCACAGCTCTGTCAACCATTTTTTGAATAAAGACAGTATCGCTTGAATCTCCGGAAAGTGCTACACAATTTCCGCCGGTATCCTCCACGATGTGTTTCATCGCATTGTTTGCTAAAGTTGGGTCAATGTCATTTAAAATAACATACGCTCCTTCCCTGGCAAGTTTGCTGCAAATTTCCAGGCCAATTCCCTGGCCGGCCCCGGTTACTATGGCTACTTTGTTTTTGAAGGTCATAACAATCGTTTTATATTGATGAGGAGGTGAATTGTTATAAGGGCATGGCCCATATAATCAATCACAGCGTCAATGAGAATCCCTGGCAACTTTACTGCCAGAGCCTCCCTTTAGGAAATCCATATCAGCACCCAGGTGCGCCTGCTCCACATGTGTTTGATACAAATGCACATATCCACGTGATTGAACTTGCCCTGTTTGTTTCCATACCGCTCTACGCCTGGCTAATTCATCGTCAGAAACTTCTAACTGCAACGTCCGGTTTTGTGCATCAAGGCTAATTACATCTCCATTCTGTACGAGCGCCAGGGTACCGCCAACCGCCGCTTCCGGCGATATATGCAGCACTACTGTTCCAAAACCGGTCCCGCTCATCCTTCCATCGGAAATACGCACCATATCGGTAACTCCCTGCTCTAATATTTTCCTGGGCAATGCCATATTACCCACTTCCGCCATTCCGGGATATCCCCTTGGCCCAACATTTTTAAGCACCATAATGCTACCTGCCTCAATTTCCAGGTCAGGATCGTCTATCCTTGCATGATAGTCTTCTATATTTTCAAAAACAACCGCTTTGCCTGAATGCTTCAAAAGGGCCGGCGTTGCTGCTGACGGTTTAATTACAGCACCATTTGGTGTAAGGTTTCCTTTTACAACGATGATACCGGATTCCGGTTTAAAAGGCTGCTGCATGGTGCTGATAACGTCCCTATTGTACACCTCCGCAACGGCCGCATTTTCTCCAATGGTTTTGCCATTAATGGTAATAGCTTCATTGTGGATAATGGTTTTCATTTCTTTTATCAAAGCGGGTAAACCGCCGGAGTAATACAGGTCTTCCATATAGTTCGTACCTGACGGTTGTATGTTGGCCAGGAGTGGAATTTGCTGCGAATATTTATCAAAATCATCTATGTTCAACTCGATACCAATTCTTCCCGCGATAGCTAGTAAATGAATTACAAAATTGGTAGAACCACCAATGGCGGCATTGATCATAATGGCATTTTCAAAAGCTTTTCGTGTAAGTATTTTAGACATAGTTACATCTTCCTTAACCATCTCAACTATGCGCCTTCCTGACAATTGAGACAAAACTTTTCGTCTTGCATCTACCGCAGGTATGGATGCGTTATTAGGTAATGAAAGCCCCAATGCTTCCACCATTACGGCCATGGTAGATGCTGTGCCCATTACGGCACAGTGTCCCGGTGTTCGGGCCATACATGCTTCCGCTTCTACAAATTCTTCTGGAGTTATCTCACCCAATTTGCTGGCTGCATCAAAACGCCATATGTCAGACGTACCAATATTTTTACCCTTCCAATGTCCTTTCAACATAGGACCTCCCGAAATAACAAGGGTCGGGATGTCCACACTGCAGGCGCCCATCAACAATGAAGGTGTTGTTTTGTCACAACCACAAAGCAACACCACGCCATCAACCGGGTTGGCACGAATGGATTCTTCCACATCCATACTTACCAAATTGCGATAGAGCATCGCTGTCGGTTTAATTAATGTTTCGCCTAACGACATCACGGGAAACTCAACCGGAAAACCGCCGGCCTCAAGAACCCCTTTTTTCACGGATTCAGCAAGATCCCTGAAATGTGCGTTGCAGGGTGTCAGTTCGCTCCAGGTGTTACATATTCCGATCACGGGTCTGCCATCGAACATGTCGGGAGGTATTCCTTCGTTCTTCATCCATGCGCGGTAGATAAAACCGTCTTTTCCAGTACGACCAAACCAATCGCTGCTTCTCAATTTTACGCTTTCCATCACTTACTATTTATTTTTGTAATTTAAAAGTATATCGTTTTATTTCAGCAATTAATTTTTTATCTCTTTACCAAATAATTTGGGAAGGCAAAAAGTTTTTAGATTAAAACTAAAAGAATACATCCACATGTAATCTTTTTCATGGTGCAACCCGGATGCTATTAAAATATTTTGAAGGCATCTTAACTGCACCTGGTTTCGTTAAGTTGACCATTAACTATTACATACCGGCAATACTTTATACGATATGAAGCAAATAATGAATTAA
>JBDTOV010000236.1:0-7858 GCA_039933035.1 Ginsengibacter sp. | reverse complement strand
GGCTCAAGATCGCCATCGTAAGCAGTTGCCACCGCATACCCATGCGATAAAATTTCTTTCACCTGCCATTGAGAAGCTTCAGCACCCCGCGAAGAGTCGGTTGCCTTATTGCCTACGGCACCTCTTGATTTCAGCGGGACCCAATTTTGCGTAACCAGTATTCTGGGATCATTTTGAATTTCGTTATTGCCGGTAAAATTAAGTCCGACAAAAACGGGAACGGGTCTTTTTACTTTGTTAGGCAAATAAATAAGCACATCGAGGTGAACCGTGGTATCAGTTGGATGTAAATAAATGCGTACCTGTTTCCTGGTGGCCATACCATCCAGAGCCTGTTCGCCTTTTTCCAATAACCGGTAAGTAATTGGAATTTTCTTCTCCGGATATTTTCCAAATTGTATTTCTTCATATAAATGATAAATGTAAGGACGTTGCATGTTGTTCCATTCCCTGGAATTTGTCACCTCTTTACCATTCTTCATTTTTAAAACATCAGGTAGCGTGTAAGGAGGAACTTTGGATTCATCTGTGTTGGACGAAATTACCTGTGCCTGTCCCTGTTCAATCAAACCAAAGCAGCAAATTGTAATACAAACTATGGTCTTTTTTAAAATCATAAAAATTATTTTTGATTTATACACTTTACATCCCCGGATAAGAATCTTCTTTTACGCAAACGCTTTTTGCAAAACTATCGCGAAAACAAATATGCAACTTCGTTTAACCCACATCGTTAGTTTGCCTTTTTGTTTTCAATTGAAGACAGTCTGAAGGGCTGAAGTGTGCGACTTCATTTTACCCTATAGATTCCCTTTTTTCAATTCTTCCGCTGCATGGTTGGCTGCTCTTGCTGTTAAGGCCATAAAAGTCAGTGAAGGATTTTGTGTACTTGTTGATGTCATGCAGGCTCCATCACTTACAAACACGTTTTTACAGTTATGAAAAGCATTCCATTTGTTTAACAGGGATGTTTTGGGATCATTTCCCATTCTGCATCCACCCATTTCGTGAATATCAAGTCCGGGTGCCTGTTTGCTATCATTCTGCCGGATATTTTTACATCCAACTTTGTCGAACATCTCCGAGGCAACAGCCAGGAAGTCGTTCATACTTTTTACATCATTATCATCATAATCAACCGAAGTTACCAGTTGCGGCATACCCCATGCATCTTTTTTATCAGTACTCAATCGTACGTGATTGGTTTCCTTAGGTATCGTTTCGCCCTGCATCATTACACTTACATACCAGCCACCTGCTTCTGATAAGGCATCTTTATAGGCTGCGCCTAAACCTTCAGCGTAGCCATAGCCCCTGCCTGCTCCAAAAAATACCATATACCCACGGAGAAAATCAGTCTCCTGTTTATGCACGTTTCTAAAATTTGGCATCATTGGCTGGGTGGGTCTTCTCCCGTAATAATACTTATCTTCCGGTCCGTCATAAACAGCGTTTACCGTGCCCCGGTAGTTTTGAAAAGCTATGTATTTGCCGAGCAATCCATTGTCGTTTCCAAAGCCATTTGGAAAACGCCGGGAAGTTGAATTAAGCAAAAGTAGATTTGTGTTGAGACAGGCGGCATTTACAAAAATGATTTTTGCAAAAAATTGCGTCGACTCTTTTGTAAGGGTGTCGATAACATTTACGCCAATGGCTTTGCCTTTTATATCATCGTATATCAGTGAATGCACAACAGACTCCGGCCTTATCGTCAAATTGCCTGTTTTCAACGCCCAGGGAATCGTAGAGGCATTTGAACTGAAATAGCCGCCAAACGGGCAGCCCCTTTCACACTTGCTCCTTGCCTGGCATTGATTGCGGTTTTGCTGAATATGAATTTCTTTTGGTTGTGTCAGGTGGGCGCAACGGCCCTGAACCACAAAACGATCTTTGTAGCTGGCCATTATTTTGCTGCTAATATCTTTCTCCACGCAATTCATTTCCCAGGGCGGTAAAAAATCACCATCCGGTAAAGTATCTATTCCATCGAGGTTGCCGCTTATGCCGGCAAACTTTTCAACATGCGAATACCAGGGCGCTATATCATCATAACGGATAGGCCAATCGACAGCAAAGCCATCACGTGCCGGCCCTTCAAAATCATATTTGCTCCAGCGTTGCGTTTGCCTTGCCCACAACAAACTTTTACCTCCAACCTGGTAACCGCGGATCCAGTCAAAAGGCTTTTCCTGTATATACGGGTGCTCCGTATCTTTTACAAAAAAATGCTCTGTAGCTTCACTATAAGCATAGCACCTGCTTACTACAGGATTATCCCTGGTAATGCTGAGAGGAAGTTTCAACCGGTGTTCAAATTCCCAGGGAGCTTTTGTTGCTGTTGGGTAATCCTTTAAGTGAACGACGTCTCGGCCGCGTTCCAGCATCAGCGTTTTTAATCCCTGTTCACATAACTCTTTTGCGGCCCAACCGCCACTGATGCCGCTGCCTATAACAATAGCGTCGTAAGAGTTTTCTATTTTTCCTTTTGAATTGATATAAAGTGAATCTGGTGGCATAATTTTCTTTTCTCCTTCCTCATCAATAAATCGGAGGCTGGGTTTTATTTTTTTTAATAGTTTACAACAGCATGTTTAGCTTCATCATACCATTGAACATTTTGCTAATATACGAACTGAAAGCATTTGATATAAAGTTATTATTTTTCAATCCCAGGTTGTATCCCCGGCAGTATATAATTGCCTGCGATACAGGAGCACATATTTCTGTTTTTTCATCAGCATTCAAAATAAGCATTTCATTTGCAGGTGTTAATTGGCATGCATAAAAATCAACGCAAAAATGATGAGTTGAATTGTTTTTCTTTTCTTTTACCAAGCTATCAAATTAAATGGATTTACTTCGCCGGCGTTGAAATGAAGATAAATTATAGCCCAACCGTGCTAAAATATTCGGGATGTGTTATTTTCAATTATGGTAAGAGCGATAGTTGCCCGAATATGAGCATTTAAAAATGAAGAAACTTATAGCATGGCGGAAAACAAATTATCGGGTAAACAAGTATTGATAATGGCGGTGGCTGCTGGTATTGCCGTTGCCAATATTTATTACAATCAACCCATTTTAAAAGACATCCAGCAATCAACTCGTTCCACGGAAGCGCAGGCCGGTGCTCTTTCTTTTTTATCCCAGGCCGGTTATGGGCTGGGCTTATTTTTCATAACGCCTCTTGGCGATACAATTAAAAGAAAAAAACTCACTATAAATTTATTGCTGCTGGCAGCCCTGGCTCTGCTTGCAATGGCATGCTGCCGCAACATTTATTTGTTATGGGTGTCAAGTTTTTGTATTGGTTTATTTTCTGTAGCCGCACAGGTGATATTGCCTTTGGCCGCATCGCTCGACAGGGTAAGTACCGGTAGTACCGTAGGCAAAGTTTTTAGTGGCATCCTGATCGGTATTCTTGCAGCAAGGGTACTAAGCGGTTTTGTGGCCAGTTTGCTCGGATGGCATGCGGTATATTTGTTTGCCTGTGGCTTTGTGTTGATCACCTGTTTCTTCTTACAAAAATATTTGCCTGATCCTGGCAGTCCTTTCAGCAGCAGTTATATTCAGTTACTGAAGTCAACTCTTGCACAATTCAAACGCTTTGCCTTGTTACGAGTGTCTGCTTTGATAGGTGCCCTGATGTTCGGTGTGTTTTGCTCATTCTGGACAACCATCACATTTCATCTTAGCGGTAAGCCATTCAATTACAGCCCTGTCAAAATCGGGTTGCTTGGTTTTGTAGCCATAGGTGGCGCTTTGACCGCACCCATTTTTGGCAAATCCGCTGACAAGGGCAAAGCCATCCACTCCCTGGTAATTGCCATTATTCTTGTGCTGGCAAGCGTAGCGGCGCTGCATTTTTTTCCCGGCTCACTGGTTATCTTAATAGCAGGAATTTTTATCCTCGATACCGGCATTCAAGCCGTGCAGGTTACTAATGTGGCGAGAATATACAGCCTTGATGAAAAATCAAATAGCCGCATTAATACCATTTATATGACGTGTTATTTTATCGGTGGAGCTGCAGGCACTGCCATAGGTCTACTTTGCTGGCAGTATGGAGGATGGGGGCTGGCAACGTGGCAAATGATGGCCTGGACATTTTTTGCATTAATTGTGTTGCTCATCAGTACGAGATCCTCCGGCAGGCAAAAACCTCTGATACAAGCAACCTGAGACGCCACGCGAACGCTACCCGAATAGTGGTAACAAAAATGTTGGAGTTTTGAAAAAGATGAATACATGTATTTGATGCCTGGAACATTGAACGCAATCAAACTGCTATCAATAGCCTACATGCAACGAAAAAATCACGCTTTCGCGGGAAATTCTTTTCTGCCCGGTGAGTAACCTGGACAATGCACTTACGTTGAACCATACATTCGTGAATGAGCATTAGAAACAGCAAAAAGTATTTCTAAAAATTTCTATAAACTTCTGCCAAAATCAATTTCGTGAATGAATATTAAATAACTTTAAGAAAATTAGTTTGTATGCAAAATAGAATAATGAAGATGTTGGGTACATTCATTTTATTATTTTCATTGCAGGGCTTTTCTCAAACTACTGACAAATCAGATCACCCGTTGCTGGATAAATATTATCCGCAAAAGCAGAATGTAGTTGATACACCTAAAGCCACCACAGCGCGTACGGGGCCGGTTATTGAAACAAAACCAGTTCCTGCTTTGGTAATTAAGCCGGTGGTAACACCTCCACCTGTAGTAACACCTCCACCTGCCCTGGCAACTACTACCGTTGAGCCACCTGCACCTGCTGCGGATACTACCACCGTTGAAACTGCGCCTCCCCCGGCACCTACTAAAATCGTGCCTGCAGCTACAACTACTTCGTCTATAACCAGCACCTCTGCCGATGCAACTTTGCCTCCCGTGTTAACTACACCTGTTATTAATAAACCAGATACAGTTACGGCCCGAATTCCCGTGCAGAAAGCCATTCAAATGCAGCCTCCGCAGGAACCTTATATTGATACAAGATTGGGAAGCAGCACCAAAGCGTATGACACGTGGGAAAAAAATAATAATGGCGCAGGATCCGTGACAACAAGTCCCAAATAATACAGAAATATACTTCGATTGCCGGTTTATGGTTAGGCTATTCGAAAAGGTAATGAGAAATCTACCACGGAAGTACGTGTTTTCATTTTTCAATTACTGATAAAAAATTCCATTAAATGGTTTTACCTCAATCCGCCTGTACCCGAATCTGCGGCGGGAAAATTTGATAATAATTGGGGTGACAGGCACTTCACGGGAGGTTTTAGAAAATAAAACCGGGGAACCGCGCAAAGTAAAGATTCGGTTGCGATGTAATGTAAATTGCCGCCTATTTTATCCGGATCTTATCGGGATGCAATATAGAAATGCGTGCGACAAGTGTTCGCTTTCTACCTGGCATATGTCCGGTTACGAACACCTCCATAATCTTTACATATTACAATTTACTATTAATCAGCGTTGTATATCCTTGGTATAGTGGTTGGATGCTGAAAGAGGCATAAGCCATAGCTATGTTCAAAATCCATTTCAAAACAAACCGGAGGAGGATAATTAAAAATAAGATTTTCTACTTCATTGATATTTTTGGTTTAGCCGCATTGCTTTTGAAAGACTTTTTAAAATTGGTGGCTTTGTCGTGTCTCGTTGCGTTTCCTGTTGCCTGGTGGATAATGCATGCCTGGCTACAGAATTATGAATATAGAATTACCACGAGCTGGTGGATTTTTTTAATCGCGGGAGCGGTGGCTATTTTGATTGCATTATTTACAATCAGTTTCCAGGCAATAAGAACAGCGATAGTCAGCCATGTGAGGAGTTTGGGAAGTGAGTAGTAAGTAGTGAAAGTGTAAATCATATATCAAAAATCACATATCAAAAATCATATATCAAAAATCAGAAGTTATGTTTAAAAACTTTTTAAAAACAACAATACGTAGCCTTCTAAAAAATAGAGGTCATAGCTTTCTGAACATCTTCGGTTTGGCCATTGGCATTGCCTGCGCCGGATTGATTTTTTTATGGGTAGAAGATGAGCTGAACTTTGATAGCAACAATCTGAAAAAAGACAGGTTATTCATTATAAAAACAAATGATAAAGTTGATGATGGCGTGTTTACCCATTCTTCAACACCCGGCCCCCTGGCTGCCTCCATACAGTCAACAATACCAGGTATCGCAAATACCTGCCGGGTAACTGAAGGGGGCACTTCTATGTTGTTTAACATAGGTAATAAATCAGTGTATGCGTCAGGTAATTATGCCGAGCCTTCTTTGTTCAGTATGTTCACGTTGCCTTTTGTGGAAGGCAATGCCCGCGAAGCTTTTAAGCAATTGCATTCAATAGCAGTGACGGAAAAAGCAGCTAAGAAATTTTTTGGTGATGAAAAGAATATTTTGGGCAAAACAGTGCGGATGGATAATAAGCAGGATTATGTAATAACTGGAATTTTAAAGGATTTGCCTGAAAATGCCTCGTTACAATTTGAGTGGCTGGCACCTTTCGAGGTTTGGTATGATGAAAATAAAGAATGGGCACACCAATGGAATAATTACGGCCTTACTACTTATATCGAATTAAAACCGGGGGTAAATGCAGTTGCAATAAATAAGCGGTTATTAAATCCTTTCTACGATTTTACTACACAAAAAAATGAATCGTCTGTATCAACGGTGCATGAGTTTTTATTCAGCATGAACAACTGGCATTTGCGTAACGATTTTGATAACGGCAAAGAAACGGGTAGCGGAAGAATTCAATATGTGCATTTGTTTGCCATTATTGCATGGATTATTTTATTGATTGCATGTATCAACTTTATGAACCTCGCAACCGCAGGCAGCGAAAAGCGTTCAAAAGAAATTGGTGTAAGAAAAGTATTGGGTGCAGGCAAGAACAGGCTTATATTTCAGTTTATAGGAGAGGCGGTATTTATGTCTCTACTCGCAACGGTTGTTGCTGTTTTGGTTATGGTTTTGGCATTGCCTTCATTCAATTTATTGGTACAAAAAGATCTATCATTAGGCTTAGGTAATCCAATTCATTTCGCGACGTTATTGCTGCTTGCATTAGCCTGCGGGCTGGTTGCAGGAAGTTATCCGTCACTATATCTTTCGTCATTCAACCCGGTATTTGTTTTAAAAGGAATAAAATTAAAAACGGGAAGCGCAGCATTTATAAGAAAAGGGTTGATTGTAACACAGTTTGCTGTTTCTATTGTGCTTATTATAAGTACTGTAATTATCTACCAGCAAATACAACATGTAAAAAGCAGGGACCTGGGATATAATAAAAATAACCTGGTGCAAATAGATGCACAGGCAGATGTGGTAAAAAATTTTCCTTTCGTTAAACAGGATCTTTTAAACACGGGCGCTGTAGAGAACGCAGCATTGGCTGATCATGAGACAATATCTGGCGGAAATAACACAACTGGTATTAATTGGCCGGGTAAAACGCCCAACAGCAATATTGTTATTTCCCAAAGATTAATTAGTGGTGAATTTATGTCAACAACAGGCATGCATATTATTGAAGGCAGGGATTTCATGCCTTCGGATGTAGTCGTGATGGACGATAAACACATGCCCAAAGATTCTTTGCAGCCTTTTAATGTTATCATCACGCAGTCAATGGAAAAATTGTTAGGCACAGGAAGCGCTATAGGTAAAACAATGGAGCGCCCGGGTAATAAGGGAACTTGGAAATTAGTAGTAACGGGTGTTGTAAAAGACTATGTGTATGGTGATATGTATGGAGAATCCGCTCCTGTAATTTTTTATGATATAGCTCAGGCAGCAAATCTTATGTATGTGAGAACAAAGGCAAACAG
>JBDTOV010000235.1:0-7938 GCA_039933035.1 Ginsengibacter sp. | reverse complement strand
CCAGCCAATGTTATTCCTCCAATTGCTGTTTTCTTCAAAAAATCACGGCGATCTTTTTTTGTTTCGGTATTATCTATTTCTGCCTGGGCTTTGAGCGCAGATGCTTTTTCAAGTTCCTTATTACTTTCTGAGATTTGTTTTAAAATACTTTTCATCATGAAATTTTATTACGAGTTAATTGAAAGTGTTTGTATTAATTGGTTACTTATCCCAAAACACACGGCTTGAAAGATTATCACCACCCAACCTGGCAACCGCTTCATCATAGTTTGCCGTGTTTACAGATTTTTCTCTTACCGGATAAACTAACCGGTGGATGAAATCCCCGGCCACTGCGGGATCAGCACCAGGGTAAGGGTTAGGTGCTAATGCCGGGAAACCGCTCCGCCGAAGATTCGCCCACGCCTCTGATCCATTTTGGAAAGAAGCTATCCAGTATTGAGTATTAATTTGTTCTAAAGCCATTGCAGGGTTAAACGGATTGGCTGCGAGATAAGCATCCTGCGTGGATCCGGGGATAATGGCTGACACATCATATTGCGCCATTTGATCCATATGGGCTTTTACACCAGCGTCATAATATGTTTGAGAAGAACCCGAGATCCACCCTCTTTGTGCTGCCTCTGCAAGCAGCAATTCCGTTTGAGCATACGTAACAAAAAACTCGGGAACATCAATTTTTGCTACAGTGCGCCTGTTAAGTTGTGAATATTTCCATGCGGCTCCTGATTTACCTGGAAAAAGTGGATCGTTAATTATGGTAGATTCATTGTAGCCAAGCGGCATCCCTTGTTGGTTTGCAGGGTTGGTATCTTCGGTACCGGCGGTTGCCAATGGATTTGCCGGGAATTCATATTTTACAGCAATCACTCCCAACCGGGGATCGTTTGTACCCTGCAGATAATCTACAAAGGGCTTGGCAAGGTAATAGTTACCCCGTTCGGTTCCCTGGTAAGAGTTTGAAGTAGGATGATTAAATGTACTGTTGAATGCAATGAATGCATTATCTGCAACTGCTTGCATAACGCCACCACTTACTGCGGTGGTAACGAATTGCTGCGCTTTGGCTGCATCGGCTTTCGTATATCGCATAGCCACTCTTAACAATAATGAATTGCCCAATTTTTTCCATTGATTAATATTCCCTTTATAGAAAAGATCGCCTGTTTCAATAGGCTTTGATGCATCGAGATCCTTTGTTGCTTCATCAAGCTCTTTAAGCAAATCATCATAAATGACATTATCATCATCATATTTTGGCAGCGTAGTACCTTCAATAAATCCAAGGCCAGCTTCACTATAAGGTACATCTCCATAGGTATCTACCAACACTTCGAACACATAGGCCTTCAAGATACGCGCCATATTATAAAGATTACTCCTGGCGGGATTATCTTTTGTCTGGGTAATGACGGTGGTGAGCAACACGACCGGGCCATTTGGCGCGGCAAACATGGTATTAAACAGGGCGTTGGAATTTGGATCATATACCACGTTATGATTTCCACCTTCCAACACACCTGTAAACGGAGTGATAATTTGCTGAACAATTTCATTCTGATAGGTAATGGTATTTATAGCGGAACTGAACTGCGCATTTGAAAAAAGATACCCGGGGTCCAGCGTGGTTGCAAGGACAGGATTGGTATTTACTTTTTCAAAATTTTTATCGCAGCTATTTAGACCTGTGAACAATATTGCTAGGCACAGGTATATAATTATTTTTTTCATAAAACAGGTGATTTATAGTTTTACATTTAAATTAAAACCAAAACTGCGGGTGGTGGGCAGTGTGTGCGTTTCTATTCCCTGGAGATTATCAGATGAAGAAACCTGCGCTTCCGGATCCAGATTGTCAATATGTTTTTTTATCATTAACACGTTATTGCAAATCGCTGAAAGAACAATTCCCTTGATAGGCGTTTTGCTGAAAAGTTTTGACAAATCATATCCAATGGATAATGAGCGCCATCTTATAAAACCTCCATCATACACAAAGGGAGTGGCCAGTGCAGTACCCCGGTATGTTGAATAAAATTGCTCTGCTTCAACTGCCTTTGAATTAGGGGTGCCATCCGGATTAGTACCTGCAAAAACAACTCCGGCATCGCGGCCTGGTAAGGAATTTTTAGACAGTCCTTCACGAAGAAAATTCAAATTTGAATTAGACAAAATCTTGTACCCCGCTTTAAAATCAACCTGGGCAAATACCCGGAAATTTTTATAATTAACTGTATTCAGCCAGCCGCCTACCCATTTGGGAATAGCGCTTCCAAAGGTGATAATGTTTCCCTGTTGAAATTTTCCATCTACCGTTATAATATTTCCCTTAGCATCTCTTTTATAGTCAAAACCTCTTAAAGAAGCCAGTGGCATACCTACTTCATGCGATACAAATCCGAAAAATTCTCCGGTACCTACATCAAACCTCTGCTGGTTATTGGCCAATGCGATTACTTTACTAATGTTGTAGCTGACATTGAAATCAGTTTCCCAGCTCACATTTTTAGTTTGTATTGGAATAAGAGTTAGTAATCCTTCAATGCCCTTATTTCTTAGCTTTCCTACATTTACTTTAGTTTGGCTAAAGCCAGATGTGTTGGAAATATCAACGTTAAGAATTTCATCAACCGTGTTTTTCTTATACACAGCCACATCAAGATTTAACCTATTGTTAAATGTTCTCAATTCCAATCCTATCTCTGCTTCTTTTACTTTCAGTGGCCTGAGGTTTGGATTGGGGCTTACCGTTCCGGAGATACCTCCGAGTGCACTTCCGTTGAACTGGTTTGAATTTATAGTGTAGTACAAATTATTAGAATAAGGATCAGTATCGCCACCAACTTCTGCGTAGGAGGCGCGAAGCTTTCCGAAGTTCAACCACGAAGGCAAGGTCTTAAGAGCCTGGGTAAAAACAAAACTCATACTGGCAGAAGGATATAAATAATTATTCGATTTTGGATTTAGTGTAGAGAACCAATCGTTGCGTGCGGTTACATTTACGAAGAGATAATTTGCATAGGAAAATTCAACAGCGCCATACAAAGAGTTGACACGTTTTTCGCTATAATTATAAAATGGATTTTTCGTTTGGCCGTTTCCGATAGTATATAAATCTCTTACATAAAAATTGGTAACCGATGTGCCGATATTATCATAAACTTGCTTTAACTGGTTACCACCGGCAGTTACATCGATTCCAAAAGTTCCAAAGGTCTTATTGGCGCCAATTAAAAAGTCAAGATTTCTTTCACGATAGGTCGTTAGATCCTGGTAATAAAAACCATTAAAACCAGAGGCGGCAGCTCCGATAGATCGTGTGCCGGTGGGCCTGTCATAATTATATGGACGGGTAAAGTAGTCCTGGCCAATTCGTCCCTGGATGTATAGCCAGTCGAATGGCTGATAACGTAGTGATACATTTCCAAAAATTCGGTCGCGTTTTACATTTTCAAATCGCTTGTAAGCAATCCAATATGGGTTATTCCGGTTGGTGAAACGCGCCAGCGGCTGCTCATTACCGTTAGCATCCATATAAGTGTCTTTCAGCCATTGCACGTCAATACTGTTAGCCATTGTGTAAATAGTGCTATTCACATTCAAATCCTGTATGCCTATTTGCGGAGGATTGTGATTATACTCGTTAGAATAATTAGCGTTTAGTTGTGTAGAAATTTTAGGAGTCAACTTATAATTTAATCCGAAGTTGAATATTTTTTTGTGGTAGTCTGAATTAGGCACAATGGCGTCTGCATCGGTGTTTGCAAATGACAAACGGAAATTGCCTTTATCGCTGCCACCTGTAAGAGCGATAGAATTTGTCCAGTTATAACCCGTTCGATAAAAGTCCTTAATGCGATTTTTATTAGGAGAATATGGATGCATCATTCCATCAAACTGCGGCGTGGATGCGCCGTCAAATTTTTCTCCAAAACTCCATACGCCTGAGCTTTGTGCTTCAGCCACTGTAGTGGGGCGTTTGCCATTTTCACCCTGTCCATATTGATATTGAAAATCGGTATAATCAAGTGGAACATCAGCCTGGAAGTTCGAATTTAATTCTATACCTATGCCTGTTTTTCCTTTACCAGTTTTAGTAGTAATTATAATAGCGCCATCTTTTGCACGGAAGCCGTATAAAGCAGCCGCAGCCGCACCTTTAAGAATAGTTAACGATTCAATATCGTCCTGGTTGATACTTTGAAGGCCATCTCCCTGATCTGATGAGCCACCCGTTGGGTTGCCGGTTCCATTTCCTGCAGAGCCGCCTGCAGAAACAGCAGAATTGTTAATGGGTACCCCGTTCACAACAATCAAAGGGGAGTTATTTCCGCCAAAAGAGGATTGACCACGTATACGAATTTTGGAAGAACTTCCAGGCCCGCCCGCAGGAGGCGATACATTTAAGCCGGCTACTTTTCCCTGCAGGCTATTACCTACATTAGTTGTCCGGTTTGTGGTAATGAGATCCGTGTTTACCGTTGTTGTAGAGTAACCCAATCTTTTAGCTTCTCTTCGTATGCCTAAAGCGGTAACTACTACCTGGCTCAATGCAATATTCTCTTCCTGCAGCTTTACATCAATGGTGGTTTGATTGTTTATTGAAACTTCACTTACGATGTATCCAACGGAAGAAAATACAAGTGTGCCGTTTTCCGGAACCGTAATTGAATAGTTTCCACTGCCATCGGTAGATGTACCTACATTAGTCGCTTTAAGCGATATACTTACTCCCGCCAGCGCTTCGCCTTTTGAATTGGTTACTTTTCCTTGTACAATTTTCTCCTCTGTAGCGAGGTTTGCTTTAGTTTCCTTTAATACTGTCTCCTGAACTAAAAGATTTTTACCTTCTTTAATTAAAATTTCGTTATTTATCTGCCGGTAACTAAGACCAGTGTTGAATAAAATAAGTTTTAGAAATTCCTCTACACTTTTTTTACCGGGTGGCAGGTTTAAATTTTGTATGTTTTTTACAGAACCATTCCGGTACATGAAATGAAATGGGCTTTGAGACTCTATTTTTTTGAAGGCCTGCACAAGTGTTTCATTATTGAGGCCTATTGTAATCTCAACCTTGTCAATAGGCTGACTTTTTAGCGGGCCGGCAAACAATAGTTGCAGGGAGGTTGAAATTAGTAAAGTGACAGTTACTATTCCAATTTGCATAAATTTTTTTAAATTTTTTTTATCAACAAGGAAAATTTTCCTTAGCGAAAATTTGGATAAGTTATGAAACTCATCCGGCTTTAGAAATAGATGCATAGTTTTGATTTGTTTTAAGTTGTAAAGAAGCCAGTATTATTTTGGCGGAAATTTAAAACAGGCAATATGTTGATGGCAGTCGGCATATCGCAGTAACCTCTGAAATTTTTCAGGGGTTATTTTATAAAAGGACTTATTCGAGTTGTATTTTTTTATACCAACTTTTCTTTGAGATGTAAAAGGGTTTCATAATATCAGTTTATTGTTTTGATGAATTTATTTATTTGAAGTGATAGTTACCGTGGATTTTTCTTTATTGTATTCATAAGACAAATCATTAAACACACAAATGCTCTTTAGCGCTTGCTCAAAAGTTTCATTTTTAGGAAAGCTGGCTGTAAACCGCTGAGAGCTTATTGCTTCGTCATTTATTTTTATCCTGACGTTAAACCTGTCGCCCAGAAAGCGGGCTGCTTCAGATACAGTTAAGTTATCTAACAATAAATTTTCTTCTTTCCAATTGAGATAACTTTCGCTATTTACGGTTGTTGTATTAGAATTTATCTTGTCTTTATGATATGTTATTTGTTGGTTTGGCGTAATAATACCCAGGATCTTATCCCGATCAATCACCTTTACTCTTCCACGCCTAACCGTTACTGTTATATCAGCTTCGCTGTCAAGAGCTTTAATATTAAAAGCAGTACCTAATACAACAGTTTTTATTTTACTTGTGTGAACAATAAAAGGTTGCGAAACCTTATGTTTAATATCAAAGAAGGCCTGTCCAACAAGAAATACTTCGCGTTTTTTCATTCCCTCAAATGAAGAAGGATAATTTAGTTTACTACCAGCACTTAAAACCACTGTGCTTCCATCCGGAAGAAAAAGAACGCGATTTTGTTTAATTAGTTTTGGAAAAGCTTTACTTGCAATAATACTTTTTTTAGAAGGGGCGCTACGCAGAAAATATAAGCCAGCGGCACATAGCATCATGAAAACAATTGCTGCTGCAATATGCACGAATCTAAAACGTATAAATTTAATGGGACGAATTTGGGTGTTTTCGGCTTTAATTATATTGTCTTCGATAGAGTGCCGGATTGAATTCCTTAAATTACTTCTCTGCTGAAAACTCGAAGCGTCCAAAACGTCAGGCTCATTCTGAAAGAGCTTATAATAATTTTCTACGAATAATTGCTCTTCATTTGTGGCATTCCCTGCCAGGTATTTATTTAATAATGTTATAAAGGAAGGTCTATCCATATATACAACAATCTTTCGCTTACAACTTATGACCCGCCGGGCGAAAAAAATCCCACCCGAATAAAAAATAATTTAAAAATCAGGCAACAGTTAGTAAGAGTAACGAAATGATAAGAAAACGCAATAATGAAACCTTTAAAGTTTCTATTGCTTTGCCAAGCTGGTTTTGCACAGTCTTTCTGGTGATGCCCAGTTGACTGGAAATTACTTTAGTAGATAAATCATCCTGGTAACGAAGACGAAAAATAATTTGTCTCTTTTCCGGTAATGACCTTAAAAGATTTTCATAGGAAGTAGAAAATTCTTTCCAAAGAAGGTTTCCATCGGCGTCGCAATTTTTTTGAGAAATTTTTTCTGCGATATCAAAAAAAGAATGTGCATGTTTTTCTCTTGTAAAGAATTTAATTACCCGGTTTCGGATGGCGGTATTAAGGTATGCCGGAAAATTTTCTATATGCTGTTTTTCCCTGTTAATCCATATTTGAGTGAAAATTTCCTGCACAATATCTTTAGCTGCATCATAATCTTTTACTCTTTTGTATGCATCCGAAAACCCTTGTTGCCAATATTTTTCAAACAAAATTTGGAAGGTTCGTTTATTATTGCTTGCTATCTGTTGCAATAATAATGTATCACTGGTATTATTTGTTTCAGCATTGATCATTCAAGCAATCGTGTGTTAACCAAATGTAAAATATTTTTGAAAAATAATTCAAAAATTTATAAAAACAATGTTGCGAAAATTTTTGCTGTTTGACAGAGGTACTAAGACAATTGCCTGATAAGGTTATATGAAAATGGTGGTTTCAACATTGAGTAAATTATGAAAAGTCTTTTCTTAAATTTTACCGTTAAGAGGCTTGTAAAAAATTTATCATCGCTGCACTCTTCCGCTCGCATCACCCTTCATCAAATCTTTTACATCACTTAAAGTAGCATGATTTAAATCACCAGGTATAGTATGTTTCATCGCAGAAGCTGCGACACCAAATTCAGCAGCATCTTTCATTTCCATTCCTGTAACTAATCCGTAAATAAAACCACTTGCAAAAGAATCGCCACTTCCTACACGGTCTACAATTCTTACTTCATATTGTTTTGAGTGATAGAATTCCTTTCCGTTATACACCAATGCGCTCCATCCATTGTCCGATGCGCTGTGGCTTTCTCTTAAAGTAGAAGCAATATACTTGAAACCGAATTTTTCTTTCATTTGCTGAAAGACCTCTTTGTACCCATCAAGATTTAATTCGCCTTTCGTAATGTCAGTGCCCTTGCTTTTGAATCCCAAAGTCGTCTCGGCATCTTCTTCATTACCGATACATACATCAACATATTGGCAGAGCTTTGTCATTACTTCTTTGGCTTTTTCTTTACTCCATAATTTTTTTCGATAGTTCAGGTCAATGCTGGTGGTAATGCCTTTTTCCTTAGCTTTCTTCAAAGCCGCTTCTGTAAGAGCTGCAGCTT
>JBDTOV010000234.1:0-7970 GCA_039933035.1 Ginsengibacter sp. | reverse complement strand
ATTTTGTTTACAGTTAAGATATTGTTTTCTTTCCAAAGCCAAAAAATCAAATGGCATGGGCTAAAATTTCTTTGACCCGGTTAGCTACGACGTCCACCTGGTCTGGCCTCAATAAAACCACGCCAACATTGAGTGCCTTGAAATTGTCCTGGTTGGCAACATTGGCTACAATACTGGGACTTCCCTTCTCGAGAGCTGTCTTTACATCATTGGCTGTCATCTTTACTGTTTCCTGGTCCCAGGTTATATTCAGGCTTGGGAAGGCATTGGCAGGCCCCGGATTAAACTGGGTTGTCCCTTTTACACTGGAAACTTGCTCTACTTTTTTCTTTATCCTTTCTATGCGGTCAAGCCAATCCTGCCATTCTTTTTTATGATCCCTCTCGAGGTATGATTTTAAAGCGGCATACATGCCAAAGATTTCTTCTTTATTTACTTTCATCGGTCTGCCAATTGGAGCCTCGTGCGGACTGTGATTTAGTTTAGCCGCTTCGATGAGATCTTTGCGGCCGAACAACAATCCTGCGCTCTGAGGTCCGCGAATCATCTTACCACCTGAAAAAGTTACCAGGTCAAATCCCATCTGCTGGTACTTATACAGATTTTCTACGGGCGGAACGTCGGCTGCAGCGTCGATGAAAGACGGAATATTATGTTTTTTACAAAGAGCTATGAATTCTTCCCGGGAAACACTTGAACTCCCTGCTGCATTGAAGAAAAGCGCCAACACCGTATTACTATTGAAAGCTTTATCCATTTCATCGGGGCCTTCCACCTCGATAATTTTTGCCCCGGTAGTGGTAATTGCCTGGTCAAAGAGATACCGGTGGCTTTTTTGCATGATAACTTCAGGCCGTGGTCCCGGAAGATTTGGGATTAATTGTATCTTCTCCTGGTCTGTACCGGTGATGGCTGCTGCCGTACCTAATAACAACGCACATGCGGCCCCGGACGTAACCATTGCTGCTTCGCAGTGCAGCATCTCTGCGATTTTTGTTCCCACTTTATCCTGTAGATCATACATATTGGCAAAGTCATGGCATGTTGAATTAATAGCTTCCATTACCTCCGGCATCATGAGTGAGCCGGATAAAAAAGTCATGGTAACTCCCGCATTAATAACACGGGTAACCCCTAATTCCTTGAACAAATCTCTCCCAGGTTCCCTGGGTTTCTTTGGCTCAGCCAATACGGATTCTGACGCGAGTACTCCCCCAATTATTCCACCCGAAAGAGGTAATAAGCTTAAGCCTTTAATAATATCTCTACGTTTCATTTTTTTGTTTTAAAGATTATTTAAATTTCGATTTAATCATAATTCGGATTCGTTGGTATTACTTCCTTAAGCTGACGCCTTCAGTAGCTCTTCCTTAATTCTTGCAACAACTATTTTTACCTGGTCCGGCCTCATCATCCATGGAGAAACCGTAATGGAATTTTTTCCGCCACCGTATGCTTCAATGGAAGGATTCCCATTTCTTAAAGCCTCTAATAAACCATCTCCTGAAAGTTTTACCTTATTCGTATCCCACGATATATTAAGGGTGGGCGTATGGTCTGCTATCGGTGGCACATAAGATTTTGTGGTAACTCCTCCGACAGATTCTGCTGCATTCGCAATACGGGCAACACGGTCTTCCCACTCCTTCCATTCCTTATCATGGTCCTGGTTGATATAGCTTTCCAATGCCACATACATTCCCAGAATTTCTTCCTTATTCACTTTCATTCCACGTCCTATAGTTCCGGAATGCGGGGATGAATTTAAACGGGCACCCGCAATAATATCCTTTTTGCCCATGAGAATTCCGGCACTTTGTGGCCCCTGGATTGCTTTACCGCCCGACAAGGCAACAAAGCTAAAACCCATGTCATTAAATGTCCAGATATTTGACACCGGTGGAACATTGGCGGCAATATCGATAGACGTTGGTAAATTGTATTTCCTGGCCAATGCGATCCACTCTTCATGCATAATTTTACCATTGGCTGCGGCACTTCCTAAAAAATGCATCGACGCAGTTTTTTCATTTACGGCCCGGTCTACATCATCGGGCGTTTCTACATAAACCAGTTTTACACCGCAATTAAGAAATGCATGGTTATAATCGATTCGGTGGCTATTCTGAATGATCACTTCTGATTTTATTTTAGTACCCTCCAGTTGCGGAAGTTGTTCCACTTTTTTAGGATCGGTACCAGTAAGTATTCCGGCCATGCCGAGCATCAACGCTGAAAATGCCCCTGCTGATACCATTGCTGCTTCCGAATGAACCATCGCCGCTATTCTTTCTCCTACCTTATCCTGCAGCTCTTCGATCATACAAAAATCCCGCGAACTATCAGTGATGGCATCTAATACATAATCATGCATCAGGGAACCGGACATGGCTGTTATGGTACCCCTGGCATTAATGAATGTGCGCACGCCAAGTTCTTTAAGCAAATCCCGTTTCGAAGATTGCCGTTCGTCAAAACCCGGTTCAGAAGCAAGTCCTTGACCCATTACCCCACCCGGTAAGGCAAGTAAGGTTAAACCTTTGATGATATCTCTCCGTTTCATCTTTCCATTTTAGTGGATGAAAGAAAATACTCTTATGAACCATCAGAGATACGCAATACAATCCATCTCTACCAGTGAATCACCGGGAACGCCACCCTTGGCAACGGCAACTGTAGTACGTACCGGCGGATTTTTTCCAAAACGTCCTTTGTAAACTTCATTCAATCCCTGGTAGTCGGCTATATCATTTAGAAAAACACTCACCTTTAATACCTTTTCCATTGAAGAGCCTGCCAAAATCAATTCCTTTTCCAGCTCTTTGAGGACTATGTCCGTATGAGCTTTGATTTCAAAAGGCGCAACATGAGCTCCTTTGCCGGCGATATAAACAAGATCACCGTGAATAGTATGTCCGGAAAATAAAGGCACATCCTGGAAGTCAGTTACATTACCAACTTGCTTTTCATTACCGGTAATACTTCTCGCTTTTGCAGCAAAGCCAAGACCCACTAAAGCAGTTGCTGAAGCCAATAGTTTCTTAATTGCTGATCTTCTTTTTGTTTGCATAATTTAGTTTTTAAATGGTTATATAATTGAATTGTTAAAAGCGTAGCTTTTCCCAAAGGTTGTTTTCCGCAGGTTACAAAAGATACATCTAATTTCTTTTATCCGGGGAGCAGTGCATGGTCACGTTCCTTCTTCCCGAAATTTATTTAGAAACATCTTCAATATGCAATTCTCCTTCCTCATCAATGGAAATATATTTATTCAAATCCGGGAAAATGGATTGAATCCAAAACTGGTGTTCATCTGCATACATCTTAATATTAGATTCATACTTTTTAAAAACAGGTCCCCCCGAATACATCTTATCCAATTGCTGAAGGGCGCCTGCATATTTTCCATTTTCATTTCTATATTCCTGTTGCAAATAATAATACTTCCATAGAATTAATTTACGATCTTCTGTTTTTTCAGCAAGAAAGCCCCCGGGTAATAATTTATCGGAAAACCGGGCATAGCCCCATCTTTCCGGGTAATGTAAATTAATGATTCCCTGCGGAGACCATACTGTATAATGCTCAGGGAGCAATTTACCGGTAGCCTTATCTACCTTTCTAAAATATTGACCATTTAATGTATCGATGTCCCATTGTACCCGGGAAAAATTCATGCGCCAGGTAGTCCCGATCCCGGGATGTTCATTGCCACTCATGCTGACAGATGTAAAAGGTATAGCCAATTCTATGTTCCAGCCTTTGTCTGTATCAGAAGGATTATTAATTGTACCATCTAATTGTACGGCTTTCTGTAATCCCTTTATATCCCAACTGGTTAAATTTTTGCCGCCATTGCGATAGGGCTTAGGCATAAAAAGATCCCACACTGCACCAATTGCATTAATTTGAAATTCAAAATAATTATGGGTACTTCCACCGGGGTCAATAAACATTTCAAATGCATTATCCTGGAAAACATGATCATCATGCTCTGTCAACGACGCCCATAAATTTGATTCTTTCAGCCGTGCAAACAAATATAAAAAATCATCATCCCATAACATCTTACATTGTACTTTTCTTTCTGAATCAATGTCAACTCCGCTCGCAATGTCTGTAAACATTGGTGTCCACGGCGCTTTGCTCCAATCTTTTTCATCATCTTTTCCGTCTATTACTATTTTTTCTGAAGTTTTTAGTACAGTGTACTGTAAGGGTATTTGTAAAAGCCTGTCATAATCAGCACTAGTTAACTGTGCATTCACGAATCCAAAAAATAAGCAAGACATTAAAGTCAACATAGTGAACAGTCCTTTATTTACTTTCATCTTAATAGTTCGTTACAATTTTTATTTCCATTGTTTTAATTAATTTATTGGTTACTTACCCCCTAAACTCTTCCGGGTGTTGCTTACTTCCTCCTCTGTAACGTCGCTGGAATTATTATTGAAGTTCTGTCTTATATAGGTCAAAATCAGGGCAATATTTTCATCAGATAAAAGATTAAGCCGCGGCATTTTATTATTATAGGATTTTCCTTTGACTATTATATTTCCATCCAGGCCACCCAGAACAATAGCTATTAATGCACTTTTATCACCATTTACCCATTCGGAGCCGCTTAAAGGAGGAAAACGGTCATTTCCCAATCCGTCTCTCTGGTGGCAAACGGAGCAGTAGGTATTATAAATTTCACCCGCCTTACTCCGGCTGACACCCCTGTCAAGATTATCTTTTATTGAGTCAGGTAATTTTAAATTCGGCGCCTGGTTTTTTCGCTTAGCCATTTCCGATAGCTGGGCATCACCAAATTTACTGGTATCGCCCTTGTACATAACACGCCATATTTTGCCTTTTTCCGAATCAGAAATATATAGCGAGCCATCAGGTCCCATTGCCAGGCCCATTGGCCTGTACCTTGCGTTACTGGTGTTAACCACAGTATCCACGCCTGCAAAACCATCAGCAAACACTTCCCAGGGGCCGGAAGGTGCGCCATCTTTGAAAGGTACAAAAGCTACAATATAGCCGGACTGCGGGTAGGGTGCACTGCTTGTAGAGCCGTGGAATGCTATGAATGCACCATTTTTATAATGCGCAGGAAACTGGTTGCCGGTGTAGAACAACAAATCGTTTGGTGCAAAATGCCCGGGAAACCCTATTAAAGGTTGTGTATATTCAGCAGCCTTACCTTCCTTCCTGCCATCGCCCCCATATTCCGGGCTGAGCAATAATTTGCCTTTTAGCTGATCATAATAATAATAAGGCCAGCCGGCATTGGATCCTTCTTGTAGTTTAAGGAATTCTTCCGAAGGAAGTACAGCGCCTTCCCATTCAGAATAATACGTTGGCCAGGTAGCGTGCAGGTAATCCCTTCCGTGCATTACCGTAAACAGGTTATGATCCTGATCGTTCCATTCCAATGCTACGATACTTCTGACGCCCGTGGCAAACTTATATCCATCTTTTTGAAATTGCCCGGTTTTGTTGGCATCAAATCGCCAGATACCTGCCCTATTTACAAGTATAGGACAAGGATCCATACCGGGAGAAAATGGGGTTCTGTCTTCAGTCTGGCAACAATCCGAAGGAGCACCAAAGGGAATGTACATGTTTCCTTTATCATCGAAGGCTATCGGTTTCGTATCATGTTGCCGGGGTGGCTGGGTATCTGTCAGCATCAATTCTATTTTACTGTCAGGCACTAATTGTTCCGGGGTCAGCTTTTGCCGGAATACTCTCGTAACAGAGCTGAAATAGAGATAGCCATTATGTATCCTCATTTCGGTCCCGTAGCTGCCCTTATCCTGGTAATCACCAAACACTTCAATGATATCGGCTTTGCCATCATTATCCTCGTCTCTTAGTGCAGCATTGCCTCCTTCAGAAGAGGGGAATCTTAATTTCACATATACATCTCCGTTAGAATTTACGGCAATATGTCTTGCTGCCCCGGGTAAACTATCAACTACTACAAGCGCCTCAAAACCTTTCGGTAAAATAAGGCCGCCATTATCGGGGTCACCAACCGGGAATTTAGGCACCAGTTTACATTCGGTAAAATATATCAGCGTAAAAATAGAAAGCAGTACCCAAAAACCGTTTAACCTCATAATCTAAAGATTTAATTTTTTAATGATTAAATTTTGATATTATTCACCATTACCCATTACTTCCGGACTTGCAATACCATTTAAGTCATAGACAATTTTTCCCGCACGAATTGTCATCTCACATTCAAGCCTTTGTTTACCTTTTATTTTATACCCGCGTCTGTCCCAAAATCCAAAGTTGCCTTGCCGCAGATTTAATACTGCAATATCTGCAACCGAACCAACAGATAGATTTCCTAATTCTTCGTGCTTAATTTCCTTAGCCGGATTCCAGGTACTTGCCTTTATAACATTCGGTAAATCCATACCCATTGCCAGGAAAATAGACATGATATTTAGCATATTTTTCATAGCTGCATTCATACTTCCTGTGTGAAGATCAGTGCTGATTGAGTTTGGATAAAATCCGCTTTTAAGTGCCGGGATGGCTTGTCGGAAATCAAAGCTCGCACCGCCAAATCCAACATCGAACACGATTCCCTTTTGCTGAGCAGCTACTACAAATGGTTTCAGTTTCCTGGTATTTATATCCACAATCGGGTCCCTTCTTTTTAACTCGGTAAAGGAGTGGGTATAGATATCTCCCGGACGAAGGTGGTTAAAAAATAACTCTTCAATAGATAAAGGCGGATGGCTATCGTCACCCCCAAAGTCGATCATTACAGGCAGACCCGTTAATTTACCCGCTTCCACTGCACTGTCTACCGGGATCCATTTTGCCGCTTCAAAATGCGCAACTTTAAATCCAACAATATATTCTTTGTACTCTTTGGCCGCGTAGGCAGCCATTTCCGGATCCATATCGTTTATATTCTGCTCATACGCACCTCCTCTCATACCCGCCCCCACAATATTTAGAAATGCAAGCACCCTCGTTTGTGACTTGTCTATGGTTTGTTCTTTAAAAAGAGGGAAGGTTCTCCATCCGGAGCTTCCTGCGTCAACTACCGTTGTGACGCCCACCCGAAAGGTAAATCCATCCGGAACAATGGCGGTGGTGGCATCCATTAAATATTGATCCGGGTGATTGCCATAAAAATCATGTGTATGGATATCAATGAGCCCGGGAGTTATGTACATGTCATGAGCATCCACCACCTGCATAGCATCTTTATCGTCAATATTTTTTGCAACTAAAGCAATTTTTCCATCTTCAATGGCTACATCCATTAAACCATCGATATTGTTTTTAGGGTCAATGACATGACCGCCTTTTATTACGATATTGTATGGCTGTGCCTGAACAAAATTTCCCCTGATGCAAAACAACGAGAAAAACAAAAAATATTTTTTTAGCATTGTGGGTACAGTTCCTAAAAAGCCTCCGTCAAGGGTCAATCCTTTGATAATTTCTCTGCGATTCATTCAATTTATTTAATGGTTAAGGAAATTATTATTATTTCATTATTAAAAGCGGCTATACATATTTTAAATCTGGCAAGTTTTTTTATTTTTTTCTTTGCATTTTCCATTCCCTGCCGGGAGTATTTACCCGGAAACTTTCGAGATTACCCATGTCCATCAATGTTACATACACTGTACAACCATCCTTTCCGCCAAATGCTATATTTGTAGGCTTTTTCCCAATCAATTCTATTTCTTTCAATATTTCCCCTGTGGGAGAAATCTTCGCAACAACACCTTTTCCGATGCGTGCTATATAAAGATTTCCAGCTATGTCGCAACGCATACCGTCCGTACCAAAATCAGGAAATTCAATTAATAAGTTTTTATTGCTTAGTTCTCCTTTGGTTGACAGATCATAACACCAAACTTTTCTTCCTGCATCTACATACAATTTCTTTTCGTCAGGACTTACTTCAATTCCATTTGCGGGGCCGTTCAGGCTATCCA
>JBDTOV010000233.1:0-8033 GCA_039933035.1 Ginsengibacter sp. | reverse complement strand
CATTAAAATGAATACATGGCACACCGATTACTTTCTCAAATGCATTTCGACCAATGCCTACAAAATCACAGCTTACGTCTCCTGTGCCATAATAGCTCTGCGGATGCGTTGCATAATAAGTAAGTACGGCAATCGCTTTTCCTTTATTCCAAAAGCTGACGCATTTTAGCCATGGATCAATCAAGCCTTCAGGAGCAGCTATGGCCAAAGAATCAGATGAACTACTGAAACGAACAATCTCCACTTTGCCGTCCTTTCCCAAAATACGTCGGTTCGATGCCACTTTTTCCACTTTAGCCTCCCCAAAGCCTAAATGGGTAATTACCTGTGCATTCCTTTTTGCATGCGCTACAGCCAGGGCTACCTGTGCGATGGTTTTGAGGCAAAATGAATTGTCCATGCGTGTTCCTGCCATTCCGTATTGTTCCAGGATACGTTCCAGGGTAAAATCACACCTGGGAGCATCGTGCTGGTGCAACGAATGCACGGAAACCCGATCAAAAGTGGTATTCGCAGCTTTTGCCAATTGCTCTTTCCAGGTATCAAGACCCTCATTAGCAATTCCTATCCAGTCAACAGCGCATAAAACAATTGGCTTCTGATTGGAAAGAATCACAATTCCCCGGGCACTTAAGGAATCTGTAATAGAACGGGTTTTCGCATAGGCCACAGGGCTACCCATTGGGGGAGAAGCATTTACTATGAAGGTTCCGACTCTTAAGGACTGAGGTTGTGATTGACCAGGATGACTAAAAAAGCCGAAAAATAAAATCATTAAAAAAAGTTGCTGCGTTCGGTGACATTTCATTAATGATTGCAAAAACAGATTCATATTCAATAATTATTCAAATTAATAATGTTTATTTTTTATTCGATTGTCAAGCCAGTTTCATTCATGCAATAGATCCCGAATCGCTTTCATAAGAACCACCTCTGCTCCAGGGGCTACATTTGAAGCACCTTCGCTTACTTCATATCCTCCCTTCTCATAAGCGATAGCAGTACCAATATATCCAGGTCCCAAGTCTCCGTATGCTGCCATCGCAACAAACAGATCGGGGCGCTCAGCTTTTGCTGCAAGCTGGTACTCAACGAATAGCTCGCCCGGCATGTAGAGTATTCTTGCATTTTTTAGTTTTAAACATGCCACATCAATTTGTTTACCGGCTTCGCACCTTTTTAGCCATGCCATTTTTCTTGCATTCTCTTTATTTTCAAGAAGTAACTCATTATTTTTAGACAAATCCTGCTGTCTCTTATACAAATATTTAGCAGGCGGTAAAGATACAGGCTCCACTATCCAGTCTACATCCGTTGCCATTATTGGCTGGCGACGTGTAGCGTCCCATGCACGCTTCATTGCATCAGCAAGACGATTTGCCAGTATGAGGCGGTTTTCATGCGAGCCATCATTGTATTTGCCAGCGGCAACATTGCCACCCGCCCCGTCAAAATGAATATGAAGTGCGTCCGGTACAGCAAGCTGGCGAAAAAAACGGGCAATGCCAGGGAAGTCAGGATTAGCAATTCCTGTACGGTAGTAGCTTTGAGGATGTGTTGCATAATAACTGAGAATGGCTACAGGCTGATCTCCATTCCAGAAACTAACCAGTGATAATGTCGAATCAATTACTCCTTCCGGCTCTGCGCGTAATGCAGAATCTTTAGAAGCTGAATACCGGGTAGCACGGACTTTACCATCTGTTCCATACATATTCCGGTTTGACCCTACCTTATAAACTGTAGCTTCACCAAGGCCTAAATAGGCGATTGGCTGAGCGTGAACAAGGGAATTTCGAACGGCAACAGTGAGATGCCTAAGCGCTTCCCTCGCAAACGTGCCATCAAAATTAGTTGGATTTATTATGGCAGGGTCAATTCCAGCCTCGAGGAGAATTTGTTCTGCTCCGGCATCATACCTTGGCGCGTCATGTTGATGCAGCACATTTACCGTCACGCGCTGGGGAACAGTTTCGGCAGCGGCAGCCAGTGCATTTTTAAATGCATCCATGCCTTCATTGCTTATTGCCAGCCAATCTATGGCACACAGTACAATTGGTTTTCCTGATCCCAAAATGACAACACCTTTTGCACGCAAACCCAAATCCCACTTATTAATTTCAGGATCGTAGGCTAAATGGCTGCCTACCGGTGGTGTGACATCAATATCAAATGTTGAGAGATGAAGACCGTTTTGTTTAATTAATCGTGTATCGGATTTTATTTGTTCAGGGCTCTTTTGGCCCCACAGTACCTGATGAAATAATAAGAGAAATAAGACAGCTCCTAATGGATTATATAATCTTACATAAAACTTTTTATGGCTCATACTACTGATATTAATAACTATTATTCCCTGTTTAATGGATGTGCATCCAATCTCCCATTAGTATAGTTCTCACCAACCAAAGCGATCCGCTTTCGGCGGTTGTCCTCAACAACAACAACCACTATTACAAAATATTTAGCAACTCCCGGATTTTAGCAGGAGCCTTTCATTAAATTATTTATAAATAATTCCAATCAGTTTTTTTATCTGGCCTTTTTTCACTCTCCAAAATCCCATTTATACCTTATATGGCACCAACCAGGAATTTTAGTTAATAACCTGGGTTTTGCGAAAATGTCGCATCAACATTGAGATCAATCTGTGCCTGGGGAATGGGCCACCGGAAATTATGCTGATCAATAAATCCACCAGGACATAATGGATTATCCATATATTTCAAAACCCTTTCGATGAGTTTGCCTGTTCGACGTAAAATGATCAATCTCCACTCTTCCCCGTAAAGCTCCCTTGCTCTTTCATCTAACAAGTAATCGATATTTACTTCTCCGGAGGATACCGGAGTTGCATTAGATCTTTGCCTGATTTGATTAATATCAGCGGCAGCCAACCCAGGTTGATTCAAATCAATATAGGCTTCCGCCCGCAAAAGCAGTGTTTCAGCAAAGCGCAGAGCATACCAATCTTTATGAGTAATTCCACCCCCGGATCTGTTTGGTTCTAAAAAATAATGTAAGGGATCCGTGAACTTAGTGTGTATGGGGAAAAGACACCTGCAAGTATCATCAATCGGGTTGGGACGTGCCGGATGATAAAGGCTGAAATCAATTTTTTGTCCATTGTACGCAGAGGCGGGGTTGTCAAAATAGAAGTTTCTTTTAAGATTGTGTTCCGCATTCCGATTGTCTTTGTTCCAATCACTGAGCCAAATAGTATAATAAACAAGGCTTGTACCGCGGCAGTTGGCTGTCGGCCTTCCCAATGTATCAGAATAGCCAGTGTAGATACCATTATACAACTCACCCCGGTATGCCTGGTAGCCATCAGGTGTAAGCCCTATATTGAAATAACGGGGGCCAAAAATATAGGCACTTTCTATCGCACCGCCACCTAAAGCAGGAGGTGGTTCCACCTGTACTACCCACATAGCTTCGGTATTCTCCGGCAGGTTATAATTGCCAAAATGAAAGAGATCATAATAGGCGTCTCCTGATTTAAAGACATCATTTCCAAGCCCTGTTCCAAAACGATGGTTCATTAATGCATAATTATAATCATTAACAACATGGGTGGCAGCATCAACTGCCAACTGGGGTTTACCTTGTTCAAGGTAGGTTTCAGCAAGATAGTGCCACGCCGGCCCCTGGGTGATTCTGCCGGGGGCAGCTTCTTGCCCCGGCCTTGGTAAATTTTCGGAAGCAAATTTAAAATCTTCTACCATTAAATCTTGAATATCAGCGACCGGCGCCCTGGTAAAATCTGCCTTAGCTGACTGAACAGGTTCTTTTAAAAGAGGAATATCCCCATAAGTAGATACCAGGTACCTGTATTCCCATGCTCTGAAAAACCTGGCTTCGGCAATATATACATTTTTACCCGCGTTGCCGCCCTGGAAGGCGTTCGAATCTGCTTTTTGAACCTTGTCAATCAATACATTTGCCCATTGAATAATCTGAAACCCTGTATTCCATGTATCAACAACCATTCGGGCTACCGGGGTAAGGTCATCTTTATACGAGTTGAGGTATCCATTACCAGGACCAGGATCTTCACCGTTGTATCCAAGATCAGACCCATGGGTAGCCCAGTTCATTACGCCATAAGTCTCAAATGAATAATATACCTGCCGAACTTGCGCATGAATGGCGGTGATGCCTTGTAAGGCGCCACTTTCCGTAAGATAGGCATTGTCCGGTGATAGAAAATCAAGGGGCTTTTCATCCAGGACTTTTTTACTACAGGAAGTAAATATACATAGCGCAATTATAGCTATTGCCAGGCACTTTTTACTGATATTTTTTATATACTGGTCCATTGTATAATTTTTATAGAATTTCATAATAATGCATCCAATTAAAGATTGATTATAAACTAAGTCTTAACCCGATAATAAGATTTCTCATAAGAGGTGTATCGCTTACTCCTATTTCCGGATCCCATCCTTGCCACTTTGTCCATACATAAGGATTTTTACTAGATATATACACCTGGGCAGACTGCATCTTTAACTTATTCAGCATATTTCGTCCCAAAGTGTAGGCAAGGGAAACATCCTGTATTCTCACAAAACTCCTGGTTTGATAAATTCCGCTCTGAACCGGAGGAATATTATAAATACCAGTTGTGTTTTTAGTGGGAGCGTCCGGTCTCCAGTAAGCATTAATTGCTGAATTATTCATCCTGTCAGGGTAGTAAAAAAGAGGGTTAATGTATTGGGCATTATCTGCTAAATAATAACTTTTCCCTCCCTGGATTGAATTAATAAAAACAGAAAGAGTGAAATTTTTATAAGACAATGTGTTATTAATACTGAACCTATAATTTGGCGACCCATATCCAATTACTTCTCTGTCATTTGTAGGAGTTATCGCCTTATCTCCATTTAGGTCAACATATCTGAACTGGCCTGGATACCATCCTGGCAGAATGTTACCCTTAAAAAATTCATCTTCCGTCCAAACTCCCCCTGCCATCTTATAATCATAAATTGAACTAATAGGCTTTCCGACAAACCATGAGTTGCCAATATCATTATCATTCTTTCCACCGTAGAGTTTACTGATTTTGTCTCTATTGAGCGCGAATACAAAATTGCTTTCCCATTTGACGGCCCCTTTATTAATGTTAATAGATCTTAATTCAAGTTCAATACCTTTATTATCAATTCCGCCTATATTAGTCCAGATACTTGGATATCCTGCGGCTCTCGGGAGTTGTCTCTGTACCAGTACATCTTTTGTTTTAGCTGTGTAAACGTCTACTGAACCAGTAATCCTGTTTTTGCGAAAACCAAAGTCCACACCGACATTATAGGAAGCTGTTGTCTCCCATGCAAGATCTATATTTCCTAAAGTACTTGGGTAAAGGCCTATAGCAGTTGACTGCCCATAAACATAATAATTGGTTGCCATTCTTGATAAACTTGAATATCTACCTATTCCCTGGTTGCCGTTTACACCATAGGAAGTCCTCAATTTTAAATACAATCCTTTATTTCTTAAAAATGATTCGTCTGAAACCACCCACGCTACAGAAGCAGAAGGGAATGTTGCAAACTTTTTATCAGCACCAAATCCGGAAAAACCATCACGGCGTATAGTGCCTGTAAACATATAACGCGACAGATAGCTATAATTAACACGAGCCATATAAGAAAGGCTGTTTTCTTCGTAAGCGGTGGATGCTACAGTTGCACCTTCGCCGAGTCCCATATTATTGTAACCGAGGATTTCATTATCAAAGCCCTGTGCAGTCATAGTTGAAGAATTTCCTTTATTTTGCTCTCTGCTGAAAAGTAAGGTGGAATTCACCTGGTGATCGCCAAAAGTCCTTGAATAGGTGAGAATGTTATTAATATTCCAATTTCTTGATTCAGACGCATCTTTCACTGCCAATCCCCTGTTTGACACCCCTAATGGTGTAGCGTTATTATTAAATGTATTATTATTGTTGTTTGAGTAAACATTAGAATAATTGAATTCGTATTTTAAACCTTGAATCCATGGAATCTTTATTTTGGCACTGGCTACTGCAAACAGTTCATTACTGATGTCAGAATTATCAATGAACAGGTTTACAAGAGGATAGGGTTGGAATAATTCACCTCCAAGATAAATATCATAATTGGGCTTGCCAATATAATTATTGACTAATGGGCTGGCTACTCTGGCTGAGTATAAGCTGGCGGGTATACCCGAATTATCTATGTTGCTATAAGAAGCGTTCACTCCAACCGTTAGCCAGCTATTTACTTCACTTTCTAAATTGCTATGCACCGTAACCCTTTTAAATTTATCGTTCAATTGAATTCCTTCCACATTGGAATAAGAGGCTGACAAAAAGTAAGATGTCTTGTCACTGCTTCCCTGGAGACTTACATTGTAATTTTCTATCGGAGCTACCTGTAAAACTTCCTTGACCCAATCAATTGACTTCCCCGCCAGGTAGTTTTGTTGTTCTTCATAAGTTTTAAAGTAGGCACCTACTGTTTGACGGTTTGTTACATCGGGTCTTTGTGGTCTCCCGGCTGCACTGGTTGGGTTTGTAGCATACCAGGCATATACTTTGTTCTCCCAATCCCAATCCGCGAGCCTGACCGCAAACTCATCGGCATTCATCACTCTCATAGGATTATTGGTCATGTCCTGAAATCCTTTGTACATATTAAATGAGATAACCGGTTTTTTTGATTTACCTTTTTTAGTGGTGATCAGCAGGACCCCATTAGCCGATCTTGATCCATAAACAGCCGCGGCACTCGCATCTTTGAGTATGTCTATTGTCGCCACATCATTGATATTAATATTGGATATACTTCCATTATAGATCACACCATCAAGAACTATTAAGGGATTGTCAGACGCCGATAATGAAGTTTGGCCTCTTATTGAAAGAGTAGGTTCACTTGATGCGCCACCTCTTTCTTCCAGGTTCACACCTGCGGAAGTTCCTACCAAAGCCTGGAAAAGATTTACATTCGCCTGAGTAGCCTTATCATCCAAAGTGACCCTTTTAATTGAACCTGTCAAATCACTTTTTTTCTGAGTACCATATCCGATGACAACTTCATCAAGGGAAGATGCTTCACCATGCAAACTAATATTTATCTCTTTGCGACCATTAACCGAAACTGTTTCGCTTCCAAACCCGATGTAGGAAAAGATAAGAAAAGCAGAGGATGACACGTTACTTAACACATAATGTCCTTTCGCATCCGTGGCTGTGCTATTGGAGGTACCTTTTACTTGTATAGTAACTCCGATTAATAGCTGGTTATCTGCATCCGATCGTATTGTACCGGATACCGTTTGAGATTGTGCAGTTGCGACGCATGCAATCATGAAGATGCAACTCAATAGTAATTTTGAAAATTTTTTGCCTTTTAAAATTAGATAGCTCATAGTTAGAAATTTTGGTTTAAGATAATTTTTTGTCTTTTTTGAAGAAGCAATTTTCTTGTTTATTTTTCGGCACTGGTGATTAACATACATTAATTTTTAGTTAGGCAAGTTTTTATTAGAATTATGGAGATGTCTTTCATTTTCTTACTTCATCTTGCTGCAATTCTATTATAACAGTTGCTTAACAAATCTATTTTAAAAGTTCGTTGAAATATTTAGCCAGACCCCCGAATGACGTCTATACCTGCACTACATCGTTTGAAATAACTTACTACATCGTTTGAAATAGTTATTTTAAAATTTGATTTTTAAGCTAATTTACATTTACCACTAACCAGGCAACTGCTAAAAATGGAAAAAGGAAAAACATTAAAGGACATTGCCAGGAAATTAAACATGTCTATTTCTACTGTTTCGAAGGCTCTTAGTAATGATACTTCCATCAGTACACTTACCAAACAAAGAGTGCAAAAACAAGCCGGCGAGTGGAATTATATACCTAATGAATCCGCCCGTCATTTCAAATTAAATAAAAGCTTTACAGTTGGATTGATCATCCCTGATCTGCTCGATCAATTTTATGTATTGGCAATTAATGGAATCGAAGAGATTGCAACAAAAGAAAA
>JBDTOV010000232.1:0-8043 GCA_039933035.1 Ginsengibacter sp. | reverse complement strand
AAGTACCATTTCTATCGACCTGATACAGGACTACAGCAACCTGCAGGATGTAGTAGTAGTTGGTTATGGCAAAACAAAAAAATCAGATTTAAGCAGCGCGGTAGGAACCATTTCGAATACAGAGTTGGAAAAGACGGTGAATGTTACCCTGGATGATGCCCTGCAAGGGAAAGCGCCAAATTTATATGTATCTACAAGCAGTGGAGCTCCCGGAGCAGGTGCCGCCGTTATTATAAGGGGAGTAAGTACTTTAACTGGTAACTACCAGCCTCTGTATGTAATAGACGGTGTCCAGATAAGACCCAGTGTAGCGACGGGCGGTATTTATAATTCAACCAAGGGAATAGCTAATGAATTAGCAGGCTTAAATCCTGATGACATAGAAAATATCAGTGTATTGGAAGGCCCAGCAGCCACATCAATATATGGCGCAGCAGGAGCTAACGGCGTTTTGATGATTACTACCAAACAAGGAAAGGCAGGAAATACAAAAGTGAGTTTTTCTGTATCTCAAACGCAACAGGAACGACCGAAGAACTTACCGGTTATGAATTTGCAACAATATGCCATTTATATAGGAAAGCTGCAGAAGTATGGTTTGGTGGGCCAGGAACCTGCTGAACTTGGAGATCCAACCATTCTGGGGCCTGGCACCAACTGGCAGAACGAATTGTTCAATAAGACTCAAATGCAAAAGTATTCGCTTTCATTAAGCGGTGGTACTGATAAAACAACTTTTTATTTTTCAGGCGATTATCTGTCACAAGATGGGGTGGCGGCTGGATCTGGTTTCAAAAGGGGCTCTGTCAGGCTAAACCTGACTAACCAGGCTACAAAATGGCTGAAATTCAGTACTAATTTAAGTTCTTTTGCTACAAATGAAAAAGTAAATACTTTCCAGAATAACATCGTTAATCTTGCCCTGGGGCAGAATCCAACCATTCCTGTAAAAAATCCGGATGGATCGTGGGGAGGCCCGGCTAATGCGGCACAGGCACAATATGCCATCACAAATCCTGTCGCTCTTGCAAAACTTAATAATAACTATAATACTTCTTATGGTTTGATTGGTGGGCTTAACCTGGACATAACCCCCATAAAGGGATTGTTATTGCATGCAGAAACAAACGGCAATTATACCTTTACTAATAATTTCCAGTTTACTCCTTTTTATACCCTTGGTCAATATTATCAGAGTTCCCCCACTTCGGGAAGCCGGGCCAGTGGTAATAATTATTGGCTTTCTTTTAATACACGGGTGCAATATGATTTTAATATACAAAAGCATAGCATTACCGCAATGGCGGGTCATGAAGCCACTTATTATGCATACCAGGGTATAAATGGTTCCGGTCTTCGGTATTCAACTACTTCTGTACAAGAACTAAGCGTTGCTGATCCGCTCTCTTATATTGCGAGCAGTTATAGAGGAAATGGAGCTGGTGAATCTTATTTTGGAAGATTAAACTACATATACGATAATAAGTACATTGCCCAATTTGTAATAAGAAGAGATGGCAGTTCCAATTTTGGACCCAATAACCGGTTCGGTACATTTCCCGCAGTTTCTCTCGCGTGGAAAATATCCAACGAAAATTTCATGAAAAGCCTGACATTTATCAATGACCTGAAACTAAGAGCAGAATTCGGTGTTTCTGGTAACGCAGGCCAGGGAGGCGCCATTTATTCAAACCTGTATTCAACTGCAACGGTATGGGGAGCGGGCTTCCTGCCTGGTAATTTCCCCAATCCTAACCTTGAGTGGGAACAGGATAAATCAAAAAATATAGGACTCGACCTGCATATGTTTAACAATCGGGTAGAAATTATTGCTGATGCGTATAAGAAACAAATATCCAACCTGATTCTCCCGGCAACCGGCCCGATGTATTTGGGTGGTTATCTTAGTGGTGGCTACGGGGGCCAGTTAAGTTGGCCGCAGGTAAACTATGGAAGCATGGAAAACACGGGCATAGGCATACTGCTAAATACGGTAAATATCTCTAACAAAAACTTCCAATGGAAAACAGGATTTAATTTCTCAATCGACAGGAATAAGATCACAAAATTAGTATCCAGCATTTATACCCAATACTACGATCAAACTAATAACCGCCAGGCTGAATTTGTTAACCAGGTTGGACAACCTTTGAGCATGATTACCGGGTATATTGCGGAAGGGCTCTTCCAGGATTATAAAGATATTACCGCTCACGCGATACAAACAGGATCCGCCGCAAATGGTAGTCTTATGACTGTTGATCCCAAAAGTGGATCATGGGTGGGCGACATCAAATATAAAGACATCAACAATGATGGATATGTAGATCAAAATGACAGAACTATTATTGGCAACCCGTGGCCTAAATTCACTTATAGTTTTAATTCTAATTTCAGCTACAAAGGATTTGAACTTAACTTCTTTTTTACAGGTGTTTATGGCAACCAAATATTGAACCTTACGAGGTACCAGAATGAAACGATTCCACAGGGTACGAGTCCTTACGGCAACCATTTTAAGAATGCTACCAATTTTGCACAACCAAGCAGCGTTGATCCGGGTGATGCGTTGACTGCAACACTTACCAATCCCGGGTATAACATACCCAATGCTTTTGTTGATGCCAACGGCAACAATAGAATCTCACAATGGAATGTTGAAAGCGGATCATATCTTAAATTGAAAAATGTTCGTTTAAGTTATAGGGTTCCAGGAAAATATATATCAAAAACACATGTATTCAGAGGTGCATCAGCAACTTTCCAGGTGCAAAACGCGTTTACGATAACCAATTATAAAGGATATGATCCTGAAGTTGGTCTGTATAATTACGGAGGCATTAATATAGTAGGAATGGACGAAGGAAGGTATCCCTCAACAAGGTCTTATACACTTAGCCTCTCTTTAGATTTCTGATAAAACATTACCTAAAAAAATTCTAATAATGAGACAGAATACAGCAATCATAACAATTTCAATTTTCGCTCTTTTTGTTATGCAATCATGTAAAAAAGATTATTTAAATCGCCCTCCGTTGGCTTCGCCAACCGCAGGCACATTTTATCAGTCTGATGCAGATGTACTGAATGGTACCGGTGGTCTGTACAATGGTTCCTGGGGTGGATATAACGGCACATCGCTTCAATATATTGGTGACGTAATGGGGGGTAACAGTACGTCAGATGGTTATAACGGCAGGGGATCTTATCTAAACTTCACGGTTACATCTACTGATCCTAGTGGAGCGCTTCAAAGCGCATACCAGGCGCTTTGGTCCGTTGTGGCAAACGCCAATGTAGTTGCCTATAACATTAAAAATGCAGGACCTGGAGCAAGTGAAAACGGGAAAAATTCAGGGCTTGCGGAATGTTATTTTATGCGTGCAACCTCTTATTACTACCTGGCACTTAATTGGGGCGCCATCCCTATTATTTACGATAATAGTTCACAGCTTGGAGATACAAGCATTCGGAAAAATGATTTGGCTGACGTTTGGAAATTTATTATTTCAGACCTGATCTGGGCAAAAGATCATCTTTTACCTGTGCCGCAACAGCCTGCCCGTATTACTAAGTGGAGTGCGGAAGGTATGTTGGCCAGGGCTTACCTGATCAGGGCCGGGCTGGGTTCTTCAGGTGGACAGCGTAATCAAACAGACCTTGATAGCGCTAAATTTTTTGCGGGGGACGTATCCAACAACAGTGGGCTCACTCTTTTGCCGAGTTATTATGATTTATTCACCAGCGCCAATTTTAGCGGTACTAAAGTTCCTTCTGAATGCCTTTTTGCGCTACTTTGGGTGCCGAGTGGCCAGTGGTTTGTACAAAACCACATGCAGGCTAATCTTGCCTATGATTCAAAAATTACACAAACAGGTGATGGTTGGGGAGGTTCATTTGGCGCCTCTCCAAGTTTAATGCAATATTATTTGAATCCCGCGAATGCAGCAGATTCGGTACGGAGAAAAGCTACCATATTTATGCCTAATTCTTTTTATCCTGATATAAATACGGCAAACGGCGGATGGTTGGTTGATTCTACCTTATTTAACACAGCAACTAACTCAATTACCGGCGCGCATATTTATTCACCTGTTGATACCGGGCACTATAACGGGAATAATCATGCTTATGTGAAAAAATATGTAATAGGCTCGCCGGCAGACAATGGAGGATTGGGCGGCCAGCAAAATGAAAACTTAAGTACTTATATGTTTCGTCTCTCAGAAGTTTACCTAATATATGCTGATGCTATTTTGGGAAATAGCGCTTCCACTTCTGATCCCGAAGCACTGAAATATTATAACGCAGTCAGGCAACGTGCCGGGGTTGCGCCAAAAACTTCCATCACTTATGCTGATATATTTTTAGAAAAGAAGATTGAGTTTGCTTTTGAAGGACATGCATGGTACGATTGGAAGCAATGGTACTATTTTGATCCCACTAATGCCATACAATATTTTAGTACACAAAACAGGGGTGTTTATAACATTTCATATAATAATGGTTATCCTTTTATCACTTATTTAAACGATACAGATCCGGCTCATCCGCTTCCTATTGGAACTCATTATTACACTATGACAGCCACAGCGGCCGATCTGCCTTTCCCGGAGTCGGAACTGATTGTGGCGCCGGGCTTGTCAATGGCTCCAGTTCCTTTCGACTTCAGTAAATTAACTTATTGAGAATGATCTTAAATAAAATTAATATGAAAAAAATAGCAATATTTATAATAGTAACAGGGGCTGTATTATTTGCCTGTAAAAAAAATGACTCTGGCTCTGGCCAACCGGTGATAACCCAGGTAAGGGCTGTAGACTCAACAAAGCGGGACAGCACTTTCACACAGGCTTTACCAGGTTCTTTAATTGTAATACAGGGAAGTAATTTTAACGGGCTGCAAGCGGTATATTTTAACGACACTTCCGCCTATTTTAATCCTACTTATGCTACTAATACAAATATCATTATAAGTATTCCGGCAACCGCTCAAACTGCGGCAACTGATCCCAATGTCCCCAGCATCATTAAAGTAGTTACCAGTCATGGAACGGCACAATATTCTTTTAAGTTGTATCTGCCTCCGCCTTCAATATATTCTCTTTCATTCGATAACAGCGGGACAGTAGTGTACATTAACGGGGCAAATTTTGCAGGTATTCAGAAAATAACATTCCCGGTTGCAGGTAATGACACGGCACTTTCTTATACGGTGAATAAAACATATACACAAATAATAGCCGCTCTTCCACCCGGTGCTCCCTTTAATGATTCACTGCGTGTTTATTGCACATTTGGAACAGGGGCATATTCTTATCCTCCTCCAATGAGTATTACTTCTGTGTCTAACGAAAATGGGGCAGCGGGAACGATGATTACGATAAATGGTACCAATTTCGTTGGAATCAGTGACGTAATATTTCCAGGTAATATTTCGGGAACAAACCTGCAGGTTTCAAGTGTTAGTCAACTTACCGTTACGGTGCCTCCGGGGGTAACTGCACCGGATTCCTTAAGACTAAGTGGTGTATTGGGGACTGTTGCTTCACCACAGCTTTTTGATTCTTATATTACGCATCCTTCGCCCGGCTATCTTTGCAACTTTGATAACCAATGGGGGTCGGATAATGAAGGATTTGTAGGTTGGACGGGCGGATACGCGGATGCTCCTACAACTACGGCTAACTATCCCGGCGGCACGGGGGGCGCTGGCGTATTACTACAGTCGAGCCCTATGTCTGCCAATGCCGGACCAACTTCCCAAGGGAATCCGGGGCTGCTTCAGTTAAATCCTTTTCCGTGGGTTGCCAATAAGAGTCTTTCTATAAATAGCTACTCACTAAAATTTGAGGTTTATGTTAAAACTACCTGGGCTACCGGTGAAATTTGGATATCAGTTGGCGATTGGTATAATTGGAAAGATATTGCTCCTTTCAAAAATTATACGGCGAGGTACGCTCCGTGGACTACTGCTACCGGCGGTAAATATCAACCCGCAGGATGGATCACAGTTACCATACCGTTATCTCAATTTATTACGGGCAATCAATCTTATCAAACATCCTGGAGTACTTTAGGTAATCCTGCTAATACTTTTGCAGACTACCAAAGTACAGGTTTGGTTTTCATGATTGCTAACGACCAAGCCACAGTAGTTCCTGCAAACAGTATAAATTTAGCGATTGATAATGTAAGAATAGTGAAGGGACAATAAAATTAAACATTTCTTGTCTATGAATATGAAGCTAATAAAAACATCTCTTGGCGTGCTTTGTCTGTTATCAACGGTATTCATTGGAGGTTGTAAGAAAAGTTCGCCTGGATCGAATACCGGCGGCGGAGGAATCAACCCTCCCCCGGTTGATTCTACCTATAGTCCAACAGACCCTTCAACATCGGCAACAATAGGTTTTTTTGGAAATGGCTGGAGCGCAAAAACTTTTAGCGCACCTGGCGCGGCCACGGGTGCTGTTCCTTCCAATGCCCCGACCGACTCACTGACCATCAACGTAAATAAAATTCTTGTAAAAGTTTCTCCATATGTTTATGGAAATAATTCAAACCTTTGGATGGGGCAGGTAGTAACCCAGCCCGCTTTAATGCAATACCTAAAAGATCTTTCACCAAACATCGTTCGCGGTCCAGGCGGGAGCATCAGCGATGTATATTTTTGGAATGGCACCAATGCAAACCCTGCGCCACCTAATGTGCCTGCAAATTTGCTGAAGCCAGACGGAACTTTGGACGCACCAAATTGGTGGTGGTATGGTGGCAATACCGCTTCATGGACCTTTAGCCTCGACAATTATTACGATTTACTTGCCCAAACAAATAGCACCGGCATCATTACGGTAAACTATGGCTATGCTCGATATGGCACCGGCGCCAATCCAGTGGCAGTCGCAGCGCACCTTGCTGCCGATTGGGTGCGATATGATCACGGCAGAACAAAATTTTGGGAAATAGGTAATGAGAATTTTGGAAGTTGGGAGGCTGGTTATAATATAGATCAAAGCACAAACAAAGATGGACAACCAGCAACGATTACGGGCACTTTATACGGAACACATTTTAAAGTTTTTGCTGATTCCATGAAGGCGGCAGCACAGCAGGTTGGAGCAACAATTTATATCGGCGCCGTGTTATACCAGGAACCTCCTGCGGCGTATGATTATAATTCTATTAAAACTTGGGACCTGGGTGTTCTACAGAATGCAGGCAGCACGCCTGATTATTTTATCGTTCACGATTATTTTACCGGTTACGCCGCCAATTCTTCGGTATCAGATATTTTAAACACAGCAGCCACTGTTCCGACGAATGTGATGGCCTATGTTACGCGGGAATTAACGGCTTCGGGTGTCGGTGTAAAACCAATAGCCTTTACAGAGTGGAATATACAGGCTACAGGTTCCAAACAAAGTGTTTCTTATATTTCCGGCATACATGCAGCTAAAACTATTGGGTCAATAATAAAAAACCAGTTTGGTGAAGCGAGTCGTTGGGATTTAGCTAATGGTTATGGCAATGGAGATGATCACGGCCTGTTTAACATTGGCGACGAAACCGGAGCTCCGCTATGGAATCCGCGTCCTTCATTTTTTTACCTGTACTATTTTCAAAAGTTTTTTGGTGACCGAATGGTTTATGACACGATTAAGGGTTCTAATGGGGATATCACTACTTATTCATCAACTTTTACTTCCGGGCAGGCAGGAACTGTTCTCATCAATTCGGGTGCATTAAACCATGTTGTTGCGATTGACTTTCAACACTTCCCCGCAGGGAGCAAATATTACTGGTATCTGCTGACGGGTGGCACAGACAATGCTCCCTTCTCCGGGCAGGTTTATATAAATGGCACAGGTCCTTCTACTGCAACAGGTGGTCCGCTTAACTATGCTACCCTTAAAGCATATTCAGCGCCTCTTAGTGGTACAATTAAGATTAGTGTTCCGCCACTTAGTGTTATTTATCTTGTTGCTGATAAAAAATAACAAGGTGTAAAAAACTTTATAACAGGTGAACAATAATTTTACC
>JBDTOV010000231.1:0-8119 GCA_039933035.1 Ginsengibacter sp. | reverse complement strand
CCTGATAGGATATGGCAGTTACCAGTTTACCAAACTCCCTATAGATGCCGTGCCGGATATAACTAACAACCAGGTACAGGTTATTACCATTGCTCCTTCATTTGGCGCTACTGATATTGAACGCCTGGTTACCTTTCCGATAGAACAGGTAAATAATAATATTCCCGGCTTAAAAGAGATCAGGAGCTTTTCCAGGTTTGGACTTTCGCTGGTAACCATTGTTTTTGATGACGCCACAGATGTTTACTGGGCAAGGCAACAGGTAGCAGAAAGATTGCAAATGGTTCAATCGGAAATACCTGCCGGGATCGGTATTCCGGTGCTGGGGCCGGTGAGTACCGGACTTGGCGAAATATATCAATACGTGGTAAGACCCAAAAAAGGATATGAAAATACATACAATGAAACAGAGCTCAGAACGATCCAGGATTGGATTGTTCGCAGGCAATTATTAGGCGTGAAAGGTGTAGCAGAGGTAAGCAGTTTTGGAGGTAAACTAAAACAATATTCTATCGAAATAAACCCTGATAAATTACTCGCACACAACATTACTATTTCGGATGTATTTAAAGCGCTGGAAAATAATAATCAAAATACGGGAGGCGCTTATATAGAAAAGGGGCCTACGGTTTTATACATCCGAACGGAAGGTTTGCTGGGAAGCATTGATGATATTAATAATGTAGCAGTAAAAAATACCCAGGGGGGAATTCCACTATACATAAAGGATGTGGCAGATGTAAAAATTGGTAACGCTACCCGGTATGGCGCTATGTGTTATAATGACCAGGGAGAAGTGGCAGGTGCAATAGTGATGATGCTAAAAGGTGCTAACAGTAATGAGGTTATTAAAAATGTAAAAGAACGTATTAAGCAAATTCAAAAAACACTGCCGGAAGGAGTGGTTATAGAACCTTTTCTGGATCGTGCAAAAATGGTGAACAATGCAATAGGCACGGTAGAAAAGAACCTGATGGAAGGCGCTTTGATCGTTGTTTTTGTGTTAGTCTTATTCCTGGGTAATTTTCGGGCGGGTTTACTGGTCGCTTCGGTTATTCCACTGGCCATGTTGTTTGCAGTAATTATGATGAATCTCTTTGGGGTCAGCGGAAACCTGATGAGCCTTGGCGCCCTGGACTTCGGATTAATTGTAGATGGCGCTGTAATAATTGTTGAAGCTGTTATGCATCGCCTGGGCCATAGCAAACATTTTGCACACACTAACCGGCTTTCCTCACAGGAAATGGATACTGAGGTAAAACAATCAGCAAGCAAGATGATGAACAGTGCTGTATTTGGCCAGATAATCATCCTGGTTGTTTACTTACCCATCTTCACTTTAGAAGGCATAGAAGGTAAAATGTTTAAGCCAATGGCCCAAACAGTGGCTTTTGCCTTATTGGGTGCCTTTCTTCTTTCTCTCACTTATATCCCTATGATGAGCGCTCTTTTCCTGAGTAAAAAAATAAAACACCAACCTAACTTTTCAGATAAACTGATGAGTAAAGTGGAGAGAGTATATCAAACGGCTTTGAACAGGGTAATCCGTTTTCCAAAGACAGTTTTATTATTGGTAATCGGCTTGTTCTTCTTCGCCATTTATTTATTATCCACGTTGGGCGGTGAATTTATCCCTTCTTTGGAAGAAGGTGATTTTGCTGTAGATACAAGGGTATTAACCGGCAGTAGCCTGGAAACAACCATTGCAAGTACCCAACAGGCGGCGCATATCTTATTACGTGATTTCCCCGAAGTAGAAAAGGTAGTTACCAAAATCGGCAGTGGTGAAGTACCCACTGATCCAATGCCAATGTATGCCAGTGATATGATGATAATATTAAAGCCGAAAGCAGTATGGACTTCTGCCAAAACATTTAATGAGCTCAGTGAGAAAATGGGTACCGCATTAAAGGCTGTTCCCGGTATCACGGCAGGTTTTCAATATCCTGTTCAGATGCGCTTTAATGAATTGATGACGGGTGCCAGGCAGGATGTGGTATGTAAAATATTTGGAGAGAATCTCGACACTCTTGCTTCCTATGCAAAAAAATTGGGGGATATCGTAAACACTGTTGATGGAGCTAAAAATCTTTACGTAGAAGCAATATCGGGTATGCCCCAGATCATCATCAATTACAACAGGAATACGATTGCACAATACAATTTAAATATATCAGACATTAATAAAATAGTGAATGCCTCATTTGCCGGCCAGAGTGCAGGTATGTTATTCGAAGGCGAAAAGAGGTTTGATGTGGTGGTACGCCTGAAGGGAGATTTAAAAACCGGCTTACAGGATGTGCAAAATCTTTTGATACCAACACCGGCTGGCACACAGATCCCATTGTATCAACTGGCAGATGTACAAATACAAGAGGGCCCCAACCAGGTACAAAGAGAAGATGCAAAAAGAAGAATTGTTGTCGGCTTTAATGTAAGGGGCAGAGATGTGCAAAGTATTGTGACGGAACTCCAGGCTAAAGTAGATAGGCAACTAAAATTTCCCCCGGCATATTATGTAACTTATGGAGGCGCATTCGAAAATCTGAATGCCGCAAAAAAAAGGTTAATGATTGCAGTACCCGTTTCATTATTACTCATTTTCTTACTGCTATATTTTGCTTTTAATTCTATTAAACAAGGGCTGCTGATTTATTCAGCCATTCCCCTGTCTGCTATTGGTGGTATTATATTCCTGGCAGCGAGGGGTATGCCTTTTAGTATAAGTGCAGGTATTGGTTTTATAGCCTTATTTGGTGTAGCCGTTTTAAATGGAATTGTACTTATCGCAGAATTTAACCTGCTAAAAAATGAAGGGAACAAGGACCTGAGAAGAATAGTATTGATGGGAACAAAAGTAAGGCTAAGGCCGGTATTAATGACGGCCTTCGTTGCTTCACTGGGCTTTTTGCCTATGGCCTTAAGCAACGGTGCCGGTGCCGAAGTGCAAAGGCCATTGGCTACCGTGGTAATAGGCGGATTATTAATTGCCACATTTCTAACCTTATTCGTGTTACCCATATTATATATGACTTTTGAAAAAGGATTCATAAAAAAAACAAATAAAAAAGGTCCCGTAATTTCTTCAATCTTTTTGGTATTATTTCTTGGAATGGGGCATATGTCTTTCAGTCAACAACCGATTACAATTGATGCAGCAATAGATACTGCTTTGAAGAATAACCAGGAGCTTAAAAACGGGCAAACCAGGTCTACGTATCAACAAATGCTCATCAAAACTTCTGCGGCTATTCCACAGGCAAATGCCTATGCAGAAGCGGGCCGGATGAACAGCGCCTATAATGATAGCAGGTTTGGCATATCCCAAACCTTTAATTTTCCAACTGTATATAAACGGCAAAAGGAATTATTGCAACATGAGTGGGAAAGTAGTTTACTGGATGTTTCTCTCCAAAAAAAACAATTGAAAAAACTGGTGCAACAGGTTTTTTATCAAATGCTATATACTGGTAAAAAAATGAAGTTGCTTCTTTATGCAGACAGCCTGTATAGTTCATTTTATACAAGAGCCGTACTAAGACTTGAGAAAGGAGAAAGCAATATCCTGGAAAAAACCAGTGCAGAAATACTGTTGGGCCAGGTAAAGATACAGGCGGATCAACTACAACTGGATTCAGCCATACTTCAATTACAATTCGGGTTGTTATTAAACAGTAAAGAACCGTACTACCCTTTAGACGAAAATGGTTCAAAGGCCATCGTACATCTCCCGGACACCTCAATCCCGGGAGAACACCCCGAAATAAAAATCATGATCCAGCAACAAAAAATTGCTACGGCTTCCTTTCAGTTGGCTAAAAGCAAATTGCTGCCAGACCTTGCTTTTGGCTATAACAATACCAGCATGAAAGGCACAGGTGCTGATGATAAATATTATCCCGCTTCAAAAAGATTTAGTGCTGTGCAGGTAGGAATTGGCATCCCGATTTTTAACAGGTCACAAAAAGCAAAGGTTAATAGTGAAAAAGTGAATCTGCTATTGACCGAAGGTAAAATTGATGCAGGTTTGCAAAACCTCGCTACCCAATACAACATCGCTTTGGATACCTATAAGAAATACGCAGCAACAGTAAGTCATTATGAAAAGAATATGCTCAATAGTGCAGAACTAATTACCTCAACAGCTAATAAACAACTGGCCGCCGGTAATATCAATTACCTGGAATGGATACAGTTGATCAATCAATCAATCATTGTGAAAAGCGATTACCTGGATGCTGTTAAGAATCTCAACCAATCCATAATTGATTTAAATTATTATTCAAACCAATAACCATTGTACAATGAAATATATTAAACTCTTTATCGGCTCACTTTTGCTGTTGGCAGCATGTGGAGAAAAAAAACCATCCGAAGCACCGGCTACTCAAAACGTTAGTGATAATACCATAAGCCTTACGGATGTTCAAATGAAAAATGCAGCAATCGCCACAGCCAAAATGGAAACCAGGGAAATGTCATCCATCCTAAAACTGAATGGAATGATAGATGTTCCCCCTCAAAATATGGTATCCGTTAGTGTGCCAATGGGCGGATACCTGGAATCTACCAAATTGCTACCCGGGATGCACATTACCAGGGGCGAAGTAATAGCGGTAATGCAGGACCAGCAATATATTCAGTTGCAACAGGATTATCTTACCGCAAAAGCAAAATACAATTTTTTAGAAAAAGAGTATCAGCGCCAGAAAGATTTGAATCAAAGCCAGGCAAGCAGTGATAAAGTCTATCAGCAGGTAGAATCAGATTACAGGAGCCAGCAAATATTAATTACTTCCCTGGGAGAAAAATTAAAACTTGCAGGCATCAATGTTGCCAGAATATCTAATGAAAAATTTCAGCCTAATGTTAATATATATTCTCCTATATCCGGTTATGTATCCGCGGTAAATGTAAATATTGGAAAGTATGTTGCTCCAACTGATGTATTATTTGAACTGATTGACCCATCGGATCTTCACCTGGCTTTAAAAGTATTTGAGAAAGATTTGGATAAATTGTATATCGGCCAAAAATTAAAGGCTTATTCAAACAACCAGACCGGTAAAAAGTATAATGGCACCATTATATTGATTGGCAGGAATCTTTCAGAAGACCATAATACAGAAGTTCATTGCCACTTTGAAACGAATGATAAATACCTGGTACCCGGCACTTATATGAATGCAGATATTGAACTAAAAAATAGCAACTCTTCTGTTTTACCGGCAGATGCTATAGTCCGTTTTGAAAATAAAGAATATGTTTTTACAATTAAAAATAAAAATCAATTTGAAATGACGGAAGTAACTACAGGAATCAATGAAAATGGTCTCATTCAAATCACTTCCCCGCAGAATGAGGGTTTTACCAATGAAAATTTTGTAGTTCATGGTGCCTATTCATTATTGATGATGATGAAAAATACGGAAGAATAAGGTACCTGGCAGAGCAGGAGAAATAAATTTCCTATTAGTCAATCAAAGTACATGTAATGTATTCCGTAAAAGAGGGACGTTGCATGTACGGGTGGATTCCAAATTGTCGCAAGGTTGCCAACCTTCAATAAGTCTGTTGGTAGGTTAAAAGCACCTATCTCCAAGGTTGGCAACCTTAAACCTATAGCGACAATCTGAAATGCGCCCGCATGTACTTCTAATTCTGGTAAGAAATGTCCGGAGGGGACACCGGACCGGAAGGGCGTAGGTATTACGTTATATGGGATGGCTCGTTTTCTCATTCATGATATTTTTATTTATCAGTGATTTAAGCTTTTTAGAAACAGCGATAGCCTTTATTAAAGAAAAGTTCAAATTGTGATTCTTGCCGTGAGGCTTCCATGTTCCTATATATTTCTATTTTTTGGCAAGCCATTCTTTTATTTTTTCTTTTTTAGATTTCGAAACCGGCAGGCGCGTTTCATCTTCCAATAATAAATAACCACCATCTTCTTTAATAAAACTGGTAATAAATCTTTTATTTGCTAAATGAGATTGGTGACAACGAATGAAATTATAATCCAGCAATAAATCTTCATAAAAATAGATGGGCTTGGAAATTAACAATTTTTCTCCTGAAACAAAATGAAAGGTGGTATAGTTGTTAGATGATTCGCACCTTATAATATCAGACGGTTTCACATACCTGATCTCATGCGCTGAAGGCAAAGCGATTCGGTGTTCTTTATTATTTTCTTTTAGCAATTGCATCAAATTTTCCAATTGATTATTTTGACTGCCTTTCTCTTTTTTATCAACCACTTTTTTTACCGCGATTTTTAATTCTTCTATATTAATTGGTTTTAATAAATAATCAAGGGCGGCAAATTTTACAGCCTTTATTCCATATTGGTCAAAGGCTGTTACAAAAATAACTTCGAATGAATATGTAGAAAGTGATTGTAGTAATTCAAACCCGTTTTCTCCCGGCATTTGGATATCTAAAAAAACAATATCAGGATTGTAATGCGAAATAATTTCCCTGCCTTCTGTTGCATTTATTGCCGTACCGGAAATTTCCACTTCAACGCAATACTGTTTCAGCAAGCTTTTGAGGTTGTCAATGTTATTTTGTTCGTCATCAATTATTACCGCTTTTATCATTATTTTTCTAAATAATTTTTAAAGGATAAAAGTAGATTGCTTCCTTTTTCTTTTTCACTTTTTATATCCATTACTATAAATGCTTCTTTATCGGTTTGATTTAATAAATGAATTCTTTCGCGTGTTAATTTTAATCCATATCCATCGTGCGTTTGTCTAAAATCAAAGCCTTCTCCATTGTCCTTTATTTGAATGTACATAGTTTTATTTTCCCTAAAAAAATCAATTGATATGTTTCCATTTTCTCTCATTCCTGCTATTCCATGCTTGACCGCATTTTCTATTAATGGCTGGATGAGCAAAGAAGGAATTTGGATTTCAGTAATGTTAATATGGTCATCAATATTAATTTTATATTCGAAACCAAATCTTAATTGCTCCAGCTTTAAATAGCTTTTAATAATTTGTATTTCACTTTCTAAAGGAACAAAATCTTTATCACTGCTTTTTAAAGAATCCCTTAAAAGATTACTGAATTCTGAAAGATATTGATTGGCCTTATTAATTTCATTGGTATTAATAAGGCCCTGTATTGAACCTAAAGCATTAAACACAAAATGCGGATTTAATTGCGACCTGATAGAACGCAATTCAAGGTTAAGTTTTGCTTTCCGCTCTTTTTCGTTTTTTAGCCTTTGGCGATATAATAGAAACAAAAAAAACAGCAACAATAAAGCGGCGACAAAACCGGCAATTAAATAAAAAGTGTTTGTCTGGTACCAATTTGGCGGCACATAAAAAGTTTTTGTCCAAACAATTTCCGGGTAATTAATATAGCGCACCGATAAAACATAATGGCTATTTGATTGCAACTTTGGAATGACTATCAGATGACCGCTTTTGCGCCATGCCGTATCATTGGCTTCACCGCCGGTAAGTTGGTATTCAAGAGAAGAATCCGGAAAATTAGCATCGGGTTTTCTGAAATAAAATGCCAGTTTGGAAGACGGAAAATATCTTTCATTATTATTACCCTCCCCGAAAGGTGCTGGCCAATCTGCATAAAATGCATTGATGCTTTTCATCTGTTTATCTTTTTCCGCAATAGCTTTTTGGATAAAGGCGGTTATACTTTCTGTTTTGGACGAGTCCTGTAGAATCATAGCCAGGAAAGGAGCAATGGGAGATTCAATCCTTTTTAAAGAATAGGATGCAAGGGGCTGCAAATTATTTTTATTCCGGAATTCTATCTGTATGCTATCGTTTACATGTAGAGAGTCATTAAATACCCGGTAACTTTTTTTGAAATGAGTGGGATTGTCTTTTAGGGTGATAGATGAATCCAGGAAAGAGGGATAATTAAGAACATTATTCCAGTCATTAATTACCTTATTATTTTCTTTCACCCTCAATTGCAAATTCTTTAATTTAAAAAGATTGGAATCCGCTGCTGCGGTATCTCTGCTGAGTAGGGAAATCCAGGATCTTAGATGTATGCTGTCTTGTTTGTTTAATTCTGTAATGCTGATTTTTAATTCAGCGCCGGTTATTAAAAGATTTTCTGCTTTAAAAGGATA
>JBDTOV010000230.1:0-8123 GCA_039933035.1 Ginsengibacter sp. | reverse complement strand
GTGGCTGACTTTTATCAGAAATATCTAACCACTCTCCACTTTCCCAACATTCAATGGCAATGGTTACTAATTCTTTTACGGTCAGATGATCCCGGACTTCGGGACCAAAGTTATACGCACGCGACAAATTATTATTTTCATTTATTAATCCCGCTGCTAAAAGATAACCACCAAGCGGTTCCAGAACATGTTGCCACGGCCTTATGGCACCGGGATTTCTTACGGGAATTTTTTTGCCTTGCAAAAGATGCCGCACAATATCGGGAATGATTCTATCCGCATTCCAATCGCCGCCGCCGATAACATTCCCTGCCCGCGCGCTGGCTATCGTCTTCTGATGTTCTTTAATTTTTTCTACGTTAAAAAAAGATTTTGAAAATGACTCCACTACCATTTCAGCACAGGCCTTACTGGCGCTGTAAGGATCATGTCCACCCAACCTGTCCGTTTCTTTATAAGGTTTTTGATGTTCTTTATTTTCATATACTTTGTCGGTAGTAATAATCAATGCGGTGCATTTATGATCCAGGTGAAGTAATGATTCCAAAACGTTTGCCGTACCAATCACATTTACATCGAAAGTTTCAGAAGGAATTTGATAGGAACGGCGCACCAACGCCTGAGCTGCAAAATGAAATATAAAATCAGGATTGAAATCAATAATTTCTTTTTCAAGCCTTTCTTTATCCCTGATATCGGCGATTATGCTTGTATGTAATACATGCGGGGCAATAAGATTATAAATGGATTCTTCTGTTTCGGGAGCAAGTGCGTATCCTTTTATTTGCGCACCTAAAAGATGCAGCCAGGTGATAAACCACGACCCCTTGAAGCCTGTATGGCCCGTTACAAATACTTTTTTGTCTCTATAAAAATTTTCTAAAGTATGCTGGTTTACCAAACTTTCCATTTAGCTTCATTATTTTTCCAAAGATCTTCCAATTCTATTTTATCCCGTAAAGCATCCATGCACTTCCAAAAGCCATGATGCTGAAAGGCTATTAGTTCACTATCCGCAGTAAGCTTTTCCAGCGGCGCTTCTTCCCACATGGTATCTTTCAAATTTCCCTGTAAATAAGTAAATACTTCCGGTTTCAGTACAAAAAATCCTCCATTAATCCATTTACTGTCATCTTTCGCTTTTTCTTTAAAAGAAGTAACCATTCCTTCACTATTCAAATCCATTCCACCAAACCTTGCGTCCATTTGAATAGAGGTTACCGTTGCAATTTTACCATGGTCTTTATGAAATTGTATCAATTGATTCAAATCTACATCGCATACCCCGTCACCGTAAGTCAACATAAAATCTTCGTCACCTATATATTTCTGTACTTTTTGTAACCGCCCGGCTGTCCTGGTTTCGAGGCCCGTTTCTACCAATGTCACCTTAAAAGATTCAGAACTGGTATCGTGAACTTCAACGTTATTATTTTTAATATCAATCGTAATATCACTGCTATGCAAAAAATAATTCATGAAATATTCCTTTATCATGTAACCTTTATAGCCAAGGCAAATGATAAATTCGTCAAATCCAAAATGGCTATATATTTTCATGATGTGCCAAAGAATAGGCTTGCCCCCAATTTCAACCATGGGCTTTGGTCTTGTGCCAGTTTCCTCACTTATCCTCGTCCCTAAACCTCCTGCAAATATTACAACTTTCATAAATCACCTTTTATAAGGGTTCAACAATCTTGTCCTGGAAGACTTACCGTCATTTTATATTTTTACCTGTTTAACCTGCAATCAACGAACGGGATGAAATTTTATTTAAAAATATACCTAACGCTTCCTTTTTAGCTTCATTTAGCCTGAAGCTTATGTATTTTGTATAATAATCATTCAAATCAAAATTAGAATACGGATTTTCTTTTACGATCGTTTCGATTGCTTGTAACCCTATACCATTTGCTTCGTTAAAAAAATTTATGAATTCCCGGGGAAGTTTTTTATTGCTTATCCAGGCTGCAAATACAAACGGTAATCCGGTAAATTTCTTCCATTCAAGGCCAAGATCAAAAATGTATGGCGAAATTTTTCTTTGCTCAAGTGCCCTGTCGCCTATTACCAGTGCGGCGGTCGTTCCTGAAATTTGTGACTGGTATTCCAAAGATGTTACTTCAAAAACAGGACTAATTTTCCAATATTCCTTAACCAAAATTTTGAGCAATTCTACCGAAGTCCGGCTTTGGTAATCCAGTAAAATTTTTTCAATCTTGTTAAGAGGAACATCGCTAAATAAACATACACTGGCCACAGCACCATCGCACCCAATACAATAGTCAGAAATAATGTGATGCTCCTTCATTTCCGGAATTATGGCTACCGGTACCAGGCCTACATCAATCTCATCTTCCAATAGCATGGTGGCAATTTTTGACGGGAAATCTATTTTTAGTTCTATATTTTCTGCCATCATCCCATGTTCAAATCCGTATACCAGGGGTTTTGTATTTAAATAACTTACCGCCCCAACCCTTATTTTTGTTTGCAAACCTATTACTTTAATTTTGCGGCAAATTTAGTGCAATGAGAATGATTAAAAGATCAATTTTTTGCATTTACTCAATCGATCTACATGCAACTTCAACCGCTTACCGCCATTTCTCCCGTTGATGGGAGGTATAGAAATCAATTACAGCATCTTGACGCCTATTTTTCAGAGTTTGCTTTAATTAAATACCGGGTAAAAATTGAGGTGGAGTATTTCATTTTTTTAGCGGAAAAGAAATTTTTAAAAATTACTCCGGCACTAAAGAAGCAGTTACTAAAAATTACTGAATCTTTTTCTTTGGAAGATGCGCAAAAAATCAAAGACACGGAACGTATTACCAACCATGATGTAAAAGCAGTTGAGTATTTCTTAAAAGAGAAACTAAAAGAGCTGGGTTTTGACTACTTGCAGGAATGGATTCATTTCGGCCTGACATCACAGGATATCAATAATACTGCTATACCCCTTTTATGGAAAGATGCCATTGAGTTCGAATACCTCCCCGCGGTTATAAACCTGCAACATGAATTATTAAACCTGGCCAAAAAATGGAAAAATATTCCCATGCTTGCCAGGACGCATGGACAGCCCGCTTCTCCAACCATATTGGGCAAAGAAGTAATGGTATTTGTAGAAAGGATAGAAAGCCAGGTTGAACAATTCAGCTATATTCCTTTTACCGGCAAATTTGGCGGCGCCACCGGAAATTTCAATGCTCACTATGCCGCCTATCCGAAAACAGACTGGATAGTTTTTGCCAATGAATTTCTTGAAAATAAGCTGGGGATTCAACGGCAGCAATACACTACACAGATTGAACATTATGACCTGCTGGCTGCCCATTTTGATAATATAAAACGTATCAACACGATACTCATTGATCTCTGCCGGGACATGTGGACATACATTAGTATGGATTATTTCAAGCAGCAAATAAAAAAGGGTGAAGTAGGCAGCAGCGCCATGCCCCATAAAGTAAACCCGATTGATTTTGAAAATGCCGAAGGCAACCTTGGGCTGGCAAATGCTTTATTAGAGTACCTTTCAGCAAAATTGCCTGTTTCACGATTACAAAGAGATCTTACCGATTCTACCGTTACGAGGAATATCGGAATACCTATATCACAAACTATTCTTTCTATAAATTCTATTGAAAAAGGCTTAAAAAAATTAATATTGAATGAGCAAAAAATAAAAGATGATCTTGAAGGTAACTGGGCAGTTGTTGCAGAAGCGATTCAAACGATTTTAAGGAGAGAAAATTATCCTAACCCGTATGAAGCGCTAAAAGAATTAACAAGGAGTAATGAAAAAATTACTAAGGAAAAAATTCAGAATTTCATTACCGGGTTAACAATAAGCTCTTCATTAAAGAAAGAACTAAAAGCAATCACCCCATTTAATTACACAGGTCGTTGTGATTTTTGAGAAAAAGGAATTAACTTGAACCTTAATAGAGACATCGGCTAATTACCTCGTGCCAACCATATGAGAAAATTTTTATTTTCTGTTTTTATTCTTTTTTCAAAATATTCATCTGCACAAAATGTTACGGCCAATTTTAATGCACCTGACTCAGTCTGTGTTAATTCACCCGTAAATATTCAAAATACTTCCCAGGGTGCTTCAACCTATTTCTGGAGCTTCTGCACAGCAAATATCAATCAGCCACCAAAAGGAACTAATCTTGGCAATGTGGGAGGCTTGTTGAGTAAACCAGTATATATTGATTACGTTTATACCGCTGGTAATTATTATGGATTTGTAACCAACAATTTTCCCGGCGGACTGTTGCGTTTGGATTTCGGCAATAGTTTATTGAACTCACCTGTTGTTACCAATCTTGGAAACATTGGGGGCGCCATACCTAATAATACAGAAGGGGTACAGATTGCCAACGATAATGGAAAATGGTATGTATTGATTGTTGGTGGCGATGTTGCAGGCGGCTCAGTCCCGTCATTAACAACAGTAACTATTGGCACAAATATTACCAACAATACACCAACAGCAGCAAACTGGGGAAATATTGGCAATCTTTCTTATCCTCATGATTTATATGTTTTTAACGATAACGGCCACTGGTATGGATTAACCGTAAACTATTCAAATAGCACGGTTACCCGTTTTGACCTTACTAACAGCCTTTCCAATACCCCATCTGCAACAAACCTTGGTAATATTGGAAACTTAAGCGGGCCCACAGGAATACAGGCGATAAATGATAATGGCAATTGGCGTGTTTTTGTAACCAATGCTACCAGTTCAACTCTTACGAGATTAGATTTTGGATCTTCTTTATTGAACATTCCAACCGGTGTGAATCTTGGGAATCCTAATAACACATTTGTTACCTGCTGGGATATTTATATCCTGCGGTATTGTGGAGAAAATGAAGCGTTTGTAATTAACGCAAATGGCAGCTATGATATTGTAAAATTAGATTTTGGCGGTTCTTTACTTAATAATCCTGCTGCCGTAAGCCTGGGAAACCAGGGGAATCTAAATTTTCCGCATTGCCTTTCGAAATTATTTCGTGTTGGTGCCGATGTATTTAGCCTGGTTACCAACGTTAATAACAATACACTTTCGCTACTTCAGTTTCCCGGCTGCACTAATGCAAGCGTGCCAAATTCCACAGCTCAAAGCCCCCCGGTTATAACCTATAACTCGCCCGGTACCTATAATATAAGCCTTACTCTGGATGACGGATTGCCAACGCAAACATCATATTGTAAACAGGTGGTTGTGGAAAATTGCGAGAAAATAATTAATGATTATACAGAAGTTTTGGGATTTAATATTTGCAACAATGAACTAACGGTTGCCGATGCTTCCAAATATAATCCCGGCGATACTGTTCTATTGATTCAAATGAAAGGAGCCGTGATTGACTCAAGCAATACCGTCAATTTTGGAACTGTGACAAACTACAAAAATGCCGGCAATTACGAATACAATTATGTAAAACAAAAAGCAGGCAACGTAATTCAACTTAAAAATTTATTTACAAAACAATATGATATTCCTACCGGAAAGGTTCAATTGATTAGAGTACCTTATTATAATAACCTAGTTGTGGACAATATATTAACCTGCTTGCCATGGGATGGAAGCAAAGGAGGTGTATTAGCCTTTAATGTAAAAAATACTTTAACGCTGAATGCAAATATTGATGTTAGTGGGAAAGGGTTTATTGGCGGGCAAGCAGTCAATCCAAAAAATAATAGTTTTTATTGTCATGAAAATAACTACTACTATCCAAATGATCCGATAAAAGCAGCCCCCAAAGGCGAAGGAATTGCAATTGTATCCGATCAAAAAATTTTTGGGAAAGGTGCTTTGGGTAACGGAGGTGGAGGCGGCCTGGAACATAACTCGGGAGGCGGCGGTGGCAGCAACATTACAAATGGAGGCTTAGGTGGCAAGGAGTGGATTACATGTGGCCCTCCAATTAATAATAATGGAATTGGAGGCAAACCATTAGCATATTCGAATGCCGCAAACAAGATATTTCTTGGAGGTGGAGGCGGAGCGGGCCACTGTGACAATATACCGGGATTCAATCCACTGGGTGGAAATGGCGGAGGAATTATTATTATTAAATCAAATTTTATAAAAACGAATAATAATGTAATTACTGCCGATGGTGGAGGTGGAATTGAGTGTTTTAGGGATGCCCAGGCTTATAAATGTCATGAAGGCATGGGAGGAGGTGGGGGCGGCGGAGCAGTTTTGATTGATGCAAATAATTTCTTAGATAATACAAATATTCACATCAATGGAGGTAAAGGAGCAGATATGAATGGAGAAATACAGGGTAAATTGGGTCCTGGTGGTGGTGGCGGTGGCGGTATATGCTGGTTATCGAACACAACTTTGCCAGGAAATATTCTTGTTACACAAAATGGTGGTGTACATGGCGCTAACATTGATTTTGGAAATGATTCTTACGGCTCAACATCAGGCCAGGCAGGTCTTAACCTTTTCAATCTTAAAATTCCTGTTGATGCTATTCTATTCAAACCTAATATTGATTCTGTAAGAATTAATGACAGCGCCAGGTCCTGCAGCAATTTTGACTTTAAAGGTGTGGCGTATACCAACAGGGCTGCAATAAATTCGTGGAAATGGTCTTTTGGAGATGGCGGTTCTGATATTGCGCAAAATACTTCTCATACATATGCATCGCCAGGAAACTTTACAGTTACATTATTAGTCACGGATATTAATGGATGTAAAGACAGCATTACGAGAGATGTGTCAACCAACACCACAAGTATTGATTTTGCATATGAACAGGATGTTTGCAATCCCTTATCGGTAAAGTTTACCAATATCGGTGCGGCTGTTATAAATCCATACTGGTCATTCGGTGACGGGAAAACGACAACGGGTACGCTTATCCCAACACATATCTATTTGTTACCGGGTAGTTATCCCGTAAAATTCAGTGTTCAAAACGGGGGCTGTGTTGATACGGTTACCAAAACAGTTTCTCTTTCAATCATTCCTGCAGATCTTATCATTACGCCGGATACCACAATTTGTATCAACAGTGTAAAACAACTAAGAGCTGTTCCTTCCTTAAATTTTTGTTGGTCACCTGTAACCTATCTGAATAACCCGCAATCACCCAATCCCGTAACATCTACCCTTCAAAATATTACCTATTATTTTACAGCGCAGGTTGCCGGCAATAATGTGATCAATAACGGAAATTTTACTAACGGCAATACAGGATTTACCTCGGAATATAGTTATGGAAATCCAAATATTACAGAAGGACAATATTTTGTAGGAGCAAGTCCACAGGCGTGGAATGCTTCGTTGAGTAATTGCGGAGATCATACAACCGGCAATGGGAATATGTTGCTGGTAAATGGCGCCCCGACCCCCAACGTCAATGTTTGGCAGGAAACCGTGACAGTTATTCCCAATACCAACTATGCTTTCTCAACCTGGATACAGGCTTTATATCCACCCAATCCTGCGGAACTGAGTTTCTCTACAAACGGGAGCAACCTGGGAAATTTAATAACGGCTTCGTTGCCAACCTGCACCTGGACACAGTTTTACACTACCTGGAATTCGGGTAATAACGCTTCGGCAACTATATCCATTGTAAATAAAAATACTTTTGTACAGGGAAATGATTTTGCCCTGGATGATATTTCTTTTGCGCCGGTTTTGGTAAAAAGGGACAGCGTAAAAATTACTGTGAATTCGCCTTTGATTAACTCTAATAATGATAGCTCCGTTTGTTCAGGATCCAAAATTCAATTACAAACTTCCGGTGCCAATACCTATACCTGGACCCCTGCAACCGGATTGTCTAATGCTTCTGTAGCAAACCCTGTAGCGACTATTGCTAATACAATAACTTATTTTGTAACTGGTACCAATAATTTTGGTTGCACTGCAAAAGATACGGTGAACTTTACTGCACTTCCCAGGCCGGCGATAACAAAAAGCAACGACACGTCAATTTGCCTTAACAGTTCTGTGCAGATTTTTGCTTCCGGGGGAAATGTGTATGCATGGTCACCCGCCTCTTCATTAAGTAATCCTGGTATTCCCAACCCTATTGCCTCACCATCATCAAGCACTAAATACTTCGTAA
>JBDTOV010000229.1:0-8316 GCA_039933035.1 Ginsengibacter sp. | reverse complement strand
TTCATGTAAATGGTTGGATTATCAGAAAGCATTTGCAAAGGCGCATAAAAAACAACATACTCTGCAAGCTGGTTGCAGCGTGTGCCTTTCGCCATCGGGTTATCATTTATCGGTCTGAAATCTGCCTGGGTTGCATTGCGCATAGCACCGGGTGTATAATCCATTGGCCCGGCTATCATACGAATAAAAGGAATGCTCACTGTGTAAGTTGGCTGATCTTCATTCGCCCATTTAAAATTCTCCAAACCCTTCACGCCTTCAAAGCCTATTACATTCGGATAAGTGCGTTGCAACCCTGTTGGTTTATATATGCCGTGATAGTCCATCATCAATTTATACGCGGCAGCCTTCCTGGCAATTGCATAGGTTGATGCAACAGCTTTTTCATCATCCCGATCAAAAAAATCTATCTTAAACCCTTTTACTCCCATTTTTGAATACTTCGCAAACGCCGTATCCATCTGGTGCGCAACAGCGTACCATGTTGCCCATAAAATAACGCCTACGTTTTTTTGTTTACCATAATCGATGATCTCCTGCAAATTAAGATCAGCCTTTACTTTAAAAAGATCAAGAGCCCCGCTCCAGCCTCCATCCATAATTACGTAAGGCAGTTTATTGGCTGCGGCAAAATCAATATAATATTTATACGTATCTGTATTGATACCTGCATGAAAATCCACCCCGGTTATATTCCGGTCATTCCACCAATCCCACGCTACCTGCCCGGGTTTCACCCATGAATAATCTGTAAGTCCCGGTGGTGATGCAAGCTTTTGAACAATATCATTATTCAATAAATCCTTATCCTGTTTACTTATCGCAACAATACGCCACGGAAAATTTTTTATGCCGCTTGTTTTGGCAATATAATTTTCCCTGCCCGAAGCAATGAAATTGATGCCATGTAAATATTCTTTTGCAGGATAGGGTGCATATACACCTTTTAAACCTTTTTGTGTGTCATTTAAATCGAGATACATCCCGGGATAATCTTCCAGATCTGCTTCCAGAATTTCCGCTTTTTTACCATTGCCTAAATCGACAAGTAAAGGCAAAAACGCCAGTGAATCTTTTGGAAATTGTGATAGGGTTATATGATGATATAATGCTTCGAAAGAGGAGTTGAAATTTTGCCCGTCACGATAGTCCCATTGAATAGGAATGAAAGCCGAATCATTGTTTGTAAAATTGAAATTAGCTTCTTCATTTTTAATGATAATGCTGTCTTTTCTCTTCGTAAAAAAACGATAGGCAACTGCATCGTTATACACCCTGAACTTCAAACCAAAATCACCTTTACAATTTAAAATAAGCTGGTTGTAATTATCAGGAATGGTTGACTTGATGTAATTGATGGCAGGAATTGTATTGTTTACTTTTTCTGTTTTGGATGACCTGATGACAACATTATCACCTAAGGTTTCGTTTTGCAATTGTAATGATATTGCTGAAGGTTCAATAACCGTTTCATCCTTATCTCTTACAGACCAGGTTATTTTATTGGTTGTTTCAACGTGCATTATTATATTTCCATCCGGTGATTGCACATCAAAGCTTTTTTTCTTTTGTGCCTGTGTAAATATTGAACAACCAAGTATTGTAATTACGAAGAAGTATTTCATTAGTGAGTTTTTACTGTAAGTGAATAAGTTTTCAATTAACTAAATGGTATTTTAAACATGTTTTTTAATCTTTGATTCTTTGTAACTTAAAAGCTGTTTATAAATGAAGGCATGATTGAACGCTAACCTTAGTAGAAATTTGTGCACTTAAATTTTTAACCTCATTACCTTATAAAATTAAACATGGCAACTCAATAAGGTGATACGGTTGATTCATTCAGGCATTGGTTTCTTCTAAGGTTTTATACATGCCAATAAAAAAATATTAAGATTAAATTTGAACAGCCTCTTTGTAATTATCTTTTTTGAACCACTTTGACACAAAGGCACGATGTAACACGAAGAATTTATTTAATACATTTTATTGCCTTTTCATTTTTTACCGTACATTTTCATAATATCGGGGACTTCATCACGGGTAATTATTAAATCGTGGTTGTACAGCTTCTTTAAATAAAGCGTATCAACTTTGCGTATGAAGTTCGTATGCCATTCCATCCACCAAGACCACATTACGCCATCTCCAAAACTTTTGTCAGGATCTGGAGGTGTACCACATTCGTGATAAGCAATCGGTACGCGGGTACCGGTAATATCTTTTACGGCTTTATACATATACGGCATGGAACTGTCGCCTTTGTTGTAGGTGTCTGCTCCGGCAATGTCAACATATTTGTCACCGGGATACCAGTCGCCATCAGGCTCGCCTGTATAACAGAGTACCCAAATTAAATTGTTTAGTTTTCTATCATTTACAAAATAATCGTACATCGTTGTCCAGAGGCGTTTAAAGTTGTCGGGCCCCTGCTTGCCCCACCAGAACCAGTTTCCATTCAGCTCATGAAAAGGGCGCCATAAAACAGGTACGTTTGCTTTTTGCAACCTTTCCAAAAGATCGGCTTTTGTTTTTAGTTCAGTCCAAAGCGAATCAGATTCTGCTGTTCCTTTTTGAAAGCATTTGTTTATATCTATTTCTTTTTTACTATTTGGATAACCTTCCCCAATGCCAGGTGCGCCCCAGTGCCACATGATGGTAGGAATGCCGCCATATTTCCACCATTCTATAGCTCCCTTCACCACAGAATCATTCAATGAGGATTGAATAAAATCGAAGCCTTTAATGGCCGGATACTTGCCCGTTATTTTATAAACGTAACTGATTTCATCAAAACCCCAGCCGGAGAACATTTGCCCCGATAATGTCTTTTTACCAAACATATCATTGATATAAGCATACAATGCTTTGGCTTCTTGGGTTGCTTTTGGGTCAGACAACTTGTGCTGCTGTTGTGCCAATAGAGTGAAGGGTATTGCTAATAAGGTGTAAACGATCAGTAATATGTAAAAAGGTTTCTTTTTCATGTGTGCTATTGTATAAGTTGTTCAATATTTTAAACCACTAATCCATTTTCTAAAATAATGCAATTATTCCACTTGCTTTAGCATAGTGTTTTCCTTATCATCCGTATAAAAATCTTTTCCATCTTCTGCGTAAATTCTAAAAGCATTTTTATTAATGGGCGATGCGCTGCCTTTAAAATATTTGATAGATAGACTTTCGAAATGATGCGCCTCTATGCCATTGGTAAAATACGGCATGCGTGTCTTTGTCCATAGTAATTTAAAATCATTAATGCTTATATCTTTTGCATATTGAATGAATAAGCCGGGGATATCACTTTTAAATAGTTGTTTTTGTATAGATGCACCACGTAAATCTATATTGCCGCCTGCAACATCATTTAGTTTGCTATCCGTCAATTCAAAGCGAATATGATTGAATGAAACATCTTCAATCATGCTTTCACCGCTCCCATACACCAGCATTCCGTTCTCTCCTTTACAAACAATATTGCTGAAAATAACATGCTTAACCTGGCCAGGCTTAACGTTTTCTTTTCCGCGCACGGCAGAAATATGAATGGGTTCACCGTTGCCCCACCAATCACCGGTGCGCAGTTTTGTTTCTATGGTCATGTTCTCAAACGTAATGTTTTCAAGCGAACCCTTGTCACGCACAAATATGCCGATGCCCCTTGTTGAATTGGTAATGTTCACATTGCTTACATGAATATTTTTTACATTGTTCTGATCAAGAAAACCAATGCGAATGCCGCTGGATGCGGATTGCAAATTGCAATTGCTTATCAAAATATTTCCTGATTCATGCCGCAAATGCTGAAAGCCCGGAATTTCAAAATGATGATCGTAGCCAACAATGGCCAGTGCGTCATCACCAGCCCTGATATCACAGTTATCGATGATCACGTTGTTGCAACTGGTAACATCAATGCCATCGGCATTGGGCGCCAGCATATTGTTCCATAGCCTAATACCGCTTACATGCACTGCATCACAATCAGCAAAATGCATACACCAGAATGGAGATGTGGTAATGGTAATATCTTTTATAATGATTCTTTTGCAGTTACTGAATACAAACATTTGATACGGCCTGTCTTTTGGAACAACAGGCCCGTCGCCTATGCCGCTTTCCACTTTTCTGAAATTTTCACCTTGCCTTGTATATTGTGTGCCCATGCTGCCAATTGTTTTTGCTTTGGTGAGATTGAAAAAATTATCACCGTTGCCATCAATGGTTCCTTCGCCTGAAATGGTAATGTTCTCCGCATTTTCTGTAAACAACATGCCCTTATGAATTGGATTGAATGGCGTATCCGGGATAAAATTTTCATAATCTTTCAAATCGATACTACCCCGCAAAACTGCGCCGGCATTTAGTTGCAGATGGATATTGGATTTTAGATGAACGGTGCCAATAATAAAAATACCTTGCGGTATAATTACATCGCCGCCGCCATTTGCATTACAACTGTCAATGGCTGTTTGCAATGCTTTCGTGCATATCGTTTTGCCATCGCCAACAGCGCCGAAGGAAATCATATTGAAAGTATTTTGAGCAAAACTTTTTGATGCATTGAATAAAATACAAACTGCAAATAAAAATTGTACATACCATGTTTTCGTTTTTACTATTTTATTATTTAAAAATTTTATCATAAAAATTTTTTTTAGGTAACGCAGAAATTCTTTACAATTATTTAATGATTATCACTTTTCACTGAAGGTCTCAACCCAGCAGGCAGTGATTGTATTTTTAATCGCTCCGGTTTCAATCCTTCAGATATTGCCGTAAGTGTAATGTCGCCGGGTTGCCCTGTTGATTGTACAATTACCTGCGCCAATCCACTAAATAATTTACGTTTCCAAACTGTCGCCGGCATTATAACCTGGAAGATGCCTGCATCCATATTGATGGCATCCCAGGTATGTTGCTTAAACAAGGGTGTTGCCATAATTACGACAGAATTTTTTCCGGCGTGCAATATTGTTTTATCTATAGCAAATGCTGTGTTGGAACCACTTTCGTATACACCTTCAGCAATTAGTTTTCCATTAATATAGATTGATTGTTCTTTACCAATTGGCTTGTAGAAAAATGAAACCTGTGCTTCATGACTATATTGAGGCAAACTAAAATTGCCCCGGTAAATAATTACTTTGGCTGATTTGCCAAATTCTTGTGTACGATCATCTTTAAAAGCATGGTTCCAGTTTGCATCGTCATAATCCGGCACAGTTTCGGCGGAATTATCAAAATTGTTTACAATCTTTTCTTTTAAATTTTCTATGGCAACTGTTTGTATGGTGTCTATATATTTATCGGGCTCCAATGAAGCAGGATCGCCATTTCCAACGCCAATAATTTTTCCCGGGCCATCAATCGTAAAAATTATTTCATTACCTGCGATTGGTACGTGCAAATTATTTTTATCTTTTGTATCAACCGTTATTAAGGCTATGTCTTCTTTATTTGCTTTTATAGTATTTTGATTTGAGGAAAGATGTACAGCAACCGGTTCGCCGGTTGTTTGCACTGCATCGGTTGCCATCTTTTTTCCATTCTTATATCCAACCGCGGAGAGTGTGCCCGGCTGGTAGGCTACTTTCCATTCAAGATGGCCGTTTACCGGCATACTTTGTTTACCCAAACTTTTTTTGTTAAGGAATAATGCTACTTCATCGCAGTTACTGTATGCCCAAACCTTTATTTCTTTGCCTTCCATGCCTTTCCAGTTCCAATGCGGAAGTATATGCAACACAGGCTCATTCGTCCAGGCTGATTCCAGGTAATAAAAATTGTCTTTCGGGAAACCGCACTGATCAATCATCCCAAACTGGGAGCCTGTTGAAGGAAAGCCAAAAGGTGTAGGCTCGCCCCTGTAATCAAAGCCGGTCCATATAAACATGCCAGCTAAATAATTGCGGGCAACATAGAATTTCCATGCATCTTCAATGCTGTAAAAATTATCGCGTGGCTTATGGTCGTAATCAGCCATATAATGCCGTTTCATATCGTCAAAATAAATCCCCCTTGTTGCATACGTACTACCTTCTTCCGTACCCCACATGGGTTGATTTGGAAATTCCTTGTGATGTTGATCTGTATTGATTTGCCCGATATAATTTACACCCATCACATCAATTACATTGGAAATTCCCTTTTGCCAGCCCCCGCTTATTGCGGCCGTTATGGCACGCGTGGTATCTATAGATTTTGCATATGTCTGCATGGTGGCTGCTATTCTTGCACCCAGCTCATTCCCTTCAATGCCCCATTCTTCATTGCCAATGCTCCAACTTATAATGCATGGATGATTCCGGTCACGCAGCATCAAAGATTTTAATTCATCAAAATGCGTTGATGTAATGCCCATCAAACGATTCTCATCAATTACCAACATACCTAACCTGTCACAGGCATCCAGCAATTCAGGCGTTGGAGGATTATGTGAACACCGGTAACCGTTACATCCAAAAGATTTTAATTGTTTAATTCTGTATTCAATCAATGAATCGGGCATTGCTGTGCCAACTCCTGCATGATCCTGGTGATTATCGGTTCCATGTATTTTTAGATGTTTACCGTTGAGAAAAAAGCCTTCATTCGCATCAAACTTAATGGTACGTATTCCAAATGTAGTTTCGTATTGATCGATGAGTTTCCCTTCTTCAAAAACATTGGTAATTAATGTATGCAGGTAAGGTGTATCAACAGACCACAGGTGCGGATTGCTGACATGCAGCATATTTTTACAATCTTTTTTTTCATACACACTCAACATAATATTGGTTGTGCTGTCTGTTGCGATTGCTTTACCGGTTGCATCAATAATGGTTTGAACTACCGTTATATTTTCTGGTGATTTACTTTCATTAATTACCATTGCCTGCACTGTAACATCAGCAATATTATTATTGAGTTGAGTAGTTACGAAAGTTCCGTTGGTTGCCACATGAATTGGCGATGTTTTATTCAACCACACATGCCTGTAAATACCGGCGCCTTCATAAAACCAGCCTTCTTCCGTTGTTGCATCCGCACGAACAGCAATCGTATTTTCGCCGCCATAGTTTACATACTCTGATATGTTATACTCAAAACTGTTGTAGCCACTGGCTTCAGTGCCAAGATAAAACCCGTTTAGCCAAACCATTGAATTGCGATATACACCATCAAATGCAATGCTGATGAGCTTTCCAAGATCCGATGCGGGAATAGTAAATGTTTTTCTGTACCAACCCACACTTGTGTTTGGAAAGTTGCGACCAATAGCTTTGAAGCCATGGCTCGCAGTTCCTTTATCGCTAAAAGGCAGCTCCACTGCCCAGTCATGCGGCAGGTTTAATTTGCGCCAACTGCGGTCATCAAAATCTTTAGCGGCGGCACCATCACCATAACTTGCTTTTGCCAAATAAGAAAAGTATCCGGTTGCTGTATTAAAATCTTTTTTTGTATTGTAAGGATGACCGAATGCAAAGCGCCAGTCAAAATCCATGAGTAAATGTTCTCGTATTGAAGTATCAGTTTTTGCCCCAGAAAAGCAACTATTACAAAGGAAACAGGAAAGGAAAAAAAATATTGATTTGCACATAATTTGTCAGTTCTTGAGACAGCGTACTATCGTTTTGCGACAGTCACTACATCACACCCCAAAGTTCATTCAAATACGATACATATTCTGCAGGCACGGAACCAATGTTTTTATTTTCGTTATTATTTTATAAGGTAACATTTACTTTTTATTTCTTGCCTTCTTTACTTCATCGCTTGTTATGGCCGATGCATTGTTACCAAAATTGCTGCGTATGTAGGTAAGTACATTTGCAATACCGTCATCTGATAGCTGCGGAAATGCCGGCATAACATTGCTATAATCTTTCCCATCAATCTTTTCTTTACTGATCCCTTTTAATACAATATTTATCAGCTTGCTTTTGTTGCCTGAAACATAACTCGTGTTTGAAAGCGGCGGTATCATGGTGCCAGTTCCTTTTCCATCAGGTTGATGACAGGTTACACAACTCGCAGTGTAAATATTTTTGCCGGCATTGTTTGAAGATGCTGTAGTATCAGTTGAAGCGGTTATCTGCGCATCACGAAAATTACGTGGCGTTGGCTTATTCTTATCTCGATCCAGATCTCTCTTGTTATAGGTGATTTTAAAGATCGTTCCCCGGTTATCATCTGTTACATACAAAGCGCCGTCCGGGCCCTGTGCCAGGCCACAGGGACGATGCACGGCATGACCGCTTGCAGTGCTATCCGGTGAGCCTGAAAAACCATCAGCAAATACTTCCCAGTCACCGTCAGGCATTCCGTTTTTAA
>JBDTOV010000228.1:0-8429 GCA_039933035.1 Ginsengibacter sp. | reverse complement strand
TATTGCCGCAATATCTTTTTTATACAAAACTTATCTTCAATTAAAAAGATTTTGCCGGCGACAGATACACATATCTTCTCTATCAAAACAGGTATTGATTGAATTATTTACCAAATAAAGTAAATTCGGTCATAAAAGAGAAAGACCGTAAAATAGCAAAGAAACTGGCCCGCCGGTTTATCAGTGAAAACAGGCCGCAAAGAAGATTTATAACATTGATAAAACAGATACCGCAAACTTTTCCTGATAAATTATGGCTGATATAAAAGTTTTTGAAACCAATTTAATAAAATAAATTTTCAAATAAACAATTGGATAATTCAGCTGATGAGTACTGCTCGAACACTTAAATTAACTCTATGCCAAATCAACACGAAATATTTTTTTCCTATGCCTGGGGTGATGCCGATGAGCCGGGTGAGAGCAGGGAGAAAATCGTTAACGAATTATATGAGTCATTAAAAAAAGACGGATTTAATGTGGTGAGGGATACTTATGACTTGGATTATAGGGGTTCTATTAGTGACTTTATGGCTAGGATCGGACAGGGTAAAAATATTATTGTGGTAATTAGCCAGAAGTATGTAAGGTCACCGTATTGCATGTTCGAGTTGTATGAAATTGCCCGTTATTCAAATTTTGATAAAAAAAAATTTAGAGAAAAGGTTTTGCCCATCATGCTTGATTTTATAGATTTTGGTGATCCAAAAGTTATAGATGCATATGGAGATATCTGGGATGCCAAATTAAAAGAGTGGGACAATTTAGTATTTAAACGTGCCCGCCAGCTTTCAGCAGATCAGTTCACACGATATACTAGAGTTAAAAAAATATTTGAAAATTTCGGCGAATTAACTGATTGGTTGATTGATATGAATTCTTTTACACCAGCAAAACTCTCAAATGATGATTTCGTTGCAATCAAGAATTCAATATTTGATAGTGTTGGACATTCTGAAATAATAAATGAAGGAGCACCTGCAAATAGCTCTGAAAAAGCAAATATTCCCTTTGACGGTTCAGCCAATAAGATTGGTGAGTACAAAATTAATAATCCTATTTATTATAATTATGGTGGGAAGAAAATTAAAAAATTTTTATGTACTCCCTTTTTTCCGGAAATCTTTCTTGGGAGGGAAGATGATCTTAAAGCCATGCACCAAAAACTTTTTAATGATGAAAATCTATTGCTTTTAGTTAATGGAGAGGGTGGTATAGGCAAAACAACACTTGCGTCGAAATATTATTTCAAATACCAAAACGATTATCAACATCTTGCCTGGATTTTCGCAGAAAACAGTCTCTTAGAAGCAATACTAACTCTTTCTTTTCCATTGGAGGTCAGTTTTCCCGAAACCATGAATAGTGAAGTCAGGCTTGACTCTTTGTTAGTTGAAATATGTAACTTAAACAAACCATGTTTATTGGTAATTGATAATGCCAATAAGCTGGAAGATCTTGAAAAATACTATTATAAATTACGATCATGCCCGAATTTCCACGTCTTACTGACAACAAGAATTACGGAGTTTGAAGACGCAAAATCATATAAAATTGAGGAGCTTCCAGTAGACAAAGCCATTGATCTATTTATTAAACACTACCCAAAACACCTACGAACAGATGATAAACTCTTAAAAGAGATACGTACTGCTGTCGGTGGTAATACTCTCGTTCTAGAATTGCTTGCAAAAAACTTACGCAATTTTAACCGGCTTAGAAACCAATATAGCCTCACTAATCTATTAGCTGATCTCCAAAAAGAAGGGCTGCTTGCTCTAAGCAAGAGTCAGGAAGTAAGTTCAAACTATCACACCAAAGGCAAACTTATAAAAGAAAAGCCAGAAGATATCATTGCGGCGATGTACAACCTAGGAGACCTTGATGAGAAAGAAAAAAAACTACTATCTTTCTTTGCGGTATTACCAGCAGAGAGTATTTCGTTTGATACATTACAATCTATTTTACCAAGTTGGAAAACTTTAGAAGATACACTCCTGGCCCTTGCAAAAAAAGGGTGGTTGGATTATAACGAACTAAATACATCATTTAAAGTAACCCCCATAATCCAGGAAATCACAAAAAGGAAAAATCTGAATCTGCTTGAAGATTGCCATCAACTGGTAGGTGCATTAAAAGATAAATTAAACTTTGACCCCGGAACAGGTCAATTTACCAATGCAAGTTATGTAGAGGTCATTTTATATGCTCGGTATACTGAAGCACTAATAAGCAGTTTTGAACAAACTGATTATAAATTTGCCCAGCTTTTGGAAAATTTAGTATCTTATCATACAACAAGTGGCAACCTCGATAAAGCATTGACTTATTGTGAACTTTACGCTCAATTAAGTAAAAAACTCTATGAAGCAGCTCCAACTAACATCTCTTTTAAAAATGGCATGTCTATTTCTTGCGAAAAACTTGGTGAAATACAAGCTTTACTTGGCAATTTTGACGAAGCTTTGTCTTATTACGAACAAGGAATAAGTTTAGAGAAAGAACTCTATGAAGCAGACCCAAAAAATTTAAATTATAAATCCGCATTGGCAATTTCTTACTCCAAGCTGGGCGCCACACATGCTTCCCTTGGCAACTTAGAAAAAGCTTTGTGTTATTATGAAATAGACGCACAATTAAGTAAAGAACTCTATGAAGTGAGTAAAGAACTATTTGAATCCCAGCCCCAAAATGTTTCCTTTAAAAACAGTTTAGCTATTTCTTATGAAAAACTTGGTTTAATACAAGCTACCCTTGGAAACCTTGATAAGGCCTTAATCTATTTCGAAGACGAAACAAAATTATTTGAAGAACTTTATGTTGCCGAACCAAAAAATATTTCTTTTAAAAATCGGTTAGCTATTTCTTATGAAAAGATGGGCTCGACTCAGGCTTCACTTGGTCAACTCGATAAAGCTTTGGCTTATTTCCAACAAAGATCAAGTTTAGGTAAAGAGCTCTATGACTCTGATACAGAAAATTTTTCTTTTAAAAGAGGCTTAGCTATCTCTTACGAAAAGCTGGGTTCAACATTTACTTCCCTTGGTAATCTCGACAAAGCTTTGGATTATTTTAAAGACGAAACAAAATTATTTGAAGAACTCTATAAAGCCTATCCCAATAATGTACTCTTTAAAAACGGATTAGCTATTTCTTATGAAAAGCTTGGTTCAACTCTTACTTCTCTTGGTAATCTCAATAATGCGTTAGGCTATTTCCAAGATGAAACAAAATTATTTGAGCAGCTCTTTAGTGCCTACCACCAAAATATCAATTTTAAAAATGGTTTGGCAATTTCTTACGAAAAACTAGGTTCAACTCACGCTTTGCTTGGCGATTATTTCAAAGCTTTGGGTTTTCATGAACAATTCGAAAAATTGAGCAAAGAACTATATGAGGCCTACCCCCAAAATGTAAATTTTAAATATGAATTGGCAATTTCCTATTCAAGATTGGGCGAAACGCAAACTTCTCTTGGCAACCATGATAAAGCTTTAGTACATTTTGAACAAAGATTAACTTTAGGTAAAGAACTGTATGAAGCTTATCCCAGCAATGTTTCTTTTAAAAACGGACTCGCAATTTCCTACGAAAAACTTGGTTTAACAGAAGCTTACCTGGGTAATTTCGGCAAAGCTTTAGCTTATTATAAAGATGAAATAAAATTATTTAAAGAACTCTGTGAAGCTTATCCTCAAAATATTTCTTTTTTAAATGGATTGGCAATTTCGAACATTAAGTTGGGTGCGGTATATGAAGATCAACAGGATGAAACCACAGCAAATAATTTTTACAAAATAGCAAAAGACATATTATCAAAATTAGTAGTTAGTTTCCCAGCTTACGTTGAATTCAAAAAAAACTTAGATTGGGCTAATGGTAAATTAATGTTTATTAAATGATTATCGTTAGCTTTCTTGGTCATTTTTAAATGATGTGGTGTCTAATTTTTTAAAAATAATTTATACCATATAATTTTAATAACTTTTGCAATATTAATAAAATCAACACCGAAAAATTTCATAAAAATAAAATATGAGTGATTCACCAGGAACTGCTGACATAAGTATTCAAAATGTATCGCCTGACAGCATGCATGTAAATGTGAACGGCGAGATAAAGGAAATTAAAAACAATCTTGACGAACTGAAGTCGCTGTTACAAAATGTGAGCGCTGAAAATTTTAAATCCGGTGACAAAATTTATAATATCGGTACCATTACCAATGCCGTATTCAGCGCTGAAATTGGAAAGAAAACTTTCAATATGTATCTCTGCCGTAAACTAACGGAAGCGCTTAGTGTGTATAGCGGTGATGCGAAAGATTTTTTAGATAATATAAGAGTTGCAGACAAGGCCGATTGGGAAACACAGGTGCGCTACACCCGTAAGGCAAACGGCTATATAATATCCGGATTTGTTGGCGTACTGGGCATGCTGTTGCAAAAAGTTATTTCCAGTGGCATCGATGCTTTTACATCCAACAGTTCGAGAGATTATATTGAAGTATGTATTGCTACTGCCACACGGTCGCTCCAGCTTTTATGTTTTTCTTTTATTGCTAAGCTGTGGGATTATAAAAAGGATAACAACTTTACATGCAGCCGCGACGAGGCTAATATCCTCGATAATTTTTTCAGCGCTGAAATTGAATTAAATATCAGGGATTATGTGGAATTGCTGCAAACACTCGTTAGCATTTTTGATGCACAGAAGATCGTGTATCCCTTTAGCGAATTCAATAAGGATTGCCTCGATGATAGCAGTAGTTTCTCCAAAGCCTGCAAAAACCTGGAAGATATAAAAAGCAAACTCGATTCAGGCCAGGTTGTTTATTCCACTGCCTTTGAAGTAGAAAACGAATTGACTGAATTTTTGTCGGCTGTAAATTTTATGGCCAATTATAAGATGGTATCCGTTAAAGAAATTACGTACAATGACAGCAGAAATGAAGCCGTACAATACCTGCATTCCTATACGTTCCTCGGCGTGGATACGGATGATAAATTATTTTCCTCAAAATATCAATATGATACCAGCCCCATAAGCAAAGACGCCGTATTGATCTATAAAGATAAATACCAGCAAGGCCTGAACCTGTATCCTTTCATCATCGACGTAAATGCATTGACCAATGAAATGGAAGTGAAGATTTGCTTTTATACCTATTTCGAAGAAAGAAAGAAAAGAATAACTTATTCTGACATCAACAAAATTGCCAGTGATAAAAACGAGGACGCCAAAGATATAGGTGACCCGTCGCAGGTAATCATTCAATTTAATGATGAGGTAGAAAAAGACCTGGAATCAAACACTGAGCATGACGTTACGGGGTTAATAAAGGACCAGGGAAAATTTAAAAATCTGCAGTTGAATGTTGTGTATAAAATATTTCAAACCGCACAAAAAGAGATCCTGGCTTAGAAGCTGTTTGCGTTAATTACCATAAAATGATTGCACCCATTATAAAATATGTTACGCCACGGATTACGCCGTTTTCTCCTTGAAAATCTGTGTAACCTGTATCAACTAAAAAAAATTACCAAATGTATCACTGATTTAAAACTTTATTTAGTTCATGAAGAAATATCCATTTAAATTTTTAGATTCTTACAACCAACATGATAAAGATATTTTCTTTGGCAGGGATGATGAGATAAATGCCCTGTATGAAATGGTATCTCAAACATCCATCCTGCTGATATATGGCGCTTCCGGTACCGGAAAAACAAGTTTAATTCAATGCGGCCTGGCGGGTAAATTCAAATCGTATGACTGGCTGCCGCTTACCATAAGGAGGGGCAGTAATATCAATGCCTCTCTTGAAAAGCAATTAACCGATGCCGGGGGAAATGATGTAGATGACGACGATTTTGCAACCAATGATCCGTCAAAAAAATTAACCGGTTTACTGCGTTTAATCAAAGGGGTGTATCTCCATAGTTTTAAACCCATTTATCTCATATTCGACCAGTTTGAAGAATTGTATGTATTGGGTAATAAGGAGGAGCAAAGCCAATTTATAGAAGCGGTAAAAAAAATATTGAAAGCCGAGCAGCCGGTAAAAATGATCATTTCCATCCGGGAAGAATACCTCGGCTATTTGTTTGATTTTGAAAAGGAAGTTCCCCAGTTGCTGCGCAAGAAACTGCGTATAGAACCCATGACGTTAGATAAGGTAACGGATGTAATAAAAGGCATCAATAATTACCGTTTATCCAATGTAAATATAAAAGAAGATGAAGTATGCGCTATCACTGAGGAAATTTTTGAAAGGATAAGAGGCAAGAAAAAAACATTGACGATCCAATTGCCTTACCTGCAGGTTTTCCTCGACAAGATTTATCTTGAAACCACCCATGATGAAAGCAGGCAGGCAGATGCATTAATTACAATGGACGTTTTAAAACGTATCGGCGATATCGGTGATGTGCTGCGAAATTTCCTGGAGGAACAAGTTAAAAGCATCAGTGAAAAGTTAAGCACCGGTAATAATATCGTTTCTATCGAAACCACCTGGAAGATCCTTTCGCCGTTCTGTACACTCGAAGGCACCAAGGTGCCCATTTCAAAAAAAGAACTGGTGGAGCGGTTGCCTGCTATTGACGGGGATTTGCTGAATGCCGCCGTCGATGCTTTTGTAAACAGCAGGATACTTAATTTTTCTGAAAACGAAAACCTGTATGAACTGGCACACGATTCGCTGGCATTGCGCATAGCAGAAAAGAGAAGCGATGAGGAAATAGCCATTTTAGAAGTGCAGCGGTTAATAAAAACCATCGTAGCCGTTAAGCCGGAAGCAAGAGAACTTTTTACCGAAAAGCAATTATTGTTTATTGAACCTTACCTGGTAAAATTTAAAATCAGTGATGAAGAGCAGGATTGGATTACTAAAAGCCGGGCAAATGTGGAAGCACAAAAGAAAGCTTTGCATCTGGAACAGGAAAAGAAGCGACATGAAAAAAGTAAAAGAATAAAAAGAAATATCATAACATCCGCAATAGTTGTTTTATGTATCCTGGTATTCCTGGTGATCTATTCAATCAACTCAAGGCAAAAAGAAATAGCAGCGCTTAATGCAAAGGAAGAAGCTAATGTCGCTAAACAAAAAGCAAAAGATTTGTTGCAACTGGTTGTGCAAGGCCGCGGGAAAGAATATAACGGTATAAAAGATTATGATACTGTGGTAGCAAGTCTGCGTCGCGAGCAAACCTACCCGATAGATAGTTTGATTGTTCCCGGCGCTATCAGCGTGCCTATATCCGGCTCCAACAATTACGATTTTCTTGTGTGGATAGATGTGCCTTCTTTCCGACGCGACGAAATTAAGCAGGCGGTATATCGATGGCCGTGTAAGGGTTTTGCTGATAGTGTTCATGTCGGCAAGGAACCGTCCTTAGGATTTGCTTTCGGTTACCGGGGTTGGGGCTATTGCCCGGATATTTTAATAGATGTAGAACTGGTAAATGGAAAGGTGATCAAAATTGATTTTCCTATAGGTGACTATTTAGATATACACAACAATCCGCAATAAAACTTTTGATCCCCTTATCGAAACAGCAATTGAATAAGTTCTGATTTTTCCAGGTGATCTTTCACCGATAAACGCTTACTCACATCCAGCATGGGCACTTTGCCAATATCACTTTGATGAAAATCATAGATCAATATGTTCAGTGCTTTTTGCGGCAACGTAACATCATATAAATCCGGGGGAAGGGAAGGATAACTATCCGTCAGCAGGTCCTGGAACGAGCCTATTGATTCAGAACCGTTTCGCACCGTTATCTTACCGGGGTAAACAACAAGCCCTATGATCCGAAAGTCAGATTCCGTTTCAAAAAATATAGATTTAAATGTTTGATATAAAGAAAACGATCCGTTTCCGCCAACGGAAACATTCCATCGCTGGCTGCCGCTCACCGGGCTTCCGTCTTTATTAATTTTTTCGAGGTTGGTGGTAAGGGCAAAGCCGGACTGCACATAGTAATAACGCAAGTGGCCCTCGTACCCTTTTTTGTTGAAAATGCCTGTAAAGTAATCATCAACCTGTTTCATGGTAGTTAAACCAGGTTTAAAATTATTAATGTACAGGTAAGCAGAGGGGAACGGCGCCGGAACGGGGAAATAATATTTTACCGGTCCTTCCGATCCAAGAGGTTTGGGCAGCTTCATATGTCGTGGATTCCTGGTATCACTTTCTCCCAGTGGATATCGTTCCTGCAAATCCCTGTATAGCTTTTCAGCCCGGGCAATAGTAATTTCACGCTGGAAAAAACTATCCGGTGTGCCCGTATTATAATAGGAACGAAGATCATCCAGGTAATTCCAGTAGGATGCACATAAAGTAGCCGTGTCCTTTATAGAAACGCTATATTGCCCACCGGCAATCATATAATCGAGTTGCATATACCTTGAGATAAGATCCA
>JBDTOV010000227.1:0-8464 GCA_039933035.1 Ginsengibacter sp. | reverse complement strand
TTAAAGCAACCAATCCTTTCATTCCACAGAAGCCCCGTGCGCTACTATACTTCCAATCTTCTTCTCTTGTTACAAAGCCTGCCTGTACCGGATTTTGATGTATATAAAGCAATTTCTCATCAAACATTTCTTGTGCTGTAATTTCGTGTGGTTTGTTATGCTGTTGCTCCCGAAAGCTTTCGGGACCAGTCTTTATTATTTCCGTTCTTGTTTCCTGCTCTCTCAAACATCCACATCATCCATTCCCTTCTGCTTTCCAGGTTATGATTTTTAATTGTTGTTTTGAGCGGTATAGAAGTATGCTTTTTCATATCTCTTACAATATCTTCAGGTTTATCCTTTTTACTTCCTATAATCATATGATTATGGCCGGGCATAATACACCAGCCGTATATTTCAAGTCCTTTCTTTTGCTGGTAGTGTTTCCAGGAACCTGTATTCTTGCGCGATGGGAGGAAAATATGAACTGCAATTTGAAAGTTGCTAAGCACAGCCTTGCGGTAATAAATCTACAGCCTTGCGGTAAAGTAAATATCATGTTTTGCCTGCTTTGCGGCCTTAAGTGTATTACCTGGCTTTGGCTAAAAATATATGCAGCTTTTCATCATCATTTTGTTTGGCCCAGTTGAGGATAGTTTCACCCGATATGTCTTCATAAACATCCATGGTAGCTTTATTGGTTGTTAATGATTTTACGGGAACCAGCATCAAATAATAGGGTTCGATGTACTCCGGGTGATGATCCAGGGTAAAACCCTGAACCTGCAGGTATTGGTATCCTTTTTCTTTTAATGCATCAAGTGCGTCCAGTGTAAGGATGCTGTGATTGTCGTAATTTTTCTTCATTTCATTTGTCATGCTATGCTGTTTACTGATTAACAAATCTTGAAGAAGAAATGTTTTGGTACCCATCAATTTTCCCACCTGCTGTTGAATGTTATTTTGGCGTTTGAATTTTTCTGTTAAACGGTTTACTTAGGATGATGGGGTTTCACTCCGTTCATAAAAATGTTACTGCTGTTGATGCCGCAGATGTCCGGTATTGACATTTATGGATTTGCTTATTTGTGCCAATTATATTAACGGCAACTCTACGCCCGCCAGCTGCTAAATGATTATCTACCTCATACCAACACCACTTGCATTTACCTTGCCATCTGTAATCCATGATGCGTTGTAAAAGTTCCCGGATTTTTTCATTGATGAGGTCATCCCATGGTGCAATGAGGCAGAGCTTTTGGCCGGGCTTACTTGTGCCGTCGCATACTAACTGTGACTTAAAGCAACTAGCCCCTTCATCCCGCAAAATTTCCGTGCGCTACTATATTTCCAATCTTCTTCTCTTGTTACGAAACCTGCCTGAACAGGGTTTTGATGTATGTAAGCTAGTTTTTCATCAAACATTTCCTGGCTTAAAATCTCTATCAGTTTATTATGCTGTTGCGAAAACTGCCAATCATTGTTATTGCCATTTTTCTTTCCTGCCCGCTCCATTAGCCATAACGTCCATTTCTTTCTGCTTTCATGCGGATGTTCTTTTATTGCATTATTCAATATTGTATAAATAAAGCTTTTTATATCTCTTACAATATCTTCCAATTTATTTTTATTACTTCCTATTATCATGTGAACATGACTTGGCATAATACACCACCCTCATATTTGAAGGCCTTTCATTTGCTGGCAATGTTTCCATGAATCAATGATTATACTGCATATATTCTTCCCGCACAAATACATCAATCCAATATACGGTTGCATACGAGATAAAATAAAGTTTATCATTATCATGAAATTTATACTTACGGCTCGTGAAATAAATTTACAAATCTCTTTTAATAGTTCGGGAATTAATTGCGAATAATGATAACGGTTATATTAATCTTCTGCACCGGAAATCGGTTCATTGGCGCAAGCGTCCGCTTGTGACATTTAATAAACTATAACCTGCTTAAACTAATTCTTACCTACACTAAGCCGGGTGCTTTAGTTAAGTAAACGCAAGGCTCTTGTTAATGCAAGCACAAGCGGACGCTTGCGCTAACCCTATGCTTGCGCGAACAGTGTGCATTCCCAACTTGTGAGGTTACCTGCACGGCAAAATCTGAATTGTATTTATTCGGATACAATTGTTCTGCAAATTCGTTTAAAATTTCAGTATGAGTTGAGAATAAAGAGTTATGAGTTTATGAAAGGTAACAATCCACCTCCGAATCTCAAGGATATATAATTTTTAATTTATATCCTTCAGCGAATGATGAGAATTAATTATTTTTCCAAACTCACTTTCATGATCTCGCTCTCCTGGGTAGTTGAACTTACATCCTGCCGCCGAAAAATTCTGTCCCTTTTACATTAAAAGAACCCATACCGAACCATACCGGCTGCCCGGCATATTGCGGGTTAGATGTATCGTTAAAGTATGTGAGCTGCTGTGTACCACTTCCATCTGCATGTATGATCCACCAGTTGGTTACTTTTTTAATTTCTGTATTAGTCATCCATACGACCAGGTTTCCGACAGGTGTATAATAAATATGTTCATTGTAATCTTTTGTGGTGAGTTTGGTAATGCTATCACCTTTACATCCATGGTATAAATGTTCATCCCATGTGGACTTTTGATGGGTATTGCCGCAAAAGATTAAACGCTATAGTCCGGCGCCTATACACGTTATCACTAGTAACTTTAAGTAAATTGATTATTTCATTTTTTTTAAAATGCAACCTAACAGCACGGGTTACTCGAAAATTGCCCATGTGCGGAATTTTAAAAATACTCATGAGTACAAACGGCGCCTCAATGTTTTTAGTTAAGGGGTTATAAGCGGCTAATTTCATCCCTTGGGGATTTCTGCATCTGATTTTTACTTGCTATAATACTATCAGTCTTCCAGGATTTACAATCCAGAAGAGATGGAATTATTGTAGAGATAAAATTGTTTATGTCAAATGCGAACCGCAAAGAGGTGACACATTTCGATAAAAAATGACATTGAGTGGCGCTTGCGCAACAGGCCGGATAAGAATCTCCGGAGGTGGCTTATGTTCAACTAACCATAACCCTATGGCCGTGTCGCACGATCTAACTAATTAAAAAGGTCCTCGTTTATACAACGAAGACCTATATCAATACCCGCTAGACGGGTCCTTAACCCACTGGTTACTGGTATCCTCTATAACGCTTTGCGGCCGGTTACCAGGTTATAAATTATTGCAATAACTGCTATCACTAATAAAATATGAATGATACCTCCTGTTACAAAACCTCCGAGAAAGGAGATTGCCCAAATGATTACGCAGATTACTGCTACGGTCCATAAAATGTTTGTCATGATTTAAATATTTTTAGGTTAAAGAATATATATTGTTTTGCCATATATAAAAAAATCCTGCCAGAAAATAATTGCGTATAAATCAACCGACATAAGCTAAAAAACAAACGAGGTGGCCACACTTATCAGTAAAAACGTGGAATTACGTACTCAGATTTGCAACATTGACCCTGGCTATTCCTATCAATGTTGAATTTACTTAGTGGTGGCGCAACATTTTACGAAGAAGGCATTGCCAGCCATTTTAACCCAGGCATTATAAAGATTTGTTGATTAGCTTTATAGTATTTCGGTTTTTACACGAGCATCGGGGTTTCACGGAAAATGTATGATAGTTGCAAGTCTATACTATGAAAGCCCGGATGGGAAATTAAAAGAATAAGCTAATAAGGTTGAACCCTTGAGATAATTTATTTCTACTAAGGTTTGACAAACCAAGAAACTATTTTGGATCTACCTAAAAAATGGTTTCCCGAAACTAATATCATCACTTCAAAATATTAATTGGCCCATTTTCGCGTAGGGTAACGATATTTTTCTAAACCTTAGTAGAAAGTATATCCCCAAGGATAATTACCTTATTAGCTTATTTTAATAAGGCTTTTCAATTGGTTGAAAAGTTTTTTAATAAAATATAATTAACGATTCATATTCTTCTGCAAAACTCAATTCGCGATGGTATTCAGGCTGATTAAGAATGCATTTATAAACTTTATCAACATCAGATTTTGAGACGGAAAATGTAGAAGCGGTTTCTTGCCAGCCAAATTGATCATAACATAATTTATTTTCGTTTATTGTATCTTCATGAATATTCTGTTCCACCTGATACCTTTATCGTAGCTGAACCATACTAACTCAGCTTTGCCTACTATGTGATCTTCGGGTACAAACCCCCAGAAGCGGCTGTCAAGCGAGTTATGCCGGTTGTCGCCCATCATCCAGTAATAATTCATTGTAAAAGTGTAGCTGGTTGCGGCTTGATCATTTATAAAATATTGCCCGTTTTTTTGTTCAAATTTATTGCCTTCGTACGTGGCGATGCAACGTGTATACAATGAAATATTGCCGGAATTTAATTGTATGGTTTTGCCTTTTTGGGGAACCCATATGGGGCCATAATCATTGGCTGTCCAGCTTTCAGTTCCGGCGCCATCGAATGGAAACAGGTAGGGGCTTTTATCCATCGGCCGAAGCATTGAAAGCTTTATATCTTTTACGGTTGGCAGCATTTTAAGCGAAGCCAGTTCTCCGTCAGTCAACCCGATTTGGTATACATTATTTTGAATTTGATATACCTGGTTCTTATTCGGATCATCTACATATTGAATGCCTATATTGTTCAACTCATCAGGATCAAGGGGCGCGGAAGTAGTAACATCATAATTAAATTCATGGAACTCGGGCAGTGGTTCCGCAACATTATTTACATATACGATCCTGTTTTTTATTTGCAACGTATCCCCGGGGATGGCCACGCATCTTTTGATAAAATTTTCTCTTTTATCAACAGGTCGTGTTATGATCATGTCTCCATACTGATCCTGCACCCTTTGCCGGGCTTCTGCTTCAGAGATTTGTTCGGCAATCATTCTCCTGTGTATTTCCTGGTACCAGGTAACTTTGGAACCAAAGTTTTCTTCATCGTTTATCAAGGTATCGTTTACGGGGAAATTGAATACGACCACGTCATTTCGTTTTATGGGACTGGCAAACCAACGCGTATAAGGAATGTGAATCCATTCTACGTAAGATTTGGTGCCGGTGTTTAAAATGGTGTTGTTCATAAATGGCAAAGCCAAAAGTGTATTAGGAATCCGCGGGCCATAACTTAATTTGCTTACAAAAAGAAAGTCATTCACGAGCAAGCTCTTTTCCATTGAAGGAGTAGGAATGGCATACGCTTCAAAAACAAAAGTGCGGATGAGGGTTGCCGCCACTATGGCAAAGGCTGCTGCGTCTATCCATTCCCGTGAAACGCTTTTTTTATATTTATTTACGGCAGGAATGCCGGCATAGCGCTCTGAATCTGCATAGCCGAGATAAGGAAAATAAATGAAAGGGAGGAAAACGGTTGCCGCATGGTGGGCCAGGCCGAACCTCCCGAAATGTTCCACAAATTTTATACTGATCCAGATGGTAGTAAACTGACCGGCAATGGGTATTAGCTGGAAAAAAAACCAGGCTTTTTTTAATTGCATTTTTTCAACCATGCACCAGGTATTGTATAGGGGTACCAATGCTTTCCAGGGCGTGATGCCGGCTTTTCTGAACATTCCGTACAAACCAATATGCCAGGGAATAAACATAATAATAAAAAAAAGTAAAATGATGCTCATGCGAAGAAATTTTAGGATGGAGAAAAACTTTTTATACGCTTATAAAAATAGTTTGTAAAACTTACTTTATATCGGGGCATATGGCATCATTTTAAAATTTAACTTTTATTTCTTGCAGGCTCCCTTCATCGTTATATTGATGGCCACGCTGCAAAGCCATCAGTACAATGTCATCAAGGAATTGTGCCATCCCTGCGGGGTTATCATTTGACACTAAACAGTTTTATATCTACAATAATTCCATCCCTTTGGGATTTTAAAGCCTGGAAGGCTGATAGTATTATAGCAAATAAAAAAAATTAAGATGAAAAAACCGCGGAGATATGAAATTAGCCGTTAATAAAACCCGGTAACTAAATGGCATCGACTATTGGTATGCTAACACAAAGCCCGCAGATCTATGTAAACTGCCGGTAAACTTCAATTAAAAAAGGTAGGCACCTCGTAAGGGCACATGGATTTTTTTATCACCTACGGGGTTATTGTTTGATACTAAACAATTTTATATCTATAATAATTTCATCCCTTCGGGATTTTAAATCCGGGAAGGCTGATAGTATTATAGCAAACAAAAAAAATCAAGATGTAGAAGCCCCCGAGGGGTGAAATTAGCCGTTAATAAAACCCGGTACCTAAATGGCATCTACCATTGGTATGCTAACACAAAGCCCGCAGATCTATGTAAACTGCCGGTAAACTTCTTTTAAAAAATATAAGGCCATCTTACGACACATTACTTTTTTTATCCCCTTTTTTCACTTGTATAGCACCGTAAACCGTTCGTTTAGCTATTATTAAAATTGATGGTTTTCCTCAGCGCTAATTTCGTTGCGTTAAGCGTATTCACCTATAATTTTTTATTATGAAAGATCAACTGAAAAAATTAATTCTGTTGGGCTGGTTATTTCCAGTTTCAATGGCAAGCTACGCACAAGGCAATACCATGCAGCCGTTACCTGTGCAGACTGAAAATGAGTATTGGGTAATAGAAAGTAACATCCATACACCCAAAGTAAATATTGTCTATATCTATAATAACCACGATTCGCTGATTTACAAGGAAAAAATAGAAGACACGCGAATCAATACGAAAAGAAAAGCAATCATAAGAAAGCTGAACAGGGCAGTCGAAAAATCTTTATGGGCAGCATCTGCAAAAGATAAGGACAAGCATCTGCTTGTAAAAGCAATTTTAAAAAATGGCGGGTAATTGAAATTAGGTGTGGTATTCGAAATCCGGGTTTAATTTAATCATTGGAAAATGCCTTTTAAAAACCCCGGTAGCCGTACAAGTATTTGTTGGCATTATTTTAATAAAAGACAAAAAATAGAATTAATTTATTTACCGATATGACTTCTTATCCTTTCATATTTTCTAAAAAATACCGGCTGAAAAGGCATTTCCTTTTTTGGTTTTGCTGGTGGGCTTTTGAAAGCTTTTTATATTCATTTGCGCCGTTGCTGGCCAATGCTACTGTGCTTAACAAATTTGTGGTAACCAGCCTGGATGCTTTTGCATACCTGGTTCCGCATATGTTCCTGGCGTATACTTTAATGTATTTTGTAGTGCCGGTATTATTGTTAAGAGGCAGGTATCTTTTAACGGCTGCCGTTGTCATGCTACTATTTTTAGTTACGGCAGCTATTTCCGCATTAATTGGCGTTTTTCTTTTACACCAGGTCAAGTTGGTTTTATTGCCTGGATTGGAAATATTACGAACGAGTTTTTTTCTTTCGCTCCTGGCCGGGTTACGTGGTGGTATTACCATAGGAGGGTTGGCTGCCGCCATTAAGCTTATGAAGATCCTTTATTTGAAAGAGCAGCGAAATCTCCAGTTGCAAAAGGAGAATACTGAATCGCAACTGCAATTATTAAAAGCACAAGTTCATCCGCACTTCTTATTTAACACACTTAATAATATTTATTCTTATACGCAAAATGTTTCGCCTGTTGCTTCAAAACTGGTGTTGGGCCTTTCAGATCTTTTGCGGAGTATATTATATGAATGTAACCAGGAATTTATCCCCGTTCACCAGGAAATAAAAATGATAAAAAATTATATAACACTTGAAAAAATCCGCTATGGAAATAAGCTCGATATCAGCGCGAATATATCGGGCGTTCAGGGGGAATTATCTATTGCGCCCTTACTGCTGTTGCCCTTCGTAGAAAATAGTTTTAAGCATGGAACGAGCCAGGTAATTGAGCAACCATGGCTTAACATCTACATTGGCTTTAATAAAGATACTATGCATATGAAACTTGTAAACGGAAAAGTATGTAATGATCATGCAAAAAGTGCTGCGTATCCGGGGATTGGGCTTGAGAATGTACGCCACCGGTTGGAATTATTATACCCCGGTAGGCATATTCTTGATATTAAGGATGATGTAGAAGTATTTATAGTCGATTTAAAACTGAAGCTTATAATGGCAAAGCCAATGAGCAGGAATCTTTCGATAAAAACCGGAAAAATAATGACGCATGGATAGTCCCGAAATATTAAGATGCCTGGTAATTGATGATGAACCGCCTGCACGGGAAATAATCAGGAGGTACATCAATGAATTGCCTGTGATTGAACTTGCCGGTGAGTGCGGTAATGCCTTGCAATCTATTGCTTTATTGCAGCAGGAGGCTATTGATCTTATTTTTCTTGATATTAAGATGCCACAAATGAATGGCAATGATTTTCTAAAAGCGATAAGGAATCCACCACCGGTTATATTCACTACTGCTTACAGTGAGTATGCATTGGAAGGTTACGATCTTGATGTAATTGATTATTT
>JBDTOV010000226.1:0-8528 GCA_039933035.1 Ginsengibacter sp. | reverse complement strand
TTTAAAGAAAAATTTTGTATTAAATAGGAGGCAATTTCTATTTCACGATCTATGAGCTATTCATTGTTCCAAAAAACAAATTGGGATACTCCTGTTAGATTGATTTTTGTTAAACCGTTATTCGTTCCACCTGGTGCGATGGACAACCAAAACAAATATGTATTTTTATCCTTATCATTTGCACAGATCCCTTTCGCACAGACGATCCATATATTATCCTGCTCATCCTTGCAAAAATCCGTAACATAACTTAACCTGTCATCCCCGTAATCATACACCTGTACAGTATTTACTTTCCCGTCCCGGTTATAAACATATACGGAACCCTGGTTAGATATAAAAATCCTTCCCGTATTATCTTTCACAGGATTTATAAGGGGTCCATCCAAAACATTTCTTTTTGGATAATCATTATTAAAAGAAACCCAATGAAATTTTTCATGTCAAATTTTTGAAAACCATTATCATATCCCAACAAGTAAGATTCCTTGGAATCCTGGAAAATAAATCTCGTTATATCCGAGGAAAGGGTTTTGTTTTTCAAATGGGCATGTTGTACACAGCAGGGTTCGTGACCTGACACTAGCTTATGGCTTTGTAGCCTGGCAAATAGAAAACTTCCAGGGCCGTGGGCAACCTTTTAAAAAAAACAAAAATATCCTGTAGATTATAAACAGGATATTTTTACGTATTGCATGTCTGCTCCTTATTCCAACAGATGGGGGAGTCTGGGATAATCTGTTGCGACAGACGGCTGCCGCAACCTGGAGCAAAGGCTACAACGATTGCGTAATTAATTTACTGTTTTACTGAATTCTGACATCAGGCATTTTTATAAAAAAATTGCCAGGACTGCAATGGGTAGTTATTATCAATAAATAATTTTAAGCAACCGTTTGCACAAAGAATTTCCAAAAACTTAATATAAATTTATTAAACTAATACCAATAAACTGTTTCTATTTTGTACACGATTGCCTCAAATGAAATGAACTTAGTAGTGCTTTTAAACGAGAGTGATGAAGCGGCTTTTGAAAAATTATACTTTTTATATAGCCAGCGTTTATTGGGCTATCTTATAAAATTGGTAAAATCAGAAACCATTGCGGGTGAGCTATTGCAGGACGTTTTTGTAAAGATTTGGAACAGCAGGCAAAACGTAGACCCCAACCGATCCTTCCGTTCTTATTTATTTCGCATTGCTGAAAATATGGTTGTTGATTTTTTTCGCAAAGCCGCCCGGGATAAGAAATTGAGGGAGACATTAATCAACAATTCTTGTAAAGAATACAGTCATGTTGAAGAGAGTTTATTTACAAAAGAAAACGAACAGATATTACTCGACGTAATTAGTTTATTGCCTCTCAGGAGACGGCAAATATTTCAACTCATCAAAATTGAAGGGTATTCTTATGAAGAGGTAAGCCATCTTCTCGCTATCTCTCCGTCTACCATCAGCGACCATATTGTAAAAGCTACTAAATTTATCCGTGAACATTTAGAAGCTTCGCATTTGACTGCTATGTATATTGTGGTTATTTTTCCTTTGCTGATTTCATGCTAAAGCAGACATTCCCAGCGAAATTCCGGTGAAAATTATTTTACCGGGGAGCAGAGGAAAGATGTCTTTCAAACGTATTAGCATTCAAAGGATCATACTTGGAACACGGGAAAGCTATTGAAAATCTATTTAAGCAGTATGTGAATAATGAATGTTCGCCCGAAGAGGTGCATATATTATTGCAACATTTTGGCATTGAGAAAAATAATGATCAGTTAAGAAGGTTGATCCATGAGTATACGGAAAATTCAATGTATGAAGAACCTGCCACTAATCCGGGGATTGAAAATTTATTGAATACAAGTTTCAATAAAATAAAAGAAACCATTCTAGAAGATAAAACAAAGGCACCCTTGCGTGTTATCCGGGCTCACAAACGAATATGTTACTTAGTGGCCGCTTCGGTATGCGTTCTTCTGTCTTCATCAATTGCTTTTTTTCTGTTTCAGCCGGAAAAGGTGAATAAAGTTATTGCAAAGCAAAATAATGTTCGGCATGCTAATGATATAGCTCCCGGGCGAAATAATGCCATACTCACCCTTGATAACGGATCAAAAATAATGCTGGATAGCGCAGCTAATGGCACGTTGGCACAACAGGGTAATACTGATGTGCAAAAAATGAACGGGCAAATTGCCTACAATAAAAAAAGTGACAATAGAAATGCAAGCCCGGTTTACAATACTATTACTACGGCAAGGGGAAATCAATACCAGTTAGTATTGTCAGATGGCTCCAAAGTTTGGTTGAATGCGGCTTCTTCAATTCGATTTCCTGCTTCCTTTATTGGCAGCGAGAGAAAAGTGGAAATAACGGGGGAAGCATATTTTGAGGTGGCCAGGGATGCTACGAAACCTTTCAAAGTCGAATTCATTACCCAGTCAGGCCAAAAGGCAGAAGTACAAGTGCTCGGGACCCATTTCGATGTAAATGCTTACTGGGAAAATGCGGCTATTAAAACCACTTTATTGGAAGGAATTGTGAAAATTAAAACAACAGATCAAATACAAATGCTTGTACCCGGGCAGCAGGCCATGCTAAGTGCTGATGTTATTACATTGAATAAAGATGCCGATGTCTCTCAGGCGGTAGCATGGAAAGACGGTTTTTTTATGTTTAATAACACAGATCTAAAAACCATAATGCAACAGGCTGCCAGGTGGTATGATGTAGAGGTAGATTATGACAGCAAAATAGCGGCAGAAGGATTTACCGGAAAGATTTCAAGGAATGTGCCGCTTTCAGAGTTTTTAAAATTGCTTGAGCTGAATGACGTTCATGTAAAATCGGAAGGAAGAAAAGTTACTATAACCCTTTAGGAATATTTTAAAATTAAAAATAAAAGAAAAATCAAAAAAAAGGCCGGAAGTGCGGGAACACTGCCGGCTGGTATCCAGGTTTAATTTCTGCCCGTGAAAGCATCAATAAAAGCGAGTGACGAACTGCTTATTTTTTAACCTAAACAAAACAAAGTTATGTTTTTAAAAATTACGGTTGATTTACTTTTTGATAAAAAAAGGTATCTCAAAAAAACATTCTTAACCATGAAATTGATTGCCATCTTCGTTTTTGGGGCTTGCCTGCAGGTAGGCGCAAAAGGCTATGCACAAAAAATCACCCTTTCGCAGAAAAATGTTTCCCTTAAAAGAGTTTTTAAAGAAATAGAGGGCCAGAGCAGCTATCATTTCTTTTACAAAGACCGACTGATTAGGGATGCCGGCAACGTAAGTGTAAATGTTTCCGGAGCTTCTGTTGAAGAAGCGCTGGAGGAAAGCCTCAAAGGGCTGTCATTGGCTTTTACAGTTTTAGATAAGATCATTGTAATAAGAGCGAAAAAGCCTGCGCCGATGGTAATATCTGCTGTGACTACTCTCCCCCCGGTTCCTGAAAATATTATTAAAGGAACTGTAAAAGATGCAAAGGGAAATCCTCTTGAGGGAGTATCAGTAATCGTAAAGGGAACGCAGAAAGGTACAAGCACCGGTACAGACGGTACCTTTAATATTAACGCAGATGCGGGGGATGTGCTGGAGTTTTCTATGGTGGGATATAAGTTAATTCAAGTTACAGTTGGCAGTAGTACTATCATAAACATTCGCTTAGAAGTACAAGAGACCGCAGGCAGTGAAATAGTAGTGGTAGGATATGGAACTCAAAAGAAAGAAAATTTAACCGGTGCTGTGGGCGTTATACATTCCGCAAGCCTTGCTGACCGGCCGACATCATCACCCGCTAATCTTTTACAAGGATTGTCTCCTGGTTTGACAGTCTCTACGCAAGGAAGCTATCCAGGTGCAAGTGCAAATGTAAAAATAAGGGAATCAGCTACCTGGCAAGGAGGCAGCCAGCCATTGTATGTAATTGACGGCTTTGTAAGAGATGCCACTGCGTTTTCACAAATTAATCCTTCTGATATTGATAATATTAGTATTCTAAAGGACGCAGCTTCTGCTGCCATTTATGGAATCAGGGGTGGTAATGGCGTTATTTTAGTTACAACCAAACATGGAATAGCAGAAAAAACTTCTATATCATATAATGCTTCTTATACACTCAATACGCGTGAAATTATACCACGCAAGATGGCTGCTTTCGACAATTATATTTTTACCAATAATGCGAACTTGCAATTGGTACCTGCTACTGATCCAGGTATCTACACTCCTGATGAACTGGATTACTTCAAAACCCATTCTTATGACTGGGTGAAAGACACCTGGCGAAATCCATGGAATACCTCACATAATTTATCTGTGAGCGGAGGTTCAAAAGCAGCAAGGTATTATATCTCCGGCGGATACCTCCACCAGGAGGGTGCTACTTCTAATTCTTTTGATAAATACAATTTTATGGCAAAACTTGATGGGCAGGTTACTGATCGGGTAAGCTATAATTTAATCATTAATGGCGAATGGGGAAATGGAGACAGACCTTTCTGGGCCTATGATGGAGGAGATTTTAATTTGTCGAATATGTACAACAGGCTCATAATGGTAGACCCCGGAAAGCCATCTTTTATCAATGGACTTCCGGTTGGAAACGGTGATAATTCAAACACGGCTAATCTTGCTAAAGGGAACGGTGGCTATACAAGGCCGTCAAATAATTATATCTCTCCTACCTTTCAATTGAAATACGAGATTCCGGGAATAAAAGGATTATCAGCAAAAGGTACCTTCGCCTATAATACCTCCAATAATTATACAAAGGCCTGGCGAAATGCTCCTTATATTTATTACTTTAAAACGAACGGTACTCATAATCACATAATAACTGATGAATTGGATTCCGCACGCTCAGGAGGATACAAAATATTAGATCAGGCTCAGATTGCGGGTGTAGGGGCACCCACAGAATTGAACGAGTCTTATTCTCAATCATCAAATTATCAATTGGATTTGATGCTCAATTATGAGAATTCATTTGGTAAACACAATATATCCGCTTTTGCAGGGTATGAACAATCTGCTTCTAAAGGACATTATTCGAATATATGGGATGATAATTACAGTAACCCCAATTATCAGCAAATAAATGGGGGATCTCCTAATAGCACCGATTGGTATATACAGGGTGACCAAAATCAACCGGCAGGGTTTGCTTCTTACCTCGGAAGGATCGACTACAATTACGCTTCTAAATATTTATTCGGTGTCACTTTTCGCGAAGATGGCTCATATGTTTTTCCGGCCAACAAAAGGTGGGGATTTTTTCCTTCGGTATCCGCGGGATGGAATATTGCTAAAGAAAATTTTTTCTCCAGGTATAACAAATACTTTGACTTCTTAAAACTGCGCGTATCTTATGGTATTACCGGAACTGATAATACTGCACCATGGCAATGGCAACAAACGTATAATTTTAATGCAAGTTCAGGTCAATACCTGGGGTCTTCTCTTCCTCCTTCTACTTCCTTAGGTTCTACGATTAATCCAAATATTACCTGGGAACGAAATCGTAACTATGATATAGGTTTAGACTTTGCCATGCCTGAAAGATTGATAAGTGGTACTGTAGATTATTGGTATAAAAAAACAACGGATATTCTTGGAGCACGCAATGCATCAGTACCTAGTACGGTGGGAGCGAGTTTACCCGCCGTTAACTATGGTATTGCCTCAGCAAAAGGTCTTGAACTATCACTTAGCCATGAAAACCATATAGGAGAATTATTCTATCGTGTGAGTGCAAACTGGGCAGTGTCTTCTAATGAATACCTGAAGGTTGACCAGGCTGCCTCTGTCCGTGATTATCAAAATCTGATAGGAAAGCCTATTAGTGGCGTAATATACGGCTATGTTTCTGAAGGAATTATTAAAACACAAGCCGATATAGATAATATTTTACAAAAAAATGGGAGCAATTATACCATATTCGGAAGTAAGCCGCAGTTGGGAATGCTGAACTATAAAGATATACGTGGACCCTTAGGCACCGATGGCCCTGATGGTAAAATAGATGATAATGACCAAATGCCTATTTCTGTAAATGGAGTGCCCAGAATTAATTATGGATTCAATTTTACAGTTGGATGGAAAGGCGTTAATGTGACGGCTATTTTTTCAGGTTTAGCCAGGTATGATATTATGCCTACTGACGTTTACTATAGGCGTCCTTTGCCTTATGGCAATGATAATCTAACTATCTGGAAAAATGCCTGGACACCGCAAACAGCGGCCACGGCTACTATGCCCAGTGCAATAATGAATGATTGGAAAGGTATTTCTAATTCCGAGATGAGCTCAAGCTTTTGGTTAAAGAATGGTTCTTTTCTAAGATTAAAATCTTTGATAGTTGACTATAGTATTCCTGCTAAAATATTGCAAAAAGCCGGGATTAAAAATATAAGAGCCTATTTCAGTGGAGAAAATTTATTCCAATGGAACCATACTAAAGATTGGGATCCTGAATTGGGAGGTGATTTTAGAACCTATCCAATCTTAAAAGGGTTCACTTTTGGATTAAATGCAACATTGTAAATAAAATTAAATTATCATTATATGAAAATCAAAATATTGGCTGTTTTAGCCGGATTGATTGTATTTGCATCCTGTAAAAAAGTATTCAATGTAGAACATGCCGGAGGCAAAATTACTCCAGACCAGGAATGGAGTAATCCTGATTTTATAAAAGGCTACGTAAATAATTTCTACAGTATATTACCTTCATGGAACCGGGATTACGATATTTCGGGAGAAGCTTTTGGTATTGGTTCAGGAGGCAATTCCCTTAGTTCCTTTTTGAAAGGCACCAATAACAGCCAAAGCGATTACCCTGGCAGGGTATGGGATTATGGCTCTGTTCGTTCTGTAAATAATTTTTTTGCAAATATAGAAGGCGGAAAGCCCGTTTTGGCTGATGCAGATTACCAAAACCTGAAAGGACAGGCGTACTTTTTCCGCGCCTATTTGTATTACAGAATGGTAAAGGTATTGGGTGGGGTGCCCATTATCACCGATATTCAGGATCCCACTGCCGAAATCAATACCTTGTTAGTGAAAAGAAATACCTCACTGGAATGTTTTGATTTTATAAGCAAACAGTTAGATAGTGCAATCAATTTATTACCGACTACATGGGGTTCAGGAGATATAGGACGAATTACTAAAGGAGCTGCGATGGCTGTAAAAGGTGAAGTACTTTTGTTAAAAGCCAGCCCATTATTTTGCAAAACCATCAATGCGGGGTTTTGGATGGATGCATATAATTCTTTGCTTGCCGCTAAAACAGAATTAGATGCAGACGGGTATAACCTTTATACCGATAATACCATGAAAACAAATGAAAACATGTGGTATGACAAGAGTGCTGCTGCCAAAGAAATGGTATTATATGTACGTTATCATTACCCTGAAAAAACCAATGGTTTTCAACAGGGGCAAAGGCCTTTGACCGAGACATCCGGTCTGGCAGGTGTCTGCGATCCTACCTGGGAGATGGTTAAATCATATCCTATGAAGAATGGTATGAATATCAATGACCCTAATTCAGGGTATGATGCTTCCCAATTTTGGAAAGACAGGGACCCACGATTTTATACTGCCATTGTTTATAATGGTGCACGATATGATTTCGCAGATATAAAACCACGTGTACAATGGATATTTAATGGGATTGGCGATGTTGACGGCTATAAGGCCTTTAATCTTACCGGTTTTTATTGCAGAAAGGGGATTGACACTACTCTGGGAGCAACAAACTGGAATCGTCAGGCATTCGATTGGCCCATAATCCGGTATGCAGAAGTCCTGCTAAATCTTGCTGAAGCTGCTAACGAAGCCGGGCAGTCTTCGGATGCTAAAAGTTTAATCATTCAAATTCGTCAAAGAGCACATATTGACGTGGGAAGTGGAAACTACGGTTTAGATCCCTTAGTTGGTTCCGATTATCAAACGACACTTAACGCCATTATGAAAGAGAGGGAAATAGAATTTGCGTATGAAGGAAAACGATTCTGGGATTTGCGTCGCAGAAGGTTGTTTAGCGTGTTGAATAGCTATGGAACAATGCATGCTTATGCGCCTAATTTCAACGCTGCTGTTGCTGCTTCACAATACGGTATTGATGTTACACAAAGTAATAGTGGAATTGCTTTCCAGCTAAGTAATGTTATAGTCAATTCACCTTTAAATTTTGACAGGGATGCTTTCCTTAAAGCAATTACCAATTATGCAGTAGAACCCATTGATAATTCTGCAACTAACCAAATTAATATTCCGGATTCATATTATTTCGGGCCAATAGACCCGCAATATATTTTACAGAATAAAAATCTTGAACAAAATCTTGGCTGGGATAATGGAACTTTTAACCCGGTGATACAATAGAGGTTGATGCAACTATCTTTTTTAACTTAGATTTAAATCATCTCAAAACAAAGAATGGGGAGGATCATTCGACCCCTTACAATAGTTTTTTTCTCATAAGCAGTAGTTTTGGTAAATGGGAGCCGCAAGGCTCCCATATTT
>JBDTOV010000225.1:0-8565 GCA_039933035.1 Ginsengibacter sp. | reverse complement strand
ATATATTATGTGCAAAAGATTACAATCCGAATGAGCGAACTGCTTTTGTATTCAGTAGCAACAATCCCAAATTTGTACTGGCCGAACAATTACGCCGCTCCGTTCTTTCATATTACAAATACCACGGCCCGGGCGACGTTGAAGAAGATGAATGGATAGACGAAAGTCAATAAAAGTTCTATTTATTTTCCATTCGATAGTCCCCTATTGGTTGTTGGTGATTGCTCAGCTACTAAGCCATCAGCACAAACACACAATAACAGCGGAAGGTAAATTATAAGAGCAAAGATTTTTAGAAGAAGACTGGCAAGGGAATCAGAAAATTTGCCGGTAAATGTTTAACATCTATTTTCAGCCAATGAAAAAACCCCTGATCATCCTATTATCTTTTATGAGCTTACCATCATTTGCTCAACGCGGTTACTGGCAGCAATATTTGCATTACACTATACAGGCACAACTGAACGATAATGAAAAAACTATTACCGGAGCTGAGACAATTATGTATCAAAATAATTCGCCAGATACGCTTACTTATATATGGTTTCACCTGTATCCCAATGCATACAAAGATGACTCAACGGCGCTTTTCCGGCAAATAAGTAACGACCCGGCAAAAAAAAATAAAATTGAAAAAAATTTTGTGCCAGGCTTTATTACCAATCTTGCCTTTAGCATAAACGGTGTTGCTGCTACTACAGAATCACATCCTACATTACAATATATTGATATTATTAAAGTATTGCTCCCGCAGTCTTTATTACCGGGTGATTCTGTTACAATTGCCACGCCTTTCAAGGTTCAGTTACCCTCTTATTTTTCAAGATCAGGCTTTGCAGACGGTGAATTTATGGCTTGTCAATGGTATCCCAAACCGGCCGTATTTGATAAAGATGGCTGGCACGAAATGCCTTACCTGGATATGGGAGAGTTCTATAGCGAATATGCTACCTATAATGTGAACATTACAGTACCTTCAGATTATGTGGTAGCCGCAACCGGTAAGTTGTTAACTTCATCTGAATCTGCTGCATATAAAAGCATGGGTAGTTATAACGCAGCGCATCGAGATAATAAACCACAGCTATACCAACCTGCCTTTACCGGTCAAAATAAAACGCTTAGCTATTATGCAGACAGTGTTCCTGATTTTGCCTGGTTTGCTGATAAGGGATTTGTAATAGAGTATGATACCCTGAAATTGGAATCAGGCAGAATCGTAGATGCATTCACTTACTATCACAAACGTAAGAATACAGCGTGGGTAAACAGTATCGATTTTGTAAAAGATGCTGTGCTACATTATAGTAGTTGGATAGGCGAGTATGATTATCCGTTAGTTCAGGCAGTAGAAGGGCCTAAAAATAATTCGAGCGGTGGCATGGAGTATCCGACTATCACGTTGATTACAAGTCCTGATGCCAAAACCGAAACGCTTGATGGAGTGATCGCGCATGAAGTGGGTCATAATTGGTTTATGAGTATGCTTGGAACCAATGAACGTGACCATGCATGGATGGACGAGGGATTAAACACTTATTACCAGTTTAGGTACGAGGCTGAGAAATACAGAAGCAATGATATATTTGGTGATAAGATACCCGCACAAGTAAAAAAACTTGACGAAGAAGATTTCCAGGCGGCAGTATATAGGGCCATGATGCAAATACCCATTCATCCTGCTATGGAAACAACCGCTGCCGACTTTACCAGTGACGAGGAGTACGGTACAACAGAATATCTAAAAGCTGCCGAATGGATGTTTCTGCTGGAAAGAATTATAGGCTTAGCCGAAGTGGATAAGGCCTTTCAGAATTATTTCAGTCTCTGGAAATTTAAACATCCAGATCCCGCAGATATGAAAGACGCCTTTGAGGAAGCCACCAAGAAAGGCTTAACATCGTATTTTGCGTTGCTTAATAAAGAGGATAATTTAGTGGAGTAGAGAAAGATTCTTCTTCTGCCGTGTCTCTATTCCCGACTTTGTACTGCGGCAACAAGCGTCTGCAAATAAGTCCATTATGTAATGGTCCGTCCTAAGGAAAAAAATCCCGGGAAGGGGAAGCTTGATAAAAACGCTTGCTCTTTTACTTTCAAAAGAAAACTATCAATCCGTTACATTAACTCCTTCTGGCTGTTTTCAGTATAATGGATACTCAACTTGATTGCCGCTTTTATTGGGCTTTATCGTCAGTCCGCAGGAGCAAAGATCCGGTGGTGCATGACCACCGGATCTTAATTAATTTACAAAAATTACCTCTGCTGTTTAGGATTTTGACATTTCGGAATTCTCGGTTGCTCCACCGGGATTGTTGATATGAAACACTTCTGTATTGTGTGTTTCTGATGAGGTTACCTCAACACGAACCATAAACCCGGGAGTATTTATTTCGTCCCGATCCATATTCAGCTTTATAGTCCTGGAAATATCTGCCCCTTTCACAATTTCGCAATACAAAATATGGTAGTTCATATCTTTAATGGTAATAAAATACGCACCCGATTCGCGGTTATGTATATTGAGTTGTACAACCGGAAGGTTGTTAATTTCACTGATGAATTTTACCTCAACAGGATCATCATTTTTAGGGCCGGCAAAAGTAACATTCTTTAGCCCCAAAGTACAAAGGGTAAACAGACCCATTGCAATAATTCTTGTTTTTTTGATAGTTTGTTTCATTCTTTCTTTTTTAATTGGTACGATTAATATTTCTCCTCAAATCAAACAAGCGGGCGCAAAGGTATAGCGTTACCAATCCGGATTCTAACTGAATTTATATTGCTTTCACTACGGTAACCATGTTAACAAAAGGTCAAAACCATTGCCAGCAAGGCATTTGGTAACATAATGCCGGTGATGTCCAAGGAAATATTTTCAGACTTTGCCAGGAGGACACCTGGCTAAAAAATACCTAAAAGGTCATAACTATCTAATAACAGGGAAGGGCATGATCATACTCTTTTCATCAATTCGGGCAGGTGCGAAAGCCAGGTGCATATTAAACAACGTGCGGGCTGGCCCGTTGAGCGTATTTTCTTATGTAAACATCCAGGGGACAGCACAGCGAGCGTATTCCCTTACTTATTATGAAGGTAAATTTTCTCCATTTTACATGCCGTGATCTTATTTAAAACAAACATAACGGGTAGCACTAAACGCTAAAAAAAAGAGTGGCACCTTTTTAGCAATCCAATTGAAGTCCAGCCCAATTTAATCTTTCTTATTGACCCTCTTCACCCCGATATAATACATCTTCTCTATCTCATGTGCATTAAAAAATTCTGCCTGGTCCCCGGTAATATCAACCGTTTTCCATTCCGTGCCGGGAAATATCTTAAGGTTATTATAACCGTGCTTTAAAAATAAAGGCAGATTAAAACCGTTAATGCAATTGGCATAGCGGAAGGAAACCGATTTTCCATCCGGGGTTATATAAATTTCCAATTGGGGTATTTGTATTTTTCTTACATATTGATTAAATACCCTACTGAAACTAAAATGTGCCTGGTCGCTGATATATTTTTCTACCTGCAAGGAAGTAACGGCCTGGTGGTAAAATACTGTATTCAATCCACGCAATATTTCCCTGAACAAAGAATCATTATGTATGCTGTGCCGGATTGTCTGCAACAGGTTGGAACCTTTATTGTACATGTCGCCATTCCTTGCACTTACATCATCATTTACACCGTAATAACCAATTACCGGAAAAATGTTTTGTATTCCATTTCTTATACCTACAGTATATTCATTGCCTGCCTCCTTACCATAATAATATTCCGTAAATAATGTTTCGCTGTACGAGGTAAATCCTTCATGCACCCACATATCAGCAATATCGTTGGTAGTGATGTTATTGCCAAACCATTCATGGCCGCTTTCGTGTACAATAATATAATCCCACTTAAGCCCCCAGCCGGAGCCGGATAAATCCTGCCCGAGGTAACCATTCATGTATTTATTTCCATAGGCAATAGCGCTCTGGTGCTCCATGCCCAGGTATGGCGCATCCACTAATTTATAACCATCTTCATAAAAAGGATACGGCCCCATCCAGTATTCATGCGACTTGAGCATCCTGTGTACTTCCGGAACCATATGTTCTTTGGCTTTATCAAGATTGTAATTCAACACCCAATAACTCACATCAAGTTTTCCCTTTTCTCCATCATACACTTCACTATAGTTTACATATTTACCTATGTAAGGAATGATGTCGTAATTATTAATCGGGTTCACCACTTTCCAGCTATAACTTGCAGTTCCGTCACCGTTATTTTTTTTCGAGTATAACCGTCCGTTAGCAACACCTATTAAGGTATCCGGAACGATCATGGTTAATGAAGCGCCGCTGTCCGGCTCATCGCTTTGAATATCTTTACAGGGATACCACACGCTGGCACCCAGCCCCTGGCACGCAGCACTCATCCAGGGATTGCCCAAACTGTCTCTTGTCCAAATCCATCCACCGTCCCAGGGCGGATTAACTGCTTTCCGTGGCATACCATGATAATAAATTAATACATTGCCAACAGATGATTTCTCCTGGCCAGGCACAGCAACATGCCATACATTGCCGTCTTTAGTAAAAGCTAATTTTTGAGCATCATTAAATAGTATACTGTCAATCAACAGGGGTTCCTGCAAATCAATTTGCATGAAAGCCGGCAAGCTATCGCTGACTACCTCGTATTTTATTTCATTGCTTCCACTAATGGTTTTGGCGGTAAAATCGGGTTTAACCGTTATAGCGTAATGTAATACATTCCACCAGGCTCTACCCGGAGTAATGCTTCCCCGCAATGTATCGGCTCTTGTAAATTTACCCTGTATGATTTTGTTTACATAAGCCGATAGTTGCTCACTTATAACAGGATCGATTTGCCTGTAAACATAACCACGGAAAAGCTGGCCCATCGAAGTATCGGCAATTACCGGTACAGCAGCCACTTTTTTTAATTCGGTTTCAAAAACCTCATTGGCATCATTAAATAATTTTACACTACTGCTGGTAAAAAACGCATTTTCATCAGCGGTTAACTTTTTCATATTTTCGGTAAAAAAGCTTATATAGTTTTGATTGAGACTTCCTGGTGCTTCAAGTTTTGCTTTTGCATAGGCAGAGAGCTCTGTGATGCCGGCTTTTTTAAACGGTGGGTATGCATTTGCTATGCTGCTGAATACCGTATCAGCATGTTGTAAGTCTTTCCAGTTGGCTGTTATAAATTCACAAAGGGCCCTGGTTCTTAATAAGAAGATCCGGGCGCTTATATCCGAGACGTTATACTGATTTAACATGCTGTCGCAATGCTTCAATTCAATTGCGGCTGTTTTTTTCATCCATTCATCCACCTTCGCTGTGTCACCGCTTTTCAGTGCTGCTGTGGCATAACGGAGAGCCGGTAAATCCTCAAATGAATTGATCTCTTTCTGCTGCGCTGGTAACAACTGGCTCACGAGCACTAACTGTATCAAAAGGAGCGTTCTCTTTTTCATAATGATTATTTCGTAGCAAAATAATTATAATTCGTTTATTGCTGCAGTTTATGTCCGGGTAATATTAATTTCATATAGTCTGCCTGTTCAGTTATTTCGTTGGCTTGTTTTTTCAAGGGTAATTTTCTTAATTCAGCATTAAAAAGAGAATGGGTATTTCCCCGAAATTGTTGCCGTATTTCCCCTGGCTATCCCTAATCTGCCTCAACTCAAAGTTCCGCAATTTTTGGCCTTGTAACCCGGGGCTTAGGTAATTATCGTAATACGCCTTGGTTAAAGTCTCTATATCCTGTTTGTCTTGTTTAGCCTTCAAAAAATAATAATTTTCATAATCCCTTTTTGAAAGGCAATACTCCGGGAATGTAGCTTCTTCATTAAAGCAGGCTTTGTAGTATTCGATAAAAGCCACAAAAAAGTTGGGATTAGCCTTATCTTGCGGGAAAATTAACGCAGGATGAAAACAACTATACGTATCCCATTTCTGCTTTTAATATTATTCATCTCACCTTTAAAGAATATTGCACAAAAGCACACAGGTATTATCAAAGGAAGTATAATGTCTGCCGATGGTAATCCAGCAGGAAATATAACTGTTGAATTAAAAAAATCAGGCAAAGTTGCCATTACGGATGAAGATGGAAACTTTATTTTACAACATCTGCCTCCATTGAAAGATACTTTGGTTATTTCTGCTGTTGATTCAAAATTATTTTACAGGCTGGTGAACCTTGTAGTAAATCAAACTATTGACGTCGGAATCATTAAGCTTGAATATAATATCCAGCAATTGCAAACAGTTGAAATTTATGGCCGCAATGCCCGTTCTTATAAAAGCAATTATTCATTTTTTGGAAATAAAACAGAAACTCCGTCCATAAATATTCCTCAATCTATTTCTACCATTACAAAAGAACTCATTAATGACAAAATGGAGTTTACATTGAGAGATGCAGTAGCTGCGGTCGCAGGTGTAAATCAATATTCAGGATTTGATGAATACACGATTCGGGGATTTCGTGCTGAAAATGCCCGGAATATTAACGGGCTTCGTGGCTACAATACAACATATACAAGTTCGATGCTTGTGAATATCGAAAGGATTGAAGTAATTAAAGGCCCCACTGCAACGCTTTATGGCAACTGCGATCCCGGAGGCACTATTAATCTTGTTACCAAGAAGCCGTTGGATAAAACGCAAGGTGAAGTTAATTTGTATGCAGGAACCTGGAATCACTACCGGGCAGAAGGTGATATCACCGGTCCATTAAATAAGAGGAAAACATTATTATACCGATTTAATGCGGGTTATGATGATACCAAATCTTTTCGAAATAATGTTTACGCCAAGTCTTATGAAGTGGCGCCATCAATAAGCTTTATACCTGATGATAAGTTTAAAATAAATGTTGACTTTTCTTTATCGCATATTAATACAGTGCTTGACCGCGGACAACCGGGTTACCAGCATGATGCCACGTTAAAGTCAACCCCAATCAATCTCTCATTGGTACAAATTGAAGATTATCTCCATGAAACAGATATTGCCTCCAACATCACACTTTCTTATAAATTGAATGATCGCCTCAGTTTTAACACTGGTTATTTAAATTATACAACCAAACAAAAAGTTGCTGATCATGGATTGAATGATTACATAATGCCTGATTCTGTTTACCTGTATTATACTAAATGGAATTATCCTACCAGTACCAATACGGTTACCAGCTACTTTACTTATAATTTGAATTCCGGAAAAATTGACCACGATTTATTATTTGGCTATGATTATATACGGAGTAAGGTTAAACTGGACCAGAAGTACTATGAATTGCCAGGGGATTTTGGCGCGGGCAGCGGTATTGTTGGAACATTCAGTTTGAAAAATCCCATATACCCGCAAAGGCCAATAAGCAGTTATGAAGCATCATCTTATAATGAAGATGAAACAGATGTAGACGATAATGTGTATCATACACAGGGTGTTTATCTAAAAGACCAGGTAAGTTTAAATAAATGGAAGTTTCTTGTAAGCCTGAGGGAAGAATTTTATAAGGGAGATGACGATGATGATAGTTCGGGTAACCTAAAAGAAAAAGTATTTCTGCCGAGAGTGGGTATTGTATATTCTTTACAACGAAATGTAAACTTGTACGCCACATACAATAAAGGATTCGATCCTTTTGAAGTGTCCACCGCAACGCAGATTTTCGATGAGCCGTTTAGACCAATAACCAGCCAGTTATTCGAGATAGGGGCGAAAGGAAATTTTTTCAGGAACAAATTATCCGCCTCCATAGCTTTGTACCAGCTTACGTTGCACAATGTAGCCGTTAACGCAAACGATATAAATAATCCGGATTTATTTGTTCAGCAGGGCAAAAACAGGTCACGTGGATTAGAGACTGAAGCATCTGGTAACATCCTGCCGAATCTCAGCGTTTTTCTTACATATTCCTATAATGAATCTAAAATAATCAAAAGTAAAATAGCCTGGCAGGTAGGTATGCTGGCAGAGAATGCACCGCGCAATACAAGTGGCAGTTACATTAGGTACACATTTGCAAAAGGACTTTTAAAAGGCTTCGGCATTTCCGCGGGGCATTCTTCAGAAAGCATCCGTAATACGCTTGATCCCGCGGTTACCCTACCGGGTTACCTGATAATAAATGCGGGTATCCATTACAGTTATAAGCATTTTAAAATTGCTGCTAATCTTGATAACATTACCAGCAAAGTGTATTGGACAGGCGCTTATAACAGCGTTTATAAATGGCCGGCAAAACCAATAAATTGTATGATGAATATAGGATACGAATTTTAACTTGTTATCTGTTTTACTGCATTAGCTGCTACGGTTATCAATGACCAATAAACGTATTAATCAGCTAATCAGTCATCTTTATGAAAGCAAATACAGTAAGCTTGACGACTCAGCATATGGTATTCTCCGCTTCCACTCTGCCTGCTTTATGGAATCGGTTCCGTAATTTACATTGGTATCATATTCAATTCGGCTCACCTTCCATTTTAAATGAAATAAAATATACCAATATAACGTGATCCTTCAA
>JBDTOV010000224.1:0-8573 GCA_039933035.1 Ginsengibacter sp. | reverse complement strand
ATAGAGAAATTTCTTCCACGGAAAATCTACAACATTGGCTTGTTGATATGAGTGAGTTGGAAGCAGCAATAAATGAAGATGCCTGTTGGCGCCAGATAAAAATGACTTGTGATACCACCGATAAAACACTGGAAGAAGCATTCAATTTTTTCTGTATGGAAATACAGCCGAAAATTCAACCCTATGCTGATGCCCTCAATAAAAAGCTGGTCAATTCGCCTTTCGTAAATGAACTCGATCCATCTGCTTATTTTACATACCTGCGATCCGTTAAGAAAAGCATTGAATTGTTTCGGGAAGAAAATATCCCCATCCAGGCTGAGCTTTCTGTATTGCAACAACAATATGGAATGATAACCGGCAAGATGATGATTGAAGTTAACGGTAAAGAATATACACTGCAACAAGCCGCTAAATTTTTAGAAAGTCATGACAGGAAATTACGTGAAGAAGTATATCGCAAAATAAATGCAAGAAGATTAGAAGATAAGGACATACTGAATAATCTTTTTTCACAGTTAATAGTAAAACGTAACGAGGTAGCCGTGAATGCCGGTTTCAAAAATTACCGGGATTATAAGTTTAAAGAGCTGGGCCGGTTTGATTATACTAAGGAAGATAGTTTCAGGTTTCATGATTCGGTAAAGCAACATGTGCTGCCACTGGTGAATAAAATATATGAAAAGAAAAAAAGGAAATTACAATTAGCTGATTTACGTCCATGGGATGTAGAAGCAGAGCCTGAAGGAACAAAACCGCTAACACCTTTTGAAACCGGGAGTGAATTGTTACATAAATCTATTGAATGCTTTACAAAACTTCGTCCTTTCTTTGGAGATTGCTTAAGGCAAATGAATACCATGAAACACCTTGACCTGGAAAGCAGGAATGGCAAGGCCCCCGGCGGGTATAATTGTCCTTTGGCTGAAAGTGGCGCACCTTTTATTTTTATGAATGCCGCAGGGCAAATGCATGATGTAACAACAATGGTTCATGAAGGCGGGCATGCAGTTCAATCATTTCTTACCCATAAACTTGAATTGAATGCATTCAAAGATTACCCCATGGAAATTGCAGAAGTGGCCAGTATGTCGATGGAACTTTTTACCATGGATTACTGGGATGTATTTTTTGACAACAAAGAAGATTTGAAAAGGGCAAAAGAACATCAACTGGAAAGAACGATAACCATTTTTCCATGGATTGCCATTATTGATAAATTTCAACATTGGATTTACGAACATCCGCAACACGATATTGAAGAAAGAACCAAAGCATGGATGGAAATTCTCAATGATTTTTCTGATAATGTAATTGATTACCGCGGGCTTGAAAATTTTCGTGAAAATGGATGGCAAAAACAATTGCATTTGTATGAAGTACCATTTTATTATATTGAATACGGCATTGCGCAATTAGGTGCCATTGGCATGTGGATGCAATATAAAAAAAATCCTGAACAGGCTTTGGATAATTATATGAAAGCATTAAGCCTCGGTGGCACCAAAACCCTACCTGAGCTTTATAAGGCCGCAGGACTCACCTTTGATTTTTCTCCCGAAAATATTAAAGTATTAATGGATTTTGTGAATGAAGAGTTGGAGAAACTTTGATTGATTTTTTTACACATAAATTTTATCGTAGTTTGCACCGGAACGGCATATCGATCCGTTGGAGGATGGTCTTAATTTAAAAAAAGTTACAAGCTTACAATCTTACAATTTATTCGGTGGCAGGGCGATTTCTCTCGTTCAGACATTTTTTAGTTTCTTTGCGCATCTATTTCAATTTTATAAATTATGTGGAAACGCCTGGCGCAATTTGTTTTAAAAAACCGCTTAGTTCTTTTAACCCTGTTGTTTGTATGTACCGGTTTAATGGCGTTCTATGCGAGTAAAGTTAAACTGAGTTACGAATTTTCTAAAGCCATCCCTACAGATAATTCAAAATACCAGGATTACCTTTCTTTTAAAAAGAAGTTTGGAGATGATGGTAACCTATTAGTAATTGGGGTGCAGACTGGCCGCTTTTTTGAACTTAAAAATTTTGAATCGTTCAAAGTATTAAACAATGACCTTAAAAAAATTCCTTACGTTGAGAATGTACTCAGTGTTGCAAATGCAGCCGATCTTTTAAAAGACAACGCTTCGCAAAAATTAAATGCGATCCCGGTTTTTGACTCCACTTTGCATTCCCAAAAGCGGTTAGATAGTTCCAGGAATTTATTATATACCCTTCCTTTTTATAGGTCCCTTTTATATAATCCTGCAACAAATGCCTATATAATTATTGTTCGCATCAATAAAGAGATATTGAATTCGCCCGGGCGAACAAAAGTGATTAATGATATTATACATGCCGCCGGCATATATACTTCCAAAACAAATATTCAGACACACATAAGCGGACTACCGTTAATACGAACCGAGGTAGCAGACCGTATTGCACATGAAATGAAATGGTTTATCATTGGTTCGCTTGCACTTTCAGCACTGATATTATTAATTATGTTTCGCTCCATAAGTACTACAATTTTATCGTTACTTGTCGTCATCATTGGCGTAATATTTAGTGTAGGTATTATCTATCTCTTAGGGTACAAAATAACTTTACTTACTGCTTTAATACCCCCCTTAGTAGTGGTAATAGGCATTCCAAACTGCATTTATTTTTTAAATAAATACCATTCTACCTTCAAAAAGACCGGCGATAAAGAGCAATCTTTAATTGACATGGTTAGTAAAATGGGCGTGGTTACGTTGTTTTGCAATGTAACAGCGGCCATTGGATTCGCGGTTTTCGCCCTAACAAAGAGCGCTGTCTTAAAAGAATTTGGAGAAGTTGCCGGGTTAAGCATTTTACTCATTTTTGTTATCTCGTTTATCTTGTTGCCCGGCATCTTAAGCTATATGAAAGTTCCGGGTAAAAAACAATTGAAATACCTGGATGTAAGATTTTTTACCAACCTTCTTTTACAAGTGGAACGATGGGTTTTTATCCATAAAAAGATCGTGTATGCCGTGACCGTTATAGCCATTGTTTTTTCACTATTAGGAATTTTTAAATTGAAAACTGAAGGATTTATTGTTGATGATTTGCCTCAGACAGATAAGATATATACCGATCTTAAATTTTTTGAAAAAAATTTTAATGGTATTATGCCCCTGGAAATAGTAGTTGATACAAAAAAAAGATATGGGCTTGCCGGTTCCCGCATTCTTCCCGTTCTCGCTAAGATTGATTCACTGTCAGCATATATAACTGCTCAAAAAGAAATGGCCCGACCGATCTCTGTTGCCGAAGGAATAAAATTTGTAAAGCAGGGATTTTATGAAGGAGACTCTTCGCATTATTTACTCCCTAATTCATTTGACGCAGCTTTTATCGGTGAGTACCTGAAACCGGGTAACGATAGTTCCCGAAAAAATGATATGACCTTACTCTTGACCAGTTTCATAGATACGGCAAGGCAAAGTACACGCATCAGTATAAACATGGCAGATGTGGGAACGAAAAAACTGCCCCTGATTCTCAAGGGCATCCGGAAAAAATCTGACGAGCTTTTTGATAGTTCGAAATATAAAATCACCCTTACAGGCTCTACCATAACTTTTCTTGAAGGCAGCACCTATATCATTAACGGGCTAAAGCAAAGTCTTTTGTGGGCATTTTTATTTATTGCTTTATGCATGTTGTATTTATTCAGATCGCTGCGTATTTTAATTTGTTCTCTCATTCCTAACTTAATTCCTTTAATGGTTACTGCCGGAATTATGGGCTGGACGGGTGTTAGACTGAAACCATCCACAGTGCTCATCTTTAGCGTGGCGCTGGGTATTGCCGTTGACGTCACCATACGGTTTTTGGTTAACTATAAACAAGAACTTCCTGCAAACAATTATAACATTAAAAAAACCGTTTCAGAGACCATTAACCATACAGGATTGAGCATCGTATATACTTCTCTCGTCCTGATTGCGGGTTTTATAATTTTCTGTTTTAGTGGTTTCGGCGGCACACAATCGTTAGGATGGCTTACTTCTGTTACACTCTTAACAGCCACGTTGACCAACCTGATTTTACTACCCGTATTGTTACTGGCAACGGGTAAAATGAAAAAATAAATAATATTGGGATGGCATGCCAATAAAAAGCAGCATTTAACGTTTTTTATTGTCTATAATTATATGTTGAGCCCCGTTTGATATATTTGCAAACTAAAATTTAATGTTCATGAGAAAAATCCTATTGACTTTTTCAGCAATATTCTTTTTGCTGATAAGCGGTATTGCCCAAAAAAGAACGGTTACAGGTAAAGTGACCGATGAGAAGGGAAATCCCATTCCTAACGCGACAGTTCAGATTAAGGGAACCCAGGCGGGAACAATAACAAACGTTAACGGAACGTATTCTTTGTCGGTTCCTCCAAATGCAAAACAAATCCAGGTTAGCTTTTTGGGATATGATACCCAATTATTGAATATTGGTTCCGCTGACGATTATTCTATTACTTTAAAACCCTCCGGTTTAACTAATTTAGACGAAGTAGTAATAACCGGGATTAGCATAACAAAAAAATCTGAATTCACCGGCGCCACAACCAAGCTTACCGCAAAACAGATTGAAGACAAACCTGTCGGTTCTTTTGACCAGTTGTTCCAGGGAAGAGTGCCGGGTCTTTTGGATTTAACAGGAAGCGGCCAGCCAGGTGAATCTTCTACCATTATTATTCGGGGAACAGGGTCTATTGATGGCGGAACGGATCCCCTCTATATTTTAGACGGCATTCCTATTGAAAAAGGAGTGTTCCAAAGTTTAAACCCAAATGATTTCGCTTCAGTAGACGTTTTAAGAGATGCTGCCTCCGCAGCTTTATATGGTTCGAGAGGATCTGCCGGAGTAATAGTCATCACATCAAAAAGAGGTACCGCCGGTAAAATGAAATTGTCTTATGATGGCCAACTCGGCATTAAATCTAAACCCGATTTTGCTTTTAAGCCAATGAATACAACGCAGCTTTTACAGGCACAACATGATTATGGAGAAATCGTGGGCATTACGGCAAGTACCACCACGCTGCCGGGTTGGTATTATTCTAAAGACAATCCACGTTATGCTGGCTTAACTTCGGGTGCGCAGGCGAATGCAGATCATTTACTGGATTCCATTTCCAAAATAAATACCAATTGGTCTGATGCAATTTTCCGCCAGGGATCATTCAGTAATCACCAAATTTCTTTATCAGGTGGTACGGGCAAAACGCGGGTTTACTCGAGCATCGGTCTTTATAACGAGCAAGGAACTACCTTGAGAACAGATATGAACCGGGTGACCTTAAGGAATAACGTGGATTATGCTGATGACAGGCTTACGTTCGCCTTGTCATCTAACCTTGGCTACACGAAAAGAGATTTTCAACAAAGTTCAGATTTTAATACAAGCAACCCATTTGCCACCTCGGCCCTGGCTGCTCCCTATCAATTGCTTTATAATCCGGATGGCTCTTACGCAACCGGTACCGGTACTAAATACGTTGCCACAAATCAATTAGACTATACTTATTACGACAGAAATTATAATAACCAGCTAAAAGCAACGATTGGTTTTACTGCTGGCTATAAAATCACCAATGACCTGACCATATCACTAACTTCCGGTATTGATTTCCGGGAAACCCAATCTTCAAATTATGGAAGCCCTTTAGCCTACAACAGGTTATCTTCTACCACCATTCGTACTCATGCAGGTTTTCAAACCGAAGGATTAGATCGTTTTTTTTCCGGGGATGTTCGGCCATCAGTTATGTATAGAAAAGCAATCAATAAGAGCGACCTGGAAGTGACTGCCTTGGGTGAGTATGTGGTTCAGATGGAAAAAATCTTTACCGGTACAGGTTATGGTGCAGATCCGAAACGCCCAAATACTATTGCCGCGATTACGCCGGGAAATGCGGATAACCAGTTGTACCAGAGCATAACAGGTGGAAAAAACAAAAATGCTTTGCTGTCAGGTCTTGCATTGGCCAGGTACACTTACGATGGTAAATACACCATCTCCGGTTCTTTTCGCTATGATGGCTCTTCAAAACTTCCACCATCAACAAGGTGGCAACAATTCTACTCTATAGGTGCAGTATGGAATGCCAAAAAGGAGAATTTTTTACAAAATGTTTCAGCAATCAACTCATTAAATTTTAAATTTAGCTATGGTGGTTCAGGAAATGCCGACAATTTTCCGGGTGGGTCTTATCCGTACCAGGCTTCATATACCCAGGGAACATACTCAGGATTAACGACCATTATTGCAACTTATCCCGGGTATCCCACACTTAAATGGGAGACTACGTATACTACCAACCTTGGAATTGATTTTGACTTGTTGAACAGGAGATTATACGGGGATATCAATTTGTATGATAAGCGAACAAAAGATTTATTTGTGCAAAAGAAGCTATCCGCAACAGCCGGTTTTGGCAATGATGGCTCGCTTGATATAAATGCTGGTGAACTGCAAAATAAAGGAGCTGAAATAACCCTGAATGTAGATGTTATACACAACAGGAATTTGGTTTGGACAATATTTGCAAATGGCGCTTACAATAAAAATAAAGTCCTGAGTCTTGGAGGGCAAAGTTCATATGAACAGGGTACAGAGCGCATATCAGTTGGAAAACCTTTGGGCTCTCATTATGAAGTAAAATGGGGTGGCGTAGATGCAGCTACGGGCGCACCGTTGTATTATACAAAAGACGGTATTCTCACTGCGACGTATTCCGCCGACAATGCAATACAGGATTACGGAACATGGGAGGCTCCCTGGAATGGTGGATTCGGAAGCAGCCTGCACTTTAAAGGTTTTGATTTTTCCGTTTTGTTTAGCTGGCAGCAAGGCGCAGTGAAGGTTGACAACCTGGAATATTTCTTAGAAAACCCGGCAGCGTTTATGGCCAGCGGATACAATCAATCAGCGGATTTAAATTTCTGGAAAAAACCAGGGGATATTACCAGTACGCCAAGCCCGTTGTATAGCGTCAATTTCTCCTCAAAATTGTTTCATGATGCTTCGTTCCTTCGCTTGAGAGATGTAACCCTCTCTTATTCCCTACCCCACGAAGTTTTACAAAGATCCAAAATTATTTCTAATGCAAGATTATATGTACAGGGTTCTAATTTATTCATCTGGACAAAATGGAGAGGAAGGGATCCTGAAGCCGGGGCTACTAACCTAAATATTAGCGAATACCCTAACCCCAGGGCAATGACATTGGGCTTTCAAGTAACTTTCTAAATTTTCAAAAGAATTAATATGAAATATATAATTAAATATGGATTTCTTTTTGTAGCTGTGACCTTAATGGTGACTAGTTGCAAGAAGCAACTGGATCTGCAGCCGACTGATACGTTTAGTGACGCCAATGCCTTTTTAACACTGAATGACATACAACTAGGTACCAATGCCGCCTATGGCAGGTACGGCGCTTATGCTGATGATATGTATATAAGCGCTTTGCTTTCAGACGAGGCAAAATTAGGACTGGACAATGCCGGGCAGGGGGCCTTAACCTATAGATATCAATACAGTTCTGATCCGACTACGGGTGGAGACGTAATATCTGCCTGGGGTGATTTTTATACTGTAATAGACCAGGTAAACAGGATACTACCTTTTGTGTCAATAGTTAAGGCAACCTCAGCCGAAGAACCGAGGAGAAATATTTTGCAGGGACAGTTATTAGCGCTTCGCGGCATAGCAACTTTCGATTTGCTGGAGAATTACTCAAAAGTTTATGATGCAAACGACCCCCTTGGCGTTCCTGTTTTATTAAAATCAGACCCTTTGGGAAAACCAGCAAGAAATACAGTTGCAGAAGTAATAACCCAGGTTGAAACTGATCTGTCTACCGCAAAGGGATTGCTTCCGAATGTAACCGTGGCCAGCTTTTCTGATACGGTTATGAATAAAGTGAACATAGCAGCTTACCAGGCGAGGATTGCTCTGTATAAAAAAGACTATACTTCCGCAATAACCTACAGTTCAGAAGTAATCAATTCCGGCGTAAAACCCCTGGCATCAGGGGCTGATTTTGAAAACATCTGGACAGATGACAATGCCCAGGAAACTTTGTTTAGAATACGCTATTCAACCAGTTCTGCAATTGGTGAATTATGGACTACGCCAGGTGGACAAATATACATAGCCCCTTCTGACAAACTGGTGGCTTCCTATGACGCCAACGATGTCCGGCTGACGACTTTTATTGGAACATTAAGCCCGGGCAATAATTATGTCAATAAATTTCTGACTTCTACCAGGGGTGGACGCGTAGTGGACATGAAAGCTTGCCGGATAGCAGAAATGTATCTTATCCGGGCAGAAGCTTATGCCAAAAGCGCGACTCCCAACCTGGCATTGGGCGCTGCGGATTTGAATACATTAAGAGAAAACCGCATTACGGGGTACGTTGATGAAACCTTTACTTCCGCTTCGGACCTTATAACTGCAGTGCTGGAGGAAAGATTTAAAGAATTATGTTTTGAAGGATTCCGCTTTTATGATTTGAAAAGAAATGGTTT
>JBDTOV010000223.1:0-8637 GCA_039933035.1 Ginsengibacter sp. | reverse complement strand
CCGTTGAGGTTGAAAGAAAATTTTTCTTTGCCCAATGGCATCTTATTGCCGAAAGTAACTGCACCACCCCACCAAAATTCTTTCGGCATCAACTGTATGACAGTATCAGCAGGCATGTGTTTATCTCCATCCTCTTGCTGACCACTGGTTGTAAGAAAACTAAAGATGAAAACAATGATGATAACCGGCTGCAATATTTTCTTCATTTTACGAAAGTTCTTTTAGTTAACGATTATTTCATCTGCAAATATCCATGACGGTTTCCCCTCACCAGGATGGCCTTTCGGACAAACCGTATTTTTTGCCGTTACTCTAACATACCGCACTTTCTGCTCGGGAAATGTTGCAGTAAAATCTTTAATAACAGGTTCCTTTTCATCCTGAGAAATATTGTTGTTAACCGTTTGTATCGGGATAAAAGTTATCCCATCGTTTGAAACTTCAAACGTTACGTTGCCCGCACAATAATTGGAAGACATGTTGGTATAGTTGCCACCCGTTAAAGGCAGTTGAAATTGCTGTACACAACTTAAAGCCGGGTAAGCGGCAATAGCCGAAGCCACATGTCCGGGCATTTCTATTTCAGGAACGATAGTTACATTTCTTTCTGTAGAATATTTAATAATATCTTTTATTTGCTCCTGTGTATAATAGCCACCATAAGTTGCAGCTTCACCCGGTGTGGCTTGTGGCCTGCTGCTCCAGTCTTTATCGGTTTCATCAACCCGCCATGCACCGACCTTTGTAAGCAAAGGATATTTTTTTATTTCGATACGCCAGCCCGGATCATCCACCAAATGCCAATGAAACATGTTCATCTTATAAGAAGCCATCAGGTTGATGTATTCTTTTATCAACTCAGGGCTAAAGAAATGGCGGCTTACATCCAGGTGCATCCCACGCCATTTAAACCGGGGATAATCCGTTACCTGCATGCAAGGCACCTTTAACGCGGCATTGGTACGGATAGCAGGCAAAGTTTGAAAGAGAGTTTGCATTCCATATATAATGCCGCCTTTGGTATTGGCGCTAATCACAATTGATGAAGGGGATACATTTATCTGATACCCTTCATCTCCTATATCCTTTAAATTTTCAATTTTTAATTCAATATGCCTGCTATTTGGTTTATGTAACGGTAACGAATAGCCGCTAATGTTTTTTATATAGGAAGAAAAGAAATTAGCTGCAGCTAATAATTCCTTTGGGGCATGCGAAAATTTTATAGCAGTATTTCCATCAATGATAAAACTGCCTTCTGTTACTTTGAGAGACACAGGCTGCGGAATAAGGTTTACGGTTTGCTGCGCAAAAAGCAGAAATGGAAATATAACGGCAAAAAATAGAATGATTTTATTCAACATGATTTTTGGGTGAATTTGTTTAATTAAAGTTGATGAAATTATATTTAATATTTAGATGCATGATGTAAAGGATACAACTTATTCTTTTTTTAAGACTTGTTTAAAAAATTCTCCGGTAACTGCCAGCAATTCCATTCCTGTGGCGGTAAATGAAACGGCTCTTTGAATAAATTCCCTTTTGTGGTTTGTGTTATTGTTCTATCGCGATGGCCATCGGCCAATAGAATATTAACAGGAATATCCGGGAGGTGAATGTAATCATATATACTAAAGGTAACCGTGATCGCTAAATTGTTTAGAAATAGACGTGAGCAAAACGGAACTTAAATAATATCAAAGTACCGCAGTAACAGTATCTTTAAGCAAAGAAGGAGAGGTGAGAAAAAAAATGATGCAATTAATAATCGATATGCGTTTGACAGTTTCGGTTAGCTGATACGCCGCCGCACAAAGTCACAAAATAAAAATGAATATGGGATATTGTAAAAGGTTTGTTGTAACGGTAATTATCGCTGCTATGGGCTTCAGCGCTTTTGCCCAAAATCCGGATCAGTCGGTTTTAGATCTTTGGAACAAAAAAGACTTTACGTTCAACAGCCCCGGAGCAGGAAATCCTTTGCTGCCGGGATATTACGCCGATCCAACCATTATTGAAGATAATGGAACATTCTATATTTATGCGACAAGCGATATGCCAAGTTGGAATGACATCACTAAACTGGCCGTGTGGACTTCTACAGATTTTGTGAATTGGAAATGTGATTATCTGAATTGGCCAACAAAAGAGGCGTGCAAAAGTATCACAGGCACGCCTTCAGGTGTTTGGGCGCCCAGCGTGATCAAAGCGCCGAATGGCAAATTTTATATGTACGTTACTGTAGGGCAGGAAATCTGGGTTGGCGTTGCTGATAATCTGCAAGGCCCCTGGAAAAATGCGCTTCCAAATAATCAGCCGTTAATCCGCCACAAGGAATATTTTTATGTAGAGACCATAGATGCGGAGTGTTTTGTAGATGATGACGGACAGGCTTATCTGTATTGGGGTTCGTCTAATAGTGGATTTGATATTGAAGGCAGATGCCTGGCCGTAAAACTAAATCCCGATATGATCTCATTTAACGAACAACCGAGGGAAGTTACGCCGCCACATTATTTTGAAGCGCCTTATATGTTTAAGAAAAACGGCACTTATTATTTTTCTTATTCCTGGGGGAAAACCTGGGATCAAACCTACCAGGTTCGGTACGCTACAGGCCCCACACCATTTGGCCCGTGGAAAGAAGGAATGATGAGGCCTATTCTTGGTACAGATGAAAAGGATGACATCATCAAATCAACCGGCCATCATACGATACTGAAGTTCAACGATAAATATTACATCATTTATCATCGTTTCAATACGCTGGACCGTTACCCGATTTCCCAAAAATTACGGCAGGTAGCGGCTGATGAATTGAAATTTAATACGGATGGTTCTATCAAAAAAGTTGCAACCACCAACCGTGGCATTGGTGCATTAAAAGATGCCAGCACGAAGATAAACCTGGCTTTCAATTGTACGGTTACCAGTTCCAGCGCATTGGATTCGGCAGTTACTGTAGCTAAAAATGCGGTTGATGAAAACAATGCCACTCCCTGGATTGGAGGCAACTATGCCCGGGAATGGATTATGTTCGACCTTGGAGTTGTAAAAGCCTTCAATGAAATTCAGATTTTTCCGGAGTTTCCGATAAAATCATACCAATATAATATCGAGATTTCTGAAGATAATAAAACATGGAAACTGACAGACGACCAGTGGGAGAATAAAAAAATCGGCTCTCCATTAATAACGCGTTCAAAATTTAATGTTCGTTATATCCGTATCAACATGCGTAATGAAAAAAATAATCCCCGGCCAGGCATTTGGGAAGTGAAGGTTTATTAGATTGATGGAATATTGATCTCGATTTGGGTCTCCATTTTTGCGGGATTGCGGATGGATTAAACAAAATAAAAACCCTGATAATTTACATGTCCGCCGGCAGGCAAGGTTGGCTTTACTGTTATGAATTATTTAATCCTTCTTAATCCGTTATCAATATTTCCAGGAAATAAATGTCAGTAAGTACAACATCAACGAATATTTAGTTGATGCTGTGAATATTTTTTATCAAGCTTTATCATAAATCGTTTAGTTGAATTTTCGCAAAATGATATGCGGTCTATTCAAAATCAGTCAGTAACTTTCTTTGCTTTTTTTAAGTATTAGAATCGTTAATTTAAATCAATATAAATGTTAAGCGATTTAAATCAATATCGCGCAATTAAAAATAATTTAGAAGAAATTATTAAAATAAGCGGTTACAGAATTGATTACGTTGCAAAAAAATTAGGGATTAGCCCACAAAATTTTTCCGTGAAAAAACAACGCAATAGCTGGAACGATGATGAAATTGAAAAGATTCTCAAAATTGTTGATAATGAAGATTCAGAGGATTATATTTTAGGACAGATAATGGAAGTCCTGGAATCTGATGAAACACTATCTTTATCAGAGTTTATGAAGGCTGTGAAATGGAAGTAGTCATCACCAAAACTTTTACCAAACAATATTTGCGTTGTCCGCCAAATGTACAGTCGGCCGCAAGAGATTTGATCACTGCTTGGGAACATGCAAAGTCTGTCAACGAAATAAAAGATTGCAAAAAATTGAGCGGCTTCAAAAATTATTTTCGGATTCGTCTCGGTCAATATAAAGTAGGCTTAAAGCAGGAGAAACCCGGGGTTTTTCTTTTCTTTGTTATGGAACGCTCTTAGATTTATAAATTTTTCCCTCCAAAAAGTAATTCCTGACGGGTTTCTATTAATAATATTTTTTTCAGAATTATACAATTTGATGCATCCTATAGTTTTAAAAGACGCAAAAGTCAACCCTCGTTTCCGGTCCGTCCCTGGCGTAGAGTGCTAAGAAATGAAATGATTTTCAACGCGATTATTTGAAAGAGTACATTTCAGATCGTCGCTTTAAGTTTAAGGTTGCCAACCTTGGAGATAGGTGCTTTTAACCTAAATAAACTTATTGGAGGTTGGCAACCTTGCGACATTTTGAAATGCACCCATTTGAAATCTCATTAAAAGTGTTTGGCTTAGTTTTGTTTGGGTTACCTCAATGTTTCAAAAAAACAGATTCAAAAAAAAGAACAAAATGGGTAAAATCAAAACCACCTTATTTTATAGTTTATTTATTCTTTCATTCCTGATCATTCAGTGCGATGTGGTTTTTGGGCAACAAGTTCATACCAAAAAAACATATAATATTGTTCATTATGGTGCGAACGCAGATGGAAAAACTTTAAATACTAAAGCGATACAATCAGCAATTGATGCTGCAAATGCAGCCGGAGGCGGAAAGGTTATTTTCCCGAAAGGAACTTTTTTATCAGGAAGTATCGAAATGAAAAGTGATGTGGATATTTATCTTGAAGAAGGCGCCGTACTTCTGGGAAGTACCAACCCTGCCGATTACAAGGCCATGGATACCAGGGACAGGCCAGTTTCACCGAAAAATGATGACAACTCGCAACTGGCATTACTATTGGCTCACAAGGCAAACAACATATCGGTTTCCGGCAAAGGCCTCATTGATGGCCAGGGAAGAGATCTTGCATTAAACATTGACAGCTTGTACCATGCAGGAATGATTACCGATCCCAACTACAGCCAAAAAAACATGCGGCTCAGTGAAACCGCGAGACCTAAGATGTTTCGGTTTTCCCAATGCCAACTGGTAAACATAAGGGACCTCACAATAAAAAATGCGGCCTGTTGGGGTCTATCGTTCGAGTTGTGTTCTAATTTGAACATTGATAATATCGCCCTGACCAATCGTGCCTATTGGAACAACGATGGGATGGACATTACGGATTGCCACAATGTGAGAATTACGAATTGCAATGTTAATTCAGCCGACGATGGTATCTGTCTTAAATCCTATTATCCCGGCCATTTTAACGACAGTATATATATTGCCAACTGCACTATCAGATCGAGTGCAAGCGCTATCAAATTTGGAACAGCTTCCTATGGCGGATTTAAAAACGTAACCATTAAGAACATTACAATATTCGACACGTTTCGTTCGGCAATTGCATTGGAGTCGGTGGATGGAGGCGTAATTGAAAATATAAACATACAGAATATCAACGCCATGAATACAGGGAATGCCATCTTCATACGTTTGGGATACAGGGATGGACAAACGCCCGGGGTCGTAAAAAATATTCATATCAAAGATGTGAAAGTGCAGGTGCCTTTCGGAAGGCCGGATATCGCGTATGATATGCGGGGCCCTGAAGTAAATTTTTTTCACAACCCCTTTCCATCTTCCATAACAGGCATACATGGTCACAATATCGAGAACGTGATTTTGGAGAATATGGAGATTTCCTATCCGGGAAGAGCCTCGAGGGGCATGGCTTATGTACCTTTAAGCAGGCTGGACCAGGTGCCTGAGAACGAAAAAAGTTATCCTGAATTCAGTATGTTCGGCGAACTGCCGCCCTGGGGCTTTTATGTAAGACATGCCAGGGGTCTTACCTTTAAAAATATTAAATTGACATTAGACAAACACGATTTCCGCCCTGCTTTTGTATTTGACGAAGTTGACAGCTTAAAAATGGAACAAATAAAATTGCCTGATCAGGGGAAGGAACAAATCATCCTGTACAATACAAATTATGTGCGATTGGATGACAAGGCGAAGTCTGTTGCCAAAATTTTGTAAACTTTTATTCCTTAAAAAAGATCAAAGCCGCTGCATGTAATGAAAATCCCCGTCTGAGATACCGATCGTTACCATATTTAAAAACATATTTTTGAAATCAATCCATATCATAAAGACATTCTTCGTACACACGGCACTGTTAGTATTGGCCCCTTTTTTTTCTACAATGCTATCCGCCCAACAAAACATATTGAAATCCCTGGGCTCTCCGATAATTTTTAAGGGGAATGATTCCATCGCTTACAGAGACCCCGCAGTACTGTATCATAATAAAGTTTTTTACTTATTCTTTACCATGGTCAAAAGTGAAACTGATGGCAAAGTTTATTCTTACACCGCCATGAGTACCAGCAAAGATTTAAGAAAATGGAGTGATAAAAAAATATTGACCGCACGTGACCAGCACCTGGACTATTCCAGCCCGGGAAATGTTATCCGGTTCAAAAAAGATTGGATCCTTTGTTTGCAAACCTATCCACGGCCCGGCTACTACGTGAAAGATATGCCCAAATTTGGCACAGGCGATGCACGTATCTATATCATGAGAAGTAAAAATCTTAAATCCTGGAGCTCTCCGGAATTAATAAGGGTAAAAGGAAATGAAATATCTCAACAGGATATGGGAAGGATGATTGACCCTTATCTGATGGAAGACAAAGATGAAAAAGTAAAATGGTGGTGTTTCTATAAACAGAACGGGGTAAGTATCAGCTATACCTACGATTTCAAAAATTGGAAATATTTTGGGCATACAGAATCCGGAGAGAATGTAAGTGTTTTAAAAGAAAATGATGAGTACACTCTTTTCCATTCTATAAAAAATGGAATCGGAATCAAGAAATCAAAAGATTTAAAACACTGGGAAGAATTCGGAAACCTGATAACTTTAGGTCAAAAAGATTGGCCGTGGGCCAAAGGCAGGATTACTGCGGGAACCGTTGTGGATTTAAGAAAAAATCCGAACTGCGGTAATTATTTGATGTTTTTCCATGGATCGGGTCCTCTGACCGAGGAAGATGGCGATTTTGATAAAAATGCCTCAATTGGCATTGCCTGGAGCAAAGATTTGATACATTGGAACTGGCCGCGTAAAAAGTAAATCATGCGAATGCATTTTTCAAAACAAGACTAAAAAATTCCAAAAAATGAACAAAACTATAACCACCTGATTACTATTTTCCAGGTAATTGTACCTGAACTCGGCAATCCGAAATCCCGTTGACCTATAAGACTTTTGACGACAACCCCACCATATTTAGGCTTGCAGTTGTTCCCGATCGCGTCGAAGGTATGCGAAACATGTCTTTGCAAGGTTGGTTAAGCCGCCCTCATTCAGATTTGAATCGAATACATTTACCGGCGGCGGAGTAACTACCATTTTACTACCGTAAAAACTATTTCTTTATAATTATCTCGTTCGTATAATACGCCAATTTCTTTGTTCCCTAATTTCGCCAGGTCGCAATAAGCTGTGTAGTCACCCTTTCCGTTTGGGCTTTTATCAATTAAATAAGATTTTTTCCAGGTTTTCCCATCATCATAACTAATGCGTAAAGTAAGGTTGTCCCTGCGTTTTGTATCTGCTGCATTGCAAAATGCAATGATTTTCTTTCCATTCTTATACCCAACCGTTAATAAACTTCCTTCATTCACCGGATCAATTAAAGTTGCATCAAAGTAAGTTGTATCCCAGGTTGCACCGCCATCGCTACTAATAGAAACGATCCTTGCACGCACATCTCCGCGCTGATTGCGGCTGTTCATCAATAATTTATCATGGCTTAATTCTGCAGCCGTAGATTCATTACTGCCGGGCATATGTATGGATTCACCTAAATGAAAAGTTTTTCCATGATCATCTGTGAAATATCCATGTGCATCGTAGTCCATAGAATGCTGCGCTGGGTTACCGCTGGAATGATTAGCGGCTACAAAAATGCGCCCCTTATATTTTCCATTTTGAAATTGCATTGCATGCCCCGGCGTATTGGCATAGCTTCTCCAGTCTTCCGGAAAATTGTAATGAGGATTTATTAGCGGTTGTTTTGGCCTGTGTACCTCTGTGGTAATGTTTACGGCATCAGACCATGTTTCACCGCTATCTGTGGATGTTTTATACCATACCTCGCGCAATCCATTTCCTTTCCTTACTTCACCTTCATGGTTATTACCGGTATTATAAAATAAAAAAATTCTTCCCTGCGGGTAGGCGGGGTCATCAGTATCTACAACGGGGGCGCAATTCCCGGCCTGCAGTGAATCAGCATCCAAAACACGCCGGAGGCCGCTCCATGTTTTACCTTTGTCCATACTTTTTTTCATTACAATATCAATGTCTCCAAAATCACCCGAATCATGCACCCGGCCTTCTGCAAAAGCAAGCAGGCTTCCGCCTGTTGTAGCAACGATAGCAGGAATACGATAGCTCTTATAACCGTCAGTTCCGGAAACAAACACAGGTATTTTATCCTGGCAAAATGCGGTAGTAAAGAAGCAAAGAATGAGAAT
>JBDTOV010000222.1:0-8653 GCA_039933035.1 Ginsengibacter sp. | reverse complement strand
GTCATGCATGATATGCGTCAGTTCTTTCACTACCCGCTATCACCGATAGACTCTGAATAAATAATTAATTTTGTAGGTGGAATTAATACTGCTATGGCTATGAAAACCACGAAATTTTCAATACTCTTTTTGCTATTTTTAGCAATTTCCTTCCTGACAATCACATGTAAACATGAAATTCCGATAATAACAATTCCAGGGGGAGGGAGCGGTGGCGATACCACCACCCAAAGTGCCAGTTGTAGCCCTGATTCCGTATATTTTACTAATGTAATATTACCGTTAATATACTCAAATTGCGCAACAAGTGGTTGCCACGATGCAATATCACGAGCCGAAGGAGTAACATTAACTGATTATAGCCACATATTTGCTTACGTAAAACCTTTTAATGCGGGCAGCAGCAAGTTGTACACTATCCTTAGCAGTACGGGAGAGCATAAAATGCCACCATCAGGGCCGCTGAAAACAGATCAGGTCGCCAATATTCAAAAATGGATAAACCAGGGAGCCTTAAATAACCAATGCAACAGCGGCTGCGACACAGCACTTTATACTTATTCCGGGGCTGTTTCAGTTACTATAAATACGTATTGCAAAGGATGTCACAACCCTGCTTCGCTCGGCGGCGGCGTAGACCTAAGCACATTCGCCGTGGTAAAAGCATCTGCATCCGGAAGGCTGATGGGTAGTATTAACCATACTGCGGGCTATTCTGCCATGCCAAAAGGGACCAGCAAATTAGCCGATTGCCAGGTAGCCCAGATTCAGAAGTGGATAAATGCCGGCATGCCAAACAATTAAAAAGATAATAATAAAAATCTCATATGCGTTCAACTAAAATTTTTGCTATCATCCTTTTTGTTGTAATAATATCGATTGTTTCAGGGTGTTATTATGATAAAGAACAATTTCTTTACCCAGCAGCACCATGCACCAGCATAAGTGCAAAATTTAGTATCGATGTGTTTCCAATTATAAGAAACAAATGCGCAACAGTTGGTTGCCATGATGTAATTAGTGCGGCAGGCGGAACCATACTTGAAACGTATGCACAAATTTACGCTAAGGCTTCCCGCATCAGGCAACGTTGCATTATAGACAAAACTATGCCCCCGGGTGGAACACTTACGACCTCTGAAATAGCAGTATTGAGCTGCTGGATTTCCTCTGGTTCAATTAATAATTGAATTTGATTTTATGAAAAAGCAATGGAAAATTTTATTGGTACTTCTGATGATCGTTCTTGCGGCAGCAGGCTATGGGCTCTATTTATTTAATGCAAAGCCGGCGGATGTACGCACAATAGAAGCTGACTATTCACTCAGTGCCACTAACTTAATGGATGATTTTAATAAGGATGAAGCTGCCGCCAATCTTAAATACCTGAATAAAGTGATTTCCGTAAAAGGCAAAGTGTCTGATATAAAATTGGAACAATCAACGGGCCAGGCTACCATTATTTTGGATAGCGGGGATCCCATTGCCTCTATCACCTGCAGTTTTTATGCTGATGAAGCCGGATCAGTAAAACAAATAAAAGAGGGTGAAGAAATAGTGGTGAAAGGAAAATGCACGGGAAAATTAACGGATATTATATTAAACAAATGCAGTATTGAAAAATAAATACCAATTACCATGAAAAAGATCTTTCTTATTATAACCGCATTTTTGCTGGTGCATATTTCCTTCAGTCAAAAGAGGTACTACACTAAAACAGGCGCCATTTCTATTGAAGCGGGTACAGCCCTTGAAGATATTGACGCTATTAACAATTCAACAACAAGTGTGCTTGATGTAGCAACGGGCCAGTATGAATTTGCCATGCTGGTAAATGGGTTCGAGTTTAAGCGTGCCCTGATGCAGGAACATTTTAACGAGAATTACATGGAAAGTGATAAATACCCCAAATCAGTTTTTAAAGGGAAGATCACCAATATTAATGAAGTGAATTTTAATAAAAACGGTACTTACCGGGTTGTCGTAAAAGGTACACTGGAAATGCACGGTGTTAAAAAAGAAATACAAACACCTGGTATCATTAAGATTAATGACCAGGACATTTCAGCAACCGCCGATTTTATCCTTGTGCTGGATGATTATCAAATTGCCATACCAGGTTTGGTGAAAGATAAAATATCCAAAACAGCTAAAATAAAAGTCACCTGTAATTATTCTGTTTTAAAATAATACCACCATGCGAACCATAACGCGAACGATATTCGTACTGTTTTTTTTCATTAATTCTTCGTCAGTTTTTGCCCAGGACGATTTATTATCAATAGTGGACAAGGAAGATCAAAACAAAAAAGAACATATCTCAAATGCTTTTAAATCGACCCGTGTTATCAATGGACATTCCATGGAGTTTCTTGGCAAGGGCGTATTAGACTTTAGGATACTGCACCGGTTTGGACCAGTAAGTTCCGGCATTAATAACCTTTTTGGTTTAGACCAGGCGAATATGCGTTTTGGTTTTGATTATGGTGTTTCAAAAAACCTCACTTTGGGATTTGGCAGAAGTAATGTAGGTAAAGAATGGGATGGATTTATTAAGTTCCGCCCTATATGGCAGTCAAGAGGTGGGCATATGCCATCCCCTGTTTCTGTGGTATTAGTAACCGGTGTAACCATCAGTACCATGCCCTGGGCTGACCCAACCCGTAAAAATTATCTTACCAGCCACCTGGCTTTTTACAACGAAATAATTGTCGGTAGAAAATTCAGTGAAAATTTTAGCCTGCAAGTGGCTCCAACATTTGTACACCGTAACCTCGTTACGTTGGGTACTGACGAAAATGATATATATGCGTTGGGCATAGGAATGCGCTATAAATTATCGAAACGAACGGCTTTTGTTGTGGACTATCACTATATCATTCAGGGCCTCGATAAAACAATTTATAAAGATCCCTTATCCATAGGCTTTGATATAGAAACCGGGGGTCATGTGTTCCAGTTGCACTTTTCAAATTCAACGGGTATGAACGAGAAGGCATTTATTACGACCACCACGAACAGTTGGGCTAAAGGTGAAATAAGATTTGGATTTAATTTATCGAGGGTCTTTACAATAGCCGGAGCACACTGATTTAATTTGCTGCGAAAGCTTTGAAATATTTTACCCCCCCTGGTGCAGGATAAATTTTACATAGGGTAGAGCTTTTTTCGCTGACATTAAGTACGAAGATATCAAAGGCCCGTCATTCGCTTTATACTTTCGGGATAGCGTAAACGCTGTTTCCATATTTTGAAGCTGCATCTTCAATCTCCCGGAGTTCATTGGCATTCAGAGCAACATTAACTGCACCAATATTTTCTTTCATTGTATTCAACTTTGAAGTTCCGGGTATGGGAAGATCCATGGTTTTTGTACAAGCAACCCATGCCAGTGATATCTGTGCAGGCGTAGTATTTTTCTTTCCTGCAGCAATCCACGTTTGCTTTTAAGGATATGCATAAGCCGATACCAGTGACGCCAATTTCCCCAATAACAGTTGGGGTCAATATTAAAATTGCTCCATCTCACTTCTTTGTGGCAATAATTTTTTTCAATAGTATTTCCTTACGGCTCCGTGATACATTAACGATGGAACCGTCGCTCATAACCAAATAACCTCCTTCTCCTTTTACATATTTCTCAACTTCGTTTATGTTTACCAGGTAGGAATTATGCACCCGAATAAAAGAATAATCTTCGAGCATTTCTTCAATATCTTTCAGATTACGGGATGCAACCAATTTTCTTTTATCTTTTAAAAACAAGGATGTGTAGTTGTTATCAGCCTCGCATTTTATGATGGACTCTGCCAGCACAAATTGAAATCCTTCCATCGTTGGTATGGCCACCTTATTAAAAAGAACGGCAGGATGTTTTAGTTTCTCCAAAAGAATTTCCAGTTGTTGCGGATGCGGGAATGCATTACGCTTTACCGCTTTTTTTACAGCCTGTTGCAATTCATCTAGATCTATTGGTTTTAATAAATATTCAAGCGCACTGAAGCGTATGGCTTTGATAGCATATTGATCATAGCTGGTAGTGAATATTAATTCGAAATTTATATTTTCCAGATTTTCCAGCAACTGAAAGCCATTCATGAAAGGCATTTCGATATCGAGAAAAAGAATTTGTGGCGGGTGCTCTTTAATAGATTGGAGCGCGGCATCTGCAGAATAGCAAATGTCTAAAATTTTTACTTCGGGGCAATACCGTTCTAATAATGTTGCGATCGCTTCACAACAATCCTGTTCATCATCTACTATAGTGGCAGTAATCATCTGATTTTTGTTTTTATTCAAAAGATTCAATCATGTCTTTATATTGTATTTTCAGTTCAACCTTTGTACCTGAAGTATTACCTTCTGTATCTACAATATCACCGATATCAAAAAAAGATTTTTGATCAATGGTCTTGTTCAACAAAGCCAATCTTTCTACGGTAATTTTCATACCCATAGATTTTTCTTTCTCCGCAGTTTTACTTTTCAGCAAAGCAGCCTCACTTCTGCCAATACCATTGTCGGTAATAATGCTCGTCAAAATTTTACCTTCAACACTTAAGGCGACATCCAGGTGCCCTGTTCCTTTCTTATGCATGAGGCCGTGCCAAATGGCGTTTTCGGCAAAAGGTTGCAATATCAAAGGCGGAACAAATATTGTAGATGTGTCTATCGTATTGACGAATGTTATGCTGTAATCAAATGCGTTTTTAAATCGAAGCCTTTCCAAATCTAAATAATGTCGCAGCATTTCTAATTCTTTCTCCAGGGTTATCATTGATTTTTCAGAATGTTGTAAAGCCATTCTTATCAACCTCGAAAATTTTGTAAGATAGGAGGAAGCAGCTTCTGTGTTATTTATTAAAATAAAACGGTTAATAGAACTTAAACAGTTGAAAATAAAATGCGGGTTCATTTGAGACCGCAGGGCTTGCATTTCCAGTTCGGTGGCTTGTTGTTGAAGTAGCGAATGCTTTCTTTCGCTTTGAAGTTTTTCATTTTTTCTTTTAAGCGAAATATTTCTAATAATAAAAATGACTATCGCCAGGATCAAGATGATGCTTACTATAAGAATATTCCTGATCAAAGATTCTCCTTTCAATGTTTGTTGCTGATACATCAATTGTTGTTGTTTAATCTGCTGATCTTTTTGCAACAAGTCAATTTTTGTTTTTTGCTGTTCATCAGTTGCTTTCATTTCTGATAAAGCAATGTTTCTTAGATACTCATCTTTTAAAATGGAATCTTTTACAGCTATGTATTTCAGGTAGTACTTGTAAGCGCTGTCCGTTCTTCCTTGCTGGCTGTACAATTTCCAGTACAATTCATAGCTATCCCGGATGAATGGCCTGGCGTTGGATGCACGGGCAGTGACGGCTAACCGGTTTGCATACAAAAAAGACATCGCGGCTTTCTTTTGCATTTGATATGCACTGGCCATGTCTAATAATACTTTCATTAATCTTCCCCGGTCATTTCCTTTTTCATAAAATAACATAGGTTCTATCAAAATTGCTATAGCCCTGTCATAATTTTTTTGCTTCATATATATTTCAGCAAATATTACATTCTGCCCTATCAGCACGTTTTTTAAAATGGAAGTGTCGGTCGTTCTCAATTTCACAAAGCCAAGCGCTTGTTTAAAGTAATAGATGGCCGAATCGAATTGATTGCAGTAAGCAGATATATGCCCCATTATTTTATTATACCGCACCGGCTGATTTTTTGCTTTTGCGTTTTGTGCGGCTAACCGGAAATAGTCAAGCGCTGTTTCCCGTTGTCCTGCCTCTTCATATAGCATTCCTAACACCTGTGGTGAGGAAACCGACCCCCTGAAATCATTTATTTTTTGAGTTATCCTGTTCGCCTCCAAAAGGTATTCAAAAGCTTTTTCGTTATATCCCTGTGAGCTGTATGTATAAGAAATCATCCGGTATAACATGGTTTGTTTTTCCTTATCATGAACGTCAAGATAATATGGCAGTGATTTTTCATAAGCAGCTTTTGCTTCCGGGAATTTGCATTGTGAAAAAAGACTCCATCCAAATTTAAAATAACACCAGCTCGTTTCTTTTACTGCGTGCATCTTTTTAAACAAACCCAAAGCCTTGCGTAAATAATCTTCTGAAGCGATAAAATTATCCCGGTCCCTTTCTATTTCGCCAAGATTTTGCAAGGCTTGTGCCATTCCCATTTTGTAATTCATTACCACGGACTGTTCATAAGCTTCTAAGGCAAATAACCTTGCCGTGTCAGTCTGCACGTAATAATAAGTTTCAGCGAGGGCGTTTATAAAATAGGCTGAACTCAGTTTATTTAAACAATCAATCCTGGCAGTATCCCCGGTAACAAGCAATACCTTTTTAAGGCTGTCTATTTGCTTGCTTTGTGATAGTGAAAAAAGAGGAATCAATAAAAACAATATCACCCATTTAAATTTCATTTAGCAAGTTTTTGCATTAGCTAAAAGTAAAAGAAGAAAAATTTCGTTCGCGCTGCCTGGCACCTGGAAGATATACGAATACCTTTCTAATTATTTGCCGACGATTCGCACCAATCGGTTTTGCCATCAATTATGGTTGCCGTAATCATTTAATTTTAGTCATTCAAAAGCCTCAACCATATCCTTATATTGTATTTTCAGTTCAACCTTAGTGCCCGAAGTATTCCCTTCTTTGTCTATAATATCTTCTACATCAAAAAAAGATTTCTGGTCAGTTGTCTTGTTCAGAAGCGCTAACCGCTCTACCGTAATTTGAACTCCCATAGATTTTTCCTTCTCTGCATTTTTGCTGTTAAGCAATGCAGCTTCAGTTCTCCCGATGCCGTTGTCGGTTATGATGCCGGTTAAAATTTTGCCTTCAATACTTAATGCAATATCAAGATGACCAGAACCCCTTTTATGCATTAATCCATGCCAGATAGCGTTCTCAGCAAAAGGTTGCAATATTAAAGGCGGGATGAATATTGCAGTGGTATCAATGGTGTTAATAAATGTAATACTGTAATCGAAAACATTTTTAAATCTAAGTCTTTCCAAATCTAAATAATGACGCAACATTTCTAATTCCTTCTCCAATGTTATCATTGATTTTTCAGAATGTTGTAAAGCCATTCTTATAAGCCGGGAAAATTTAGTAAGATAGGAGGAAGCGGCTTCAGTATTATTTATTAAGATAAACCGGTTGATAGAACTTAAACAGTTAAAAATGAAATGCGGGTTCATTTGGGCACGGAGCGCCAGCATTTCAAGCTCCATTAAGCGAACCGCAAAATCTGCCTCAAGACGTTTCGATTCAGCGGCCTGTAATTCCAGTTCCTGTTGCAATTGCTTTTTTTGCAACTGGTCTTTTTTTCGTTTCAGGCGAAGATTGATTATTACCGCAGCAAATACCAAAGCCGTTGCGCCAATAATAATGATTACCATGATTTGAATTCTTCGTGCCCTGGCTTTTTCAAAAGCATTTCGCTGCAATTGCAATTTATTTTCTGTTACCAGTAATTGCGCCTGCTGCTGTTGATTTTCAAGTTGCCGCTGTATTTGTACAAGCGCCAGTTTTCTCTTGTATTCTTCCGGCGCCAATGAATCACTTAAGGATTTATATAATTGGGTAAAGTGATACGCTTTCGTATAATCTTTAGTTCTATCATAAATATCGGCGAGATTGCCGAGAGCATTTTTCATTTCTAAAAGCGCATGTATGCTTTTCGCGGCCCGCAATGCTTTATTTGCATAGTGCAAAGCAGAATCATACTTTTTTATAAGAATATAAACGCGGCTTAATTCATTCGCATGTCGCGCCAGGGTTATTTTGTGACCACTTCGCTCTGACATTTGTAAGCCGTTTGAACAATAGGGAAGTGCCTTGTTATACTCATGTCGTGCATTATATAAATGCCCTAAGAATAAATCCTGGTCAGTGTCACCAAGATCAAATCCTGTAATTTGTGCAACCTGCATCGCTGAGTCTATCTCTCCGAGTTGTATATATGCTTCGCCTGCCTTTAATAAACCCCACCAGGTTTGCCATGATGAAACTTTTTTTGTTTTATATATATTGGGATAAAAGTGGGTAATAATCCGCATGTATTCTAAAGCGGTTTCAGGTATGCCCGCTCCTAGAAATAAATTAGCCAGATGACTGGCTGTATGAATTTGTGCAATTGTATCCCCGGTTTTTTGAGCGAGTTCTGAAGCATCCTTCCCGTATTTATATCCATTTTTATAATCTCCCATATCAAAATAACTATGCCCTTTCCACTCAAGATTTAAGATTAAGCCGGAAGTGTCTTTAATTTTTTGAAATACGGTTAGTGACGAATCATAATATTTAATTGCCTGCTGGTTGTTGCCAAGTTCATGAATACAATCGGCAATAATTTCCAGGCACATGCCAAGCATTTTATTATCGTTGATTTCTTTAAAAAAAGGAATGGCTTCAGTAAAGAGTACAATGGCATTATGAAGGTCCTCTTTATATGATAAGACGTTTCCTGCGTTAAAAAAAGCAATGCCGGTTCCTTTTGTATAATGTATTTGTTTCGATAATTGTAAAGCATTATTTGCAAATTCCCGGGATATTAGGAGATTGCTGTCGTAACGATTAGTTGCCCGCTGAAAATACAATTCAGAAATTCCATTCAGAATATTTAC
>JBDTOV010000221.1:0-8674 GCA_039933035.1 Ginsengibacter sp. | reverse complement strand
GTGACATTTTGAGCCTAATGTTACACGGGTTCATTAATATGCTAAAAAGAATACCCGTGAAATCAATATATTTTTTAAACTTGTGTATATTTCAGCCCGTGTAGGAAAGAGGTTGACACACCGGCTCCATAAAAAGCAGTTTTGTAGCATCATGTTGGTAATACGTCGATAATAGATATATTTTCAAAACAATTTAATATGAACAAAATAATCCCGGTTTTCGTACTCTTGTATATGGGCGCATGTAACAACAACGACGGAAATAAAACAAGCGAAGCCAACGCACCTTTACCCAAAGGCTCATATGGCTATGACGCGGCATTTCTAAAAGAGCACACTTCAAACCCGGTAGAATTACGTGAGGGAGATATGAAAGTTTTAGTAAGCGCCGGTTACCAGGGAAGAGTAATGACCAGCACTGCTACAGGTGACAGTGGTAACAGCTATGGCTGGATAAATTACGGGCTGATTGCCTCCGGCGAAAAGAAAAAACAGTTTAATCCCTTCGGTGGGGAAGAGCGATTCTGGCTGGGACCTGAAGGGGGACAATATTCGATTTATTTTAAAAAAGGCGATTCGTTTTCAATCGCCCACTGGCAGGTGCCTCCCGTCGTTGATACGGAAACATACGATATTTCACAACAAAGCGCCTCCTCTGTTACGTTTACCAAAAGCGCGGTAATTACCAATTATTCGGGCACCAAATTTTCCCTTGATATAAAAAGAACGATAACGTTGCCGGGTAAAGACGCTGTGGAAAAAAGTTTGCAAATAGCCCTACCTGCCGGTGTTGCGTATGTGGCCTATGAATCCAATAATCAAATAACCAATACAGGAAAGGAGGCATGGAAAAGCGGTACCGGTTTATTGTCTATCTGGTTGCTCGGCATGATGAACCCGACACCCCAAACCAAGGTGGTCATTCCGTTTGTGCCCGGAGCGGACGCCTCATCTCATATAACGGATGATTATTTTGGAAAAATTCCTGCAGACAGGTTGCTGGTAAAGGACAGTGTTTTATTTTTCCGCTGCGATGGCAAATCAAGAGGGAAGCTCGGTATATCGCCTTTGGTTGCCAAACCGGTGGTTGGCAGTTTTGATTTTGAAAAAAAAGTGCTCACCATTCTAATTCCAGAAGTGCACCCGGATGGCATGTATGTGAATTCAAAATGGGAAATTCAAAAGGAGCCCTTTAAGGGCGATGTCATTAATTCCTACAACGACGGGCCCCTGCCCGATGGAACCCAGTTGGGGCCTTTTTACGAGATAGAGTCATCCTCTCCGGTAAAAGAATTACAACCCGGTGAAACGCAAACATACCGACAGCTCACCTGTCACTTCGAGGGCGATTATGCATCTTTAAAAAAACTCGCCAGGGAATTATTGTTTACAGACCTTGATGAAGTAAAAAAGTGGTAGCACTATTGGCCAATACGGATCATGTTCCCTATGGCATTACAATGCACAGGGTCGTCTATCATTCCCTGAATAAGAAACAAACCTTCTGCATTAATCGTTTTTAAATTTCCACCAGGTGCAGCAATAGAACTTTCTATTTTTTTAACACTTTCCCCGCTAATTAAAAAATCAGCCACAGTAATTTTTCCTTCATTTACTATCGTCACACATTTTATCAAAGTTCTATTCATTTACAATGTTTATGGGTTGCAATAATCGCAATACATCGGGTCTTCTTCTGTTATGTTTAACGGGAATTGTACTTCTTTTCTGAAACCGCATTTTTTACATTCATAGATATGGCTTAAAGTTGAGCTTGTGGGCAAGCCGCATAAACTGCATGGAAGCCCTTTTATCGCATCTGTAACTCCAAAGCCGGGAGTATTGCAAGGAGGGCAAAGAGAATTTATTTTCTTAATAAGTTTTTTTGCAACGGTTTCTATTACCTCCATTCTTGTAGGATTATAAAGTACTCTCATATCCGTTTCCAGATAGGCACTTCCATATTTATTAAAAAGTATTTGAAATGCTTCCCTAAGCGTTTCCCAATCACTAATTCCCTTTGATGATTTCCGTATAATTATCCTTTGCCTTTCGCAAAATCAAAGCATGCGAAGGAAATTTTACGCTGTTGGTAAATTCAGTTAACTCCATTTCTGTTTTTATTTCCGTGCCGTTAAAGTTTGTTTTCAGGCTTAGCTCTCTTTCAATTATTTCCAGGTTATTTTTTTTATCAATTAAGATCAAAAACTCGTCATCAGCATAAATAAAAAGACTGTAGGATGTGGACCAAATGAACCTTCGCTGGCAACACCCAAATCGAAATTACTTATTTGCATCGCCTGAAGGCATTTATTTCTCATAGTTGTTATGGGATCTTCCTTGCGTTCAATTTCTCCTGTAAAAGTCCCCAGCGAACCGGTATCAAAATTTTCAGGTGCAAAACATTTTATCCCAAATGCCGCTTCAAATAATGGGGCAATTATTTTTTCTTTTTTATGCTTTGTAGCAATCACTAATATTCGATTTTCAAACATAGATCAGAATCATTAATGAATTTCCAGGACTGACTCTAATCCAATTTTGGCTTTTTTATCAGTGATAAAATTTCTTACTTCGTATAATTCTTTTTGCAGTTGCTTTATTCGCTTTTCTCTCATCTTAATATCTTCTTCATTAGCATGTGAAAAAATTTTATCCTCATGGAATTTAATTTTTATATGCACCATTTTCGTAATAATGTCAATGGCTTCCCGGGGGGAAAATTGTCCCTGTAAAAGTTGTAAGTTCATTGCTTTTTTTTATTTTTTGTTGTTATGATTGCTTCCTTAAAACGGGTATTTATTTTCAATCAACAAACCCTGGTTACTCCACAATGGTAATTTTTACTGAGCCTTCTATTTTTAGTTGTACGTCTTTTTTTTCTGTTATATCAAAGAAGTTTTTTAACGCTCCCTGCACTTTTTTTAAGTCCTGTATCCGTCTTTGTGAATGAGCGGCATCTTTGCCAAATCTTTCCTGGCTGCTAAAATTTTCCATTGTGTGAAAATGAATTTTATTACTAATCAGGTCAAAAAGAACGTTGGAGGCATCTGACACCGTGAACGTGCCATTGATTAATTTAAAATTGTAGTTTTTATCCATTTAATTTTATGTTTTATTGACCCTGACCAAGTGAGAAGGCAGGTTTACCATCGAACGAATACAAATTTTCTGTTTTAATGGTATCAATATTTTTATCAATTGCTTTTTGCAGCAAGTCAATGATTTGTTGTTTGGCTACGGTTGTTTCACTGACAGCTTTGAAGCGGCAACGCCAATGGTCTGTACAAAAAGTTTCTTCAAAACCATCCGGCCATACTTTTACACCCCGGTTGGTGATCATGGAGAGTTTTATTGTATCGGTGTTGAGTTGCTCCAGTTGATTTGCCAACTCATCCGGAGTTTTATCGGCACAATCCACAAATACATCTATTCCTAGCAGTTCTTTTACTTGTGGTTTTTTGCGCTTATATTTTGGGAGGTTTAATGCTTTGCCTTTTGCATAACTTACCTGCTTTAGTGTAGCGGGCTTTTTTCCAAGATTATTTATAACTGCTTTTGCAAATTCCTTTGTGCCTGCCTTTTGCCTGCTTACACCTTCTTTATAAATATCATAAGTATGTATTCCGTCTTCAATTGTTTTTAACCATGCGTTTTCAATTTTTTCTGCCACTTCGGTTTGCCCGATATGATTAAGCATCAGCACAGCACCTTGCAGCAGGCCGGAAGGATTTGCTAAATTTTGCCCGGCTCTTCGCGGGGCAGAACCATGAATGGCTTCAAACATGGCACATTCTTCGCCAATATTTGCAGAACCCGCCAAACCAACTGAGCCTGTAATTTGTGCTGCCACATCGGAAAGTATATCCCCATATAGATTTGGCATCACAATTACGTCAAACGCTTCGGGTGTATCCGCCATTTTAGCTGCCCCTATATCCACGATCCAATGTTCGTTTTCGATTTCCGGATATTCCTTTGCAATTTCATCAAACACTTTGTGAAACAAGCCGTCGGTTTGTTTCATGATATTGTCCTTTGTAAAACAGGTTACTTTTTTTCTACTGTATTGTTTGGCATATTCAAAAGCATAGCGAACGATCTTTTCACAGCCCGGACGGCTGATTAATTTTAAACACTGCACCACTTCGTCGGTTTGCTGATGTTCAATTCCTGCATACAGGTCTTCCTCGTTTTCTCTTATAATTACGATGTCCATCACAGGATGTTTGGTTTGTACGAATGGATGCATACTCATACAGGGCCGCACATTGGAATAAAGCCCCAGGAATTTTCGGGTGGTAACATTTAAACTTTTGTAGCCGCCGCCCTGCGGTGTGGTAATGGGTGCTTTCAAAAAAACTTTATTTCTTCTGATGATTTCCCAGGATTCTTTTGCAATGCCTGACGTGTTACCTGACAGGTAAACTTTTTCTCCCACTTCAATTTCATCAATTTCAATTTTTGCACCTGCTGCCCAAAGGATTTCAAGAGTGGCGTCCATAATTTCTGGACCAATTCCGTCTCCTTTTGCAACTGTAATTCTTTTTGTCTCTGTCATGTTTTTTTAATTTTAATTTTTGATACCGCAAAAGTGCGCTTCTGTATTCATAAGTTTTCATATAACTTTATAATCATTATCATAAAATATATTTATGAATTATACGCTTAACCAATTGCGAATTTACCTGAAGATTGCACAAACACTAAGCGTAACAAAAGCATCGGAGGAATTGCATTTGACACAACCGGCAGTATCCATCCAACTTAAAAATTTTCAAGCCCAGTTTGATATTCCATTAACTGAAATGGTTGGAAGAAAAATCTTCATTACTGAATTTGGGAAAGAAATAGCCGTAGCTGCCGAACGAATTTTAAACGAAGTGTATGCCATCAATTATAAAACACTTGCTTACAAGGGTCAATTAATTGGCAACTTAAAAATATCTGTTGTGTCAACCGGAAAATATATTATTCCTTATTTTCTCTCGGGTTTTTTAAAGCAACATGAGGGAATAGAATTACAACTTGATGTAACCAACAAGGCGCAAGTGATTAAGAGTTTAGAAAATAATGAAGTGGATTTTTCCCTGGTATCAGTAATGCCTGATAACATGAAATTGAATAAACTGGGATTGATGCAAAACCAACTTTACCTGGTCGGTAACAAAGAAAAAAAATTTAAAGAAAAAATTTATGACAAAAAGATATTGCAAGCACTTCCTTTAATTTATCGGGAAGAAGGATCGGGCACAAGGCATGTGATGGAGAAATTTATTTTGAAAAACAAACTGTCTGTAAAAAAGAAAATGGAACTCACTTCCAACGAAGCGGTAAAACAAGCGGTCATTGCAGGCATGGGCTTTTCCATTATGCCTTTGATTGGAATTAAAAATGAACTGAACAATGGCGAGCTGCAAATTATTCCGGTAAAAGGATTTCCAATAAAATCCGTTTGGAATTTAATTTGGTTAAAGGACAAGGGCTTTTCAATGGTTGCAAATTCTTTTTTGAATTATCTAAAAGCAGAAAAGCAAAATATCATCAAAGAAAAGTTTGATTGGTTTGAATCGTATGCTGTAAAATAGGTTGTTATAAATACTACCCTGAATTTAAGTTAATGGCTTAAAAAGTTTGAATTGATAACCAACGTACCAGTTCGGTCACATTTACAAGTTACATAACGCTGACGCACAAATGCCAAACTTGCAAAAGAGCCTGCCTTGATCCAACGCACAGGCAGGACATTCTTTTAATCCGGGAGACAAGACACCTTAGTATGACACAGGCCATAAGCAAGATCGGAAGATTGGAAATATAACGGTGCACAGGACTTCTGCGGGATGAAAGGATTAGTTGAATTAAGTTACAGGTCGTATTAAAAGGTTGCACAAGCTGATGCTCAACTGGGGGCATAAGTTTACCGGGAAGTGATTCACTAAGGTAAACTGAAAACCGGCGGGGCTACCAAAACCCGGGTTATCTATTCATCTCTCAGGGAAGATAGCGGATTGGACAAAGCGCTTTGTAAACTTTGTATCGTAACAGCAGTAAAAGTAATCGCCATCAAAATCAACGGTGGTAAAATGAAAACAAACAGATTTAATGGCGCATGAAATGCAAAATTGTTTAACCATTTGTTTCCGGCATAGTAAATAGCTGGCAATGCAAATAACGTGGCGAGGACAATTAATTTGAAGAAATCTTTAAAAAATAAAACCAGTATGTGACGAACTGATGCTCCTAATACTCTCCTGATGCCAATCTCTTTACTTCGAATTCTGATTATAAAACTTAACAACCCGAGTAAGCCTATACAGGAAACAAAAACGGATAAGGCTGTAAACACATTGAAAATTTTAGCAAATCGCTGGTCCGACTTATATTGTTCATTAAAATAATCGTCCTGAAAAAAATAATCAAAAGGATTGTCCGCAAACAGGCCTTTATAAGTATTCTGTATAGAAGAAATGGTTTTTTCTAAATTGTTTGTAAGTAATCTAATTGAATAATATCTCCATTCTGTCCGCGACGGAAAAAGGTACAATGCGGGTTTGAACGGATCTTTCAAAGAAGTTTGGTGATAATCTTTAATAATCCCTATAATATCTCCCTTCAGTTCGTGTTCGCCTATGCTAAATGTAATTAATTTGTTCACAGCATCTTCGTTCGTTTTAAAGCCTAAATTTTTTATGAGTGATTCATTTACAATAACAGGAACTTTACCGGGGTATGATACTCCATCGATCGGAAATACATCTACACTATCCCGTAGTTCAAAATTTCTACCTGAAGATAACGGTATGTGGTAAGCGTCTAAAAAATGATTATCAATTTGGGCGATAGAAACGCCTGCATTTCGTCTCGAAGGATCTCCAAACATTCCAACCTCTGCTGTGCGATCAATTGTTTGACCAGGAATCTCTGTGGAAAGCCCAACCCCATTTATAGAAGTATTTTGTAATAGTTCTTTTTGAAGTGTATATCTTTTGGGAAATTCTTTTTGGTCATATATTCCCGGAGTTTTTACCACAAGAATTTGAGCACTATTGTAACCCAAATAATGATTATTCATATAAGCTAACTGGTAAAAAACTATTAATGAGCCTGCAATCAATATTATAGCTATTAAAAATTGAAAAGTACCTAATACCTTTCTTATCATAATCCCATTTTGTGAGCCATAAAATCTTCCTTTCAAAACATCAACCGGATTATACTTTGACATGAGTAATGCCGGATATATTCCGACAAGAAAAGAGCCTCCAATTAGTACCAGTAATAATGCGATCCAAAACACCGGCTCACCTAATATACCCGATGTCCAAAACCAATTGGTTAAGGTTTTTCCAACCAGGTCTTCATAAAAAGGAGCTAAGCACCATACCAGTAAGGCAGCTAAAACAATAGCCAGGCAATTGACTATAAGAGACTCCGTCAGGAATTGCCCTATCAGTTGGAATTTCGATGCTCCGATTACTTTTCTCACTCCCACCTCACTGGCTCTTTCCATAACCTTTGCTGTAGATAAATTGATATAATTGATATAGGCAATCAGCAAGACAAAAAAACTTAACATTGAAAGAAACCAAATATCACGGCCATTACTGTTTGGCTCCAGTTCTTTTCGATAGTGAGAGTTGAGATGAATATCTTTTATGGGTTGTAAGGAAATTTGGTTTTTGAAGTTTTGTTGTGCTGTTTTTGATCCTGCATATCGCTCGATGAGGGCTGGGAACTTATTTTCCAGGGTTCCTGGATTGGTGCCAGGAGATAGCGTTACATAAGTATAAAACTCATCCCAACTCCAGTTATCGGATTGAAATTTATCGTCGGGAAAAGACATTAGCATATCGAACTTACAATGGGAGTTTTCAGGAACATCCTTAAATACACCAGTGACTGTGAAAGCCAAAACTCCATTCAGAAAAAGCGTTTTATGCATTGGGTTTTCAATCCCAAAATATTTTTTTGCTTCGGATTCTGAAAGTACAATAGTGCTTATTTGCGTGAGTGCAGTAGAGTCATTCCCATAAATCAATGGGATAGAAAACATTCTTAATATGGGGGCGTCAGCAAAAAAAATCTTTTTTTCATTACTGGAAAATTTAGTAACACCTCCTTCTATTCTTGAAATGGTTGCTGTTGCTAACATGATATTTGTTGGAATCAACCTGGCAAAAGAAACTACTTCAGGAAAATTCGCCTTCAGTGCGGAACCAACTGCGGGGTAATTGGTCGCTTCTGTATAGTCATCACCGGAGCTTGTATGATATTGCAGCAGTACACGATAAACATCATCCGCATTAGCATTGTACTTTTCATAGCTCTGTTCGAAATGAGCATATTGAAAAATAAAGAAACAGGTAGTTATCCCAATGGCGAGACCCGAAATATTTATTAAAGAAAATACTTTGTTTTTTAGCAGGCTGCGATAGGATGTTTTATAAAATGTGGTTATCATGTATTTTTGATAAATGATTTAAAAGACCCTATGTCTCCGCCGAAGCCTCCAGGCAGGGGCTTGTACAGGGTAAAGATATTCGATATTTAGTTCGGTATGTTCAAATCAATATCCATCATCTCCTGTCTTCGTCAAGGTATAAAGTAGCTGTTAGCGTACGGTATCAGCTTGTAATAAAAATCCGGTTTAAAAGGATGCGTACGTGCGTCT
>JBDTOV010000220.1:0-8753 GCA_039933035.1 Ginsengibacter sp. | reverse complement strand
TACCATCATCCAATTTAGTCTTTTTGATAGATGTTTCCGGAAGTATGGATCTTCCTAACAGGCTTCCCTTGTTAAAAGAAGCTTTTCGTTTGCTTGTAAAAAATCTCCGGCAGAAAGATACGGTTTCGATCGTAGTGTATGGTGGCTCAGTGGGTACCTGGCTACAACCTACCAGTGGCGATCAAAAGGAAAAAATTACCAAAGCAATAGAAGAACTAACCGCTTCCGGTGATACTCCGGGAGAAGCCGCTATACGATCAGCCTATAAACTAGCCGAAAACACCTTTATAAAAGGAGGAAATAATCGAATAATACTTGCCACAGACGGTGATTTTAATATTGGTCAAACCAGCGAAAAAGAACTGGAAGAGTTAATTGCCAGAGAAAGGCAGACCGGTGTTTATCTCACTTGTCTTGGTGTGGGAATGGGTAATTATAAAGATTCCAAAATTGAAGTATTGGCCAAAAAAGGAAATGGGAACTTTGCTTACATAGACGATATACGGGAAGCAGAGAAGGTATTGGTTACCGAATTTACACAAACGATGTATTCTATCGCAAACGATGTTTATATATCTATAATATTCAATCCTGGTGCGGTAAAAGAATACCGGTTGATTGGATATGACAACAAAAGAAACGTACTTGCGGAAAAAGGAGACGATCTTGAAGGGGGTGAAATTGGTGCCGGAACGGGCAACACCGCCGTTTTTGAAATAGTTCCGGCAAATACAGATAGTGGTATAAAATCCCATAGCTCCTATTTTGCAAATGTCAACCTGCATTTCAGGCTTCCTTCCGATACCACAGAAAATTTCGCCACTTACATTTGTCCACGAAATTATGTTCCCTTTGATTCTATTTCCAGAAGCCTGCGTTTTGCAACTGCGGTAACCATGTTCGGATTGAAATTACGGGAATCGCAATATCTCCCCGACAATGTTGACTGGGATGAGATAAATAATATTGCCAGGTCATCTTTAGCCCCGGGGGATTATCTTGAAAATGAATTCACAGGCCTTGTTGACAAATGTAAAACAATCTACTACGAGAAGAGAAGGAAAAGAAAGAAATAAAAACAGGGTAGGCTAATGTAAATAAAATGCCAGTTACGTTTTTGCAACCGGCATTTCTTGATAAATTAAATCAGAATAATAAAAATATATTAGCTAAAAGTCTCTCTTATTTTTTCCCAGAATGTTTTGTCATTTTTATCGGGTTTTGGTTTAAAGTTCTCACTCTGCCTCATCTGTTCCAGCGCTTGTTTTTCATCAGCGGAAACGCTTTGGGGTGTCCAAACATTTATGTGAATGAGTTGGTCGCCTTTTTCGTATGAGTTTATTGATGGGAATCCTTTGCCTTTGAGGCGAAAAATCTTCCCGCTTTGCGTTCCCGGTGGAATTTTAATTTTTGCTCTTCCATCAATAGTAGGCACCTCGGCCTGGGTACCAAAAACGGCGTCGGGAATAGAAATGTACAGATCATATGCTACGTTCAGACCTTCCCGGTGCAACTGCTGATTTGATTCTTCTTCAATCAAAATAATCAGGTCTCCCGGGCCTCCGCCCCGTTCGCCCATGTTTCCTTTACCGCTCATGCTTAGCTGCATACCATCCTGCACGCCAGCCGGGATATCGAGCGTTACGGTTTCCTCTCCGTACACTCTTCCTTCACCTTTACAGTTATTACATTTACTGGTAACTACCGTGCCTTCGCCATTACATGTTGGGCAGGTATTAACGGTTTGCATTTGGCCGAGGAAAGTGTTTTGCACCTTACGTACCTGCCCGTTTCCGCCACAGGTGCTGCAGGTCTGAATGCTACCTTTATCTTTTGCACCTGATCCTCCGCAAGTATTGCAGGCAATATATTTTTTAACTTTTATGGTTTTTGAAGCGCCTTTGGCAATCTCCTCATAATTAACCTTAATCTTTACACGTAGGTTACTTCCTCTTACACCCCTGCTTTTTGACGAACGGCCGCCACTTCTTCCTCCTCCAAAAAGTCCACCAAAAACATCCTCGCCAAAAATATCACCAAACTGGCTGAAGATATCTTCCATATTCATATCGTGACCGGAAAAACCACCACCGCGGCCGGATCCGGAAACGCTGTGTCCAAACCTATCGTACTGCGCCCTTTTATCAGGATCACTCAGCACCTCGTAAGCTTCTGCCGCCTCCTTAAATTTGTCTTCAGCAGTGTGATCGCCGGGGTTTCTGTCAGGATGATGTTGCATTGCCACCTTGCGATACGCCTTTTTTATTTCATCGGCAGAAACTGACTTGCTTACGCCCAAAATTTCGTAATAATCTCTTTTTGAAGCCATTGAACTTACCATACAATTTATTGTGAACTGCGTAACAAAGAAACCACGAGCCGTCCGCAGATACCGGCTTATGGAAGATTTATTTTGAACTTATTTTCCTACAACCACTTTAGCAAACCGAATCAACTTATCATTTAAATAATATCCTTTTTCAATTTCATCTATGACCTTTCCTTTTAGGTTGTTATCGTCCACGGGAACTTCGGTAATCGCCTCATGTTTCTCCACATCAAAATCTGTATTGAGACTTTCCATAGCTTTAAGACCCTGTGCCTGCAACGTTCTCCTTAGCTTGTTAAAAACAAGCTGAACGCCCTCCTTAATCTGGGCAGGATCATTGGTTTGCTGCATTTGTTTCTCTGCCCGGTCGCTATCATCCATAACCTGCAGTAATGATGTAATGACTTCTTTACCGGCCGTCTGAATCAACTCAATTCTTTCTTTCGAGGTACGCCTTTTATAATTATCAAATTCTGCAAATAAGCGAACATACTTATCTTTTTGTTCGGCTAGTTCAGCTTTTAGTTTTTCAGTTGGGTCGTCAGCGATTACCGCTTCAGATTCCAAATGTTCTCCGCCCTGGCCCATATTTTCATCTATAGAAAAGTCCGCTGCGTCCACATGATTATCCATAGTGCCTTCTGTTTTATGTTTTTTATTTTTTTCCATTTTAGTAAAATTGGCTGCAAAGGTAGCATTGTCAAACTTTTTGCCAATAATAATTAATAGACAAATTGACACGGAACCTGGTATTTATATAAAGAAATTGCAGAATACGATAGAAGATTATTAAAAGTGAATTTTATCGGGGAGAATTCTTCATGAAATGCAGGAATAGCGGTGCTTATTTTGGAATTGTATTGCTGATATGTTGCGAGGTAGAATTAAGAACTTACCGGTTTGCTAAAGAATACATACTTACCGTAAACTTTCGTAATTTTAATATCAATACTTTATATGGAGGCGTACGGGAAAATATTATTAATCGCCATGCCTGTATTCCTGGCACTGGTTCTCTTCGAGAAATGGTATGGATGGCATAAAGGCAATGATACTGTACGGCAAATGGATATGATTTCTAGCCTTGGATCAGGCATAACCAATGTAACAAAAGATGTGCTGGGATTGAGTTTGGTGATTATAAGTTATACCTGGCTCGTAGATAAAATTGCCGTTATTCACCTTAGACCCGGGCTTTGGGTTTACATCGCCGCCTTTGTTGCACTTGACTTTGCCGGTTATTGGGTGCACCGGATTGCTCATCATTATAATATTTTCTGGAACAACCATATTATTCACCACAGCAGTGAAGAATTCAATCTTGCCTGTGCTTTAAGGCAAAGTATTGCTGAGGTGGTGAAAATATTCACCGTGTTCCTGTTGCCTGCAGCATTGCTTGGCGTGCCCGCTACGGTAATTGCCATTGTAGCGCCCATTCAACTATTTGCCCAGTTTTGGTATCATACCCAACACATCAATAAGATGGGCTGGCTCGAAAAAATAATAGTAACTCCATCCCACCACAGGGTTCATCATGCTATAAACCGGGAGTATATTGATAAAAATTTTTCCCAGATATTCATAGTTTGGGATAGGCTTTTTGGAACTTTCCAGGAAGAATTGCCAGGTGTACAACCTGTTTACGGAATTACCCGGCCGGTGCGAACCTGGAACCCGGTTAAAATAAATTTTGTTCATGTGTGGCTCTTAATGAAAGATGCCTGGTATGCAAAAAAATGGAAAGATAAATTAAGGATATGGATCATGCCCACAGGCTGGCGCCCCGATGATGTAGCCGAAAGATTCCCTGTTTATAAAATTGAAGACGTCTATAATTTTGAAAAATATGATCCGGAGTATTCTAACGAATTGCTTACCTGGTCCTGGATTCAGTTGATTGTACTGTTGCTTACTACCAGTTATCTTTTTGCAAACATTGCCACTATTGGGTCACCTGGTATGTATGTATACGGCCTTTTTATTTTTTTAAGTGTATATGCCTACAGTGAACTCATGGACCGAAATCGCTATGCTTTGTGGTGGGAACTTATTAAAAATACATTGGGCTGTTATATAATTTATAACTCTGGTGGCTGGTTTTCTGCGTCTCCTTATATTACCTGGATGAATTATCCAATATTAGCGTGGTTTATTTTATCAACATTAATTACCTCGTGGTTCGTCATGTTCGAATTCAAAACCGGGATACAGCCTTCCACCGCCACGTAATGATTGTATTCTTTAAGTCTTGCTCCCTTCATACTACAGCATATTATCTAATTTTTTGTAGCAGGATTTTTTTCTGTCAATAAATTGAATCCATGCTCCCTTTCAAAAATTGCGCTGCATAAGAAGTTAATGGATCGTTATAAGTGAATCCTGCCTTTTACTTTTTCACTCTTTTTGACGTCTAATAAAGTGAAAAATTTAAAAATTATATTTTATGAAAGCACTATTAATAGTACTGGTATCAGTAACATTATCATTAGGAGTATCAGCACAAAGGAAAGGCGGTTATTACCATCGGGGATCAAGGATTGTTATTGTTCCCTCCTTTAGTTATGGGTTCGGTTATGGATATCCTTATTTTGGACATCCCTACATCGGATATCCCTATGGCTACCCGCCACCTTATTATGGCAGCAGAATGCCCTATAAACTGTCATTAGAAATACAATCTATCAAGATTGATTATAACAATAAAATAAGGGAAGCAAGGAAGGACAAAAGTGTAAGCCATTCACAAAGGAGACAGGAAATCCGTTCCCTGAAAACCGAAAGAGACCTGGACATAATTAATGCTCAAAAAAACTTTCGGACGGGGAGAAGGTACGATCAAAATCCGGGGTTGAATGATAATCAGCATTTGGGCAACGACCATACTTCTTCCGGGGATAATTCTTAAAATGAAGGAACCTGTATGCTGATACCTTTTAAAAGTAACCGTTGCCACAAGAAAAACCATCGGAAACGGCTGCTATTTTTTTAGATTTCCTGGCTTTTTAAAAGGTCCTGAAACGAATCTCTTTTTCTGATGAGGATTGCCTTTCCGTCTTTAACTAAAACCTCGGCAGGCTTTAATCGCGAATTAAAATTGGAAGACATTTCGAAACCATAGGCGCCGGCATTATAAAAGACAAGGTAATCACCTTCTTTTATTTCATTAATTTTTCTGTCCCACGCAAATGTGTCGGTTTCGCAAATATTCCCTACAACAGTATATATTTTTTCAATCCCATTTTCATTACTTACATTTTCAATACGATGGAACGAATTGTAAAACATGGGCCGGATCAAATGATTGAAACCGCTATTGACACTTGCAAAAGTAGTAGCCGATGTTTCTTTCAAAACATTCACTTGTGTGACAAAATAACCGGCAGCGCTGACCAAAAATTTTCCCGGTTCGAACCATACCTGCAAATGTTTATTGCCGGGGTTAGGATGATTGGCGAACGCATCATGTACTTTTTGTGCAAGCAAAGCAATATCTGTTTCCGTATCTCCTTCTTTATAGGGCACCTTAAAGCCTCCCCCCAAATCAACAAACTCTAATTCGCTAAAGTGAGGGATGATATCATATAAAACTTCAATCCCTTTTACAAATACATCTGCGTCTTCAATATCGCTGCCCGTATGTATTTGTAATCCGCGAACAAATAAATCATTTTTCTTAACTACTTCCAGAATTTTTTCAATTTGATCAACAGGAATGCCAAACTTACTTTTATCATGGCCTGTAGAGATTTTCAGGTTTCCGCCTGCGAGGATATTAGGGCGCAGCCGAATGCCAACCGGGTAAGTTCGCCCATATTTTTCTCCAAATTTTTGCAGGTTGGAAAGACTGTCAATATTGATATTGACCCCTAAATTTTTCGCTTCGTCAATTTCACTAAATGCAATACCATTTGAAGTATATAAAATTTGTTCCGGCTCAAAACCTGCATGCAAAGCCAGTTTCGCTTCGTTAACAGAGCTGCAGTCAATATTAGCGCCTATAGATTTTATATACCGGAGAATATTAATATTGGTTAAGGCTTTGCATGCATAGAAAAATTTGGTATCATTTTTCTTAAAAGCGGCAACCAGTTTCGCATATTGCTCCGAAATTTTTTCTGCATGATAAACATAAACGGGCGTTCCAAATTTTTCGGCTATGGCAGACAATTGTTGATGAGATAAAACCTGAGACATTGCAATTATATAAGAATGAGCTAATGTGCTGTAAAAGAAAATATTTTTTTAATCAATAAAAATTATTCAGCGGTAGCATCAGTGATACCTGGCACTTTACCCGTTTCAGAAAATTCCACTACTTCTGTTATTTCCACTTCAGTGGGTATTTCATTTTGTATCTCCTCAATCCTGGTAGCCTCAATAATTTCCTGGTTGAGGACTTCCCTTATTTTAGGAAGATCATCCGGGCTGTTAATGCCAAAATAATCCATGAAGGACTTTGACGTGGCATAAATAAGGGGTTTGCCGGGAGAATCCTCATTTCTTCCTGTAATAATTACGAGATCTTTTTCGAGTAATTTTTGCACAGCATAGTCACAATTTACGCCCCGGATAATTTCAATTTCCGATTTTGTTACCGGCTGTTTATACGCGATTATAGAAAGGGTTTCAAGAGCTGCTACCGACAGCTTTTTCAAAAATTTATCGCCGTTAAGCTGGGCAATAGTTTTATGAAATTCTTTTTTAGTCAGGAATTGAAAACCGCCACCGCTCTCCACAACCTCGAAGGAGTAAAATTCGGATGCATATTTTTCCTGTATTGCCTTTATGGCAGCATCTACCTGTGGCGCTGTAGCACGATCTTCAATAAAGCCAAGGGCATTGTTAACAAGTTCAACCAATTCAATATTGGGCAAAGGCTTTTCACTGGCAAATACCAGCGCTTCAATATGCGGGATTATTACACTTAGTTCCATTGTTAATTTCTGATTCGATAATTAGCTAATATACCAATGATATCAACATTCCCTTGTCATTAGCAAAATAGCTGGTTATCGAACTAATATTATCCCTGCAAAGCTGCAGCGCCACTTACTATTTCTGTGAGTTCAGTTGTAATAGCGGCCTGTCTTGCACGGTTGTAGCTAATTTTTAAAGATTTTAAGAGTTCTTCAGCATTTTCTGTAGCCTTATCCATGGCTGTCATACGGGCACCATGTTCACTGGCATGTGCATCCAGTATGGCTTTATACAATTGCGTATTCAATATTTTCGGCATCAACTCTCTTACCAGGATATTTTTATCGGGTTCAAAAATAAAATCAGCTTTTGTTTCTCCCTTCTTTCTTTCTGATTTTTTCACCGGCAAAAATTGCTCTACGGTAAACTTTTGGGTAGCTGCATTTTTAAATTCACTGTACACAAGTTCAACGGCATCTATCTCACCTTTTTCAAAAGCATCCATAGCAAATTTTGCAACGGCAGCTACATGTTCAAAATTCAATTCAGCAAAAATATCCCAATACTGATCAATTACTTTGAACTTATTCTTCGTGAAATGCTCGTACCCCTTTTTTCCCAAAGGAAGTATTTCGGCATTATCTTTTGATGAAAAACCAGCATACTTTTCTGTTAAAGCCAGTTTGGTAAGTTTAATGAGGTTACTATTATATCCACCACACAGGCCCCGGTCGCTGGTTATTACAATTATCAGCACCTTTTCTACCGGCCTTTGTGCAGCAAGAGCTATGCTTATATCGCCCCCGGCACCACTAACAATATTGCCAAGCATTTCCTGCAATTTTTGTGCGTAAGGCCTCATTTGAATAATGGCATCCTGGGCACGGCGCAATTTAGCTGCACTTACCATTTTCATAGCTTTGGTTATTTGCTGCGTGCTTTTCACACTTTGAATCCGGTTTCTTACTTCTTTTAATGCGCCACTCATAATTTTTTGTTTATGGGCTGCAAAGTTAAGTGAATGACTGTACAAAACCATTGAGTAAAATATATACACCTGTTATCCGAATTTGGCGGATTTTTCAATTCAATCACCCTCGGGAAATTTATGTAAAGAACGTGGACATATCATCTCCTGGAAGCCCGGTAAACGAGTAATCAAAAAAACCTCCAAAAGGAGGCTTTAGATTTTTGACGGTCATATGTATTAGATAAACATAATGACCGGCGGGTGAATTCTTTTTCGAAGGATTATGGAAGGTTTTATCGGTTTTAAGGTCGTACCAAATGTAGGAACATATTTAAACAAAAAATAATCACAGCGGCTTTTGAAGCACCTGGACAAGGCATTTTAATTGTTGAATTGAAAAAGCCTCCATTTGGAGGCCCGATTTCTTGTGCTTTCCTTAGAAATAAGTTCCTAATTTAAGTGTGTGCGGTTTTTCAAAAAAAGGAAAAATGAAAGATCTTGGGTAAAGCGGAAACGCTGGTAGTAAAAGTATTGTTA
>JBDTOV010000219.1:0-8856 GCA_039933035.1 Ginsengibacter sp. | reverse complement strand
GGAGGAACCGTTTTCGTTTGTCATGTAATCAGCTTTTCTTCAATTTGTAATGTGTATAAACCGGAAAAAATTTTCCTATGAGCGGAATCATATATCCCTTTTTAACAATTGTAAAGTTTTGTTCGAGAATTTTCGAGACTTTTTGCCTTGAATCACCTGATTCTTCTTTAGGTGATTTCCTGGTATAAAATGAAAGAAAAAAATCCAGTACTTTACTTTCCATCGGGCATATGGTAATAAAAACCCCTTCTCTTTTAAGAATCCTCCTGATTTCAGTAATCACCCGCTGAATGTCAGGAACAAATTCCAATACACTCACAGCAATTATAGCATCATATGACTCGTCAGGGAAATTCGTTTTTTCAATACTTTGGGTACTCAGTTGGTAATCTTTTATTCGGTACTTTTTGCAAAGAACATCAATATTATCAAATTCAGTATGAATATCACATGCATATAAATGTTCGCAATGTTTTGATAGTTCCGGTAAGAATATACCACTACCAGTCCCTACTTCCAATAAGGAATGGTATTTTTCATTACCCAGCAATTTTACAATTCGTTCAAAACGATATTTTTGAATATACTTAATCGGGAATTTATAATTCCAGTCAAAATAATCAACATCACCGGTTTTATTTAATAGATCTTTATCGGGGATGGTCCATTTCATGCTACTTATTTATTTGGTTAAATACTTTAATAATCGGAAGCCTTACGTAATATTTTACTGCTACTGTTTTATTTAATAATGATACAGAAAAAATGTTAGAAGGTGTTACTTCTTTTTCTGAGGTGTTTACATTGCATCCTTATAAAGTTTTGGGTGTATCAATTTTCCTGGTGAAAAGGGCCAAAGCGATTTGGAAATGAGAACAATCAGGAGAAAGCAAATACATGCAAAAAGCGAAACCGAACTCAGGTAATAAAATATTCCAATTATTGGGATGTTTACATACCTGTTAAACCCAAGTTCGTTCTTTTCATTAAAAAATTGAAAAATAATAAATAATAATAATACCCCATAATGGCTCAGGGTTCCGGGATAAAGCAAAAGAGCAACCAGTAAAATAACTGCCCATATATGCTCATATAGATTACTTCTTATAAGGTAAAATAAATAGAAGGCGGTTACCAAAAAAGCACTGAATACGATATATACATAAGTGATTGAGTTGTCAATTGATATGAAATGGGCTCTTAGCAAAACTGCGTTTAATGATTGATTAACGTCCTCTGAAAAAACCCATTTAGGAAAATGATTCGCGGGGTTATCATTTATATAGGTGATAAAAGGTCCGATCCCAAAAAATAGAACGGTTAATCCGATAAGCGAGAGAAAACTGACTATAAAATAAATCATAGCTTTCCATCGCTTTCTTAATATAAAAATTAATGCAAATACGATAATATAAGGTTTCGCTAATAATGCCAAAGCCAAAAAAATTCCTGCAAAATTTTTATTGGAATATTTTTTCATTAAAAGCAGGAAAAAAAGCAAATAGAAATTGGTTTGGGAAAAAGAAATAGTTGATTGTACCGGCAACAAAAGAAAAAATAAAATTGCTGCAAGCATTAATCCATTGAGTTTATATTTTTTTAAGAACAGGTCATAGATTAAATAAACACATCCTATGGCCAATAAGATGAGGAACGTTGTCCAACATATCATAGCGGTTTGATAGGATAAAAATCCTAAGGGGGCAAACAGTAAAATCGTAGTAGGTGGATATGGGAAACCCACATTAACTGCCACTTGAATTAATCCTGAATAATCTAATAAGGGAAGGGGAAGAGAAGCAAAAACTATTTGAAAATTTGCAGGCAAATAAAAATTATAACCTGATGCAGCTACCTTTCCAAAAAGGTAAAATGCGGTAAAGTCCCAAACCTGGGGATGATAAATGCGGTAAATCCCATTTCCCAAAAAAATAAAAAAAGTAGTAATTAATATTGAGGAATAAACGAACCAAATAAATTTGCCTGAGGCTTTATTTTTGCTTCTTAAGAAATAAAAGCACAGACAGGAAGCTACAGCTAAGAGGCAAGCAAAATAGGGTTGGTGCCAAAGCTCGCGTATAAAGTTTATAATATTCATAACGACATTTTCTAGTTTTATATTTTTTGAATTTTGAGATATTATTCATTTTTTCTGGCGACTAATAAAACAGACTTACCAAAACTAAATCTTAGCACTTTATCGGTAACTTTTGAAATCGGCACTAAAAAATTATCCCAAAATTTAATCTGTTTTTGCGTAGGCCTCTTTTGTCTGAAAAAGAATTTATTGAATAAAGAAGCGAAAAAACCACATGAATCAAGATAATATAAATTTTCAATCAACATGTTCGCTGGTAAAATTGATTTAAGCATTTGCTTGTTATATCTTCTGTAATGGCCAAGGGCTTTATCAAAGGAGCTATAAAGCGCATTGTGTGCGGGTACAAGAATTATCAGCCTTCCCCCGGGTTTTAAAATTTTGTAAGCATTCCTCAATTCAACGGTATCATCTGCAATATGTTCTATTACGTCAATGTATAAAATGCTGTCATAAGCGGGAGAATCATCCTTTAAATCATTCAAAGTCCCTCTTCCCGAAACACATACAGAAGATAATACCCCTTGTTTTATCTTCTTTTCAATAATATCAATCAGATTCTCATCAGGCTCAAGGCATAGCCATTTTGCCGCTTTGCCATTACATAAAACAGCGGTAGTTCCTCCTATGCCAGCTCCCACTTCTAAAATATTTCCTTTATTTAAATCCTTAATAAACGAGCCAAAGTAGGTTTTCCAGTTTAGAGCGGATTCAAAAATTTCCAGCTCATTGTAGGTACTTTCATTATTAATTTGCATTTATTGATGATGTACTTAGAATATAATCCTGGTAGTCTTTTGCCGGTACAATACTTTTATATGTTTTTAACGATAGAAGGTTAAAAATTAAAAACAAACCCAATATAAGTGATAGAAGTAAAAGAATGCTCAGTCCCAAAACAGTGGAAGTAGCCCAACCCGGAATAGCTAATTTAGTGAAAATGCGTATAAAAGCCACAATGCTAATGCCGAAAAGAGTAGCCATGATAAGAAATAAGGATAATAAAATCAAGCGAATGGCCATGTAATCGGCATACACTGAAATCGCGCTTAATCCATGTAAAATTAATTTTGTAAAATTCATTTTAGATGTTCCGTGATACCTTTTCCCTTTTTCCAGGGGTATAGCAGTATAAGGTATCCCGGACCGAATAATTCCGCCGGAAAAATGGTTCCATATTTCCGGAACAAAGGTTATTTTTTTTAAATATACCCCCGGAATCAAACAAAAATTACCAAAACTGATTTTTTTCCCGGTTAGTGTTTTAAACATTATTTTGTAAATGAGATAATAAAATCTGAAGGTTAGTCCTTCGTGTCTTTTCGTTCTTTTGGCAAAAACAATTCCGTCAAAATCTTTAGACCGGAATAATAATCTTTCAATATCGGATGGCTTATCTTCTCCGTCAGAATCCATTACTATAATGTGGTCACTTTTAAGATTATCGCTGGCGTAGGCCAGTCCTATTGCGATTGCTCTCTGGTGTCCCATGTTAGCATTGAGATTCAGAATTACTGTCGGGCTGTTTATTGAACTGATTTTATTTGCATCCGGATTCATGGTTGATGAATCATTAATTATTAAATAAAGACGTGAAGTTCCTATGGTAGAAATATTCTCTATTTCTTTTTGCAACATATAGGCAGACACCCAATCATTATATACCGGGATAATAAATAATAAATTAAATTTCATTTAACCGGTTAAAAGAAATTCATTACTTAAATAGATTTAATTTTCAATCTTCTATTCAACTTTATGAATTCTAAATGCTTCGACATATTTACCATATCATAATGCCGTGAAAGCGTTTGGATTACATTTTTGAATATTTCGACTTTTTTGCTGCTGGTAACATTCATTCCCGGGAAAAAAGCCAGTTCTTTAATTTGGTCTCCTCCAATAAGATCAAGCGGATGCAGTAAAAAACTGATGGGAGTATTGGTGATTTTGCACATTCTTATAGCTGTATGCAAATAAAATTTCATCATTCCCATTGAAATATTTCCTATAAAAATCAAATAACTTAAATGAAACGGAAATTTAAAAACCGGCATCGTGGTTACCGGAATTTCCGTTATGCTTTTCCCCTCCCCCAAATCCCATTTATAAGGTTTCAAAGCTCTAAACCCTTCGCTAAATTTACCGAAAAGTTCTTTGCGTGCTTTTTTTTCCTCTTTTGAAAGATCAGATTTTTTAAAATAATACATCCGCGCCAGGGGTCCCAGATAGGTTGGTAAAGTTGATGCATCAAATTTATACCCTCTGTTTTCCAACACTTTCAGTAAATCTTTGCTCCAACTAAATCCCGGTCCTCTGAAGCCTGTCGGTTTTTGCCCTGTAACATGTTCAATAGCTTCTTCGGCTTCTCTTATTTCCTTTTCTATTTTTTCATAACTATAGGTTTGTAGCCACGATTCATGATGGTAAGAATGATTGCCCACTTCGTGGCCTCTCTCTGTGATCATTTTTAAATACTGCCTGTTTTCTTCCGATTCAGTATCTTTTCCAACAATAAAAAAAGTAATTTTTAAATTAAGTTCATCTAATACATCAAGTACATGGGGCACGAAGATGTTGAAGTAAGATGGGTACTGATCCCACCCTTCATCACCATGAATTTTCATATACGTCCATTGGTTATCAAGATCAAGTGAAATGCTTGCAATGGGCTTTTTCTTAGCCATTCTTATTAAATATTTCTTTCAATTTATTTTCCGCAACCTGTACGGTTTCATTTACATTCAACGTTCCATTAATAATCTGTGCAGAATTAATAATATAATAGTTACCAAGTGACGTCGTAATTCCTGGAATATTTTTTGAATAATTTATGGTAGGCAAAGCAAAAACAACACGTGCTTTAGATACTCCCCAAAACAGAAGATCATCGCCGGATATTTCAGGATACATTTTGTATAAGGCGCCTAAAAATATTTTCCGAAGTGATGCATCATCTTCTTCAAATAAGGGATCGTCCGGGTTTACATATTTAGGCAAATAGATCAAATTTCTATTATTTACTTCTTTTTTATCTATGAGCGCGGTCATTTCTATTATGCCGGTAAAGGGTGGCCATTTATCTGTAATATTAGTTACGTAAAATGGGGATATGGATTTTTTTAATAAGATAGATGGACAGATAACGCCAAGGTATTTCACAGCCCGGTGTTTTTGTTTTTCGCTTTGTGTTAATTGATCCGCTATCATTACAGATGCCTGTGACGACAAAGTTGAAATAACATTATCAAACGCCTCGGTGCAATTGTCTGTTACTACTTCCAGCATTTTATCGGAAATCTTTTTTACAGATTTTACTTTTGAATTGTATTGAATATTGACACCTGATTTTAATAAATGATCTGCAAATCGTTGGTTAATTTTTTCATAGCCACCGGTTACATAACCGAACATCTCTTTCTTCAACCCGCTTTTACGTGCAGCATACATACGTTGTATGGTCGTCCAGATAAAAGCCGCAGAAGTATTTTTATAATTTTCACCCAACTTCGCTTTTAATAACGGAAGCCATATTTTTTCAAAAACTCTTTTTCCGGACCATCGCGTTAACCAATCAGCTACCAATATATTTTCCAGCTTTTCCCAGTCCTTTATTTTGGAAGCAGCAAAAATTGTCAGTCCCAAACGAAATTTATCGACCAGGTTTATTGGAGGAAATTTAAAAAATTCAATGATGTTAGACATGGAATATAATTTTCCATTAGAATAAAAACCTGTTCTTGTTGTTACCCATCGCAGATCATCTTCCAATCCGATTTCCTTGAGAATTTTTCTTGTATTCAAATCCGACATGAGGATTACATGATAAAACCGATCCCAGACATCGCCATCCATTTCCCACGAACTGGTAAGCCCGCCAACTTTTCCGGCTGATTCATACATCGTAACTTTATGACCTTGCTCCGTAAGGCGCAATGCAAGTGTCATCCCCAACATTCCCCCGCCTATTATTCCCCACGTTTTTATTTCGGACATCATCTATTTTAAATCGTTAATTATAGCAACCATCTTCTGTGTTACATTTTTTCCAAAAATCTCATTTTGATTCTCAGGAGGCGTAAAGCAAGCGATTTTCGACGCAATCATTTCCTCAGCAGGGTTGATGAGCAAATTCCATTTTTCCTCAACAGTTTCAATCCATTCTGTTTCTGTACGTAAAGTAATACAAGGCTTTTTCAAAATGTACGCTTCTTTTTGAATACCGCCTGAATCCGTAATGATACGCCTGGAGAAATACTCCAGCGTAATAAAATCCAAATATCCCTGTGGCTCTATAACCTGAACGTTTGCAGGAATTAAATAATTTGTTGCAAGCATTTTTTTTGTTCGGGGATGCAAAGGAAAAATGATTTTTTCTTCAAGCTGTCCTAATTCATTTAATATATGCTCAAGTACTTCTGTATTATCCACATTATAATTCCGGTGTAGCGTGAGTAAGTTATATTCTTTGTTTTCAAGTGTAAGCTGTGAAACGATTGTTGATTTTTTCAGCGCAATTTCAAGATTGTTTTCCATGGTATCCACCATAATATCTCCTGTAAAAAAAGTGTTTCCCTCTAATCCTTCTTTTTTAAGATTACCTGCTGCAGTTTGAGTGGGTACAAAAAGATATTTTGAAATATGATCTGCGACAATACGGTTAACTTCTTCCGGCATACTCCTGTTGTAACTTCGTAAACCTGCTTCAATGTGTATGATAGGTATGTTCAGTTTGGAAGCGGCCAATACGCCCGCCAGGGTTGAATTGGTATCTCCAAAAACAATAGTGATATCCGGCTTTTTATGAAGCATAGCAATTTCCAACTTAACCATCATTTCACCGGTTTGCGCTGCCTGTGTGCCCGGCCCGGTTTCAAGATGAATGTCGGGCTTTCTGATTCCAAGGTCTCTGAAGATTTGTTCTGACATGGCATAGTCATAATGTTGCCCTGTGTGAACAATACATTCTTCATGCGAAGCGGCAAGCGCTGATGATAACGGCGCGAGTTTTATAAACTGGGGCCTTGCACCTACAATTGAAAAGATTTTCAAACCAGGTGTGTTTTCAGGTTGCCCATCGATTTTTGAGCCAGTTTGCTTGAGAATCCATTAAACGTTGGTATTTTTTCTATAGGATCCGGATCGGCAATTACACAACCGGTTGAACAGGTTTTTGCCAATCTTTGCACATCGGCAAACTTTACTTTATTGTATTCATCAAAAGCATAGTTTTCATTGTAGAAATTAATGAGTCCGAGAAGCTCATGCCCCAATCCTTTTTCCATAGTGCGGAAACTTTCATAAACGAATTCAATAAAATCATTTTCCGGCTCTTTTGTTCCCTTTCCAATACCTGCATATTTTACAGGATTATTAATAAATTGCTGCCCGTTATAAATATTAGCTGCATCCATTATTCCCTTAATATTTGCACTTGTTGTAATGATATCAACATCATCGATATATTCCTTGTGGGCTGAACAGATAAAAACATAATCTGCAAATTCCAATGCCCGGGTTATATCATGTGTCAATTGATCTTGCTGGTTAAATCTCAATACATTTTGATCATCATTTTTAACGTAAGGATCGTGCATTATGTATTTTACATCATTGTCCCGTAAATAATTAGCGAGTACCAGGGTTGGAGAGTTGCGGGTATCTTCAGAATTAAAACGATACGCAACCCCCAATAGGGCAATCTTTTTAGTGTGCAAATTTCCAAATGCTTTCTCAGCTTGCTTAAAAGTATGAACGGGCGAGGCGTCATTAATTAACCTGGATTCAAGGATAAGGCTCGATGATGTATCGTTTCCTTTTTGAAAATTTCTCCACCACAAAAGGATACCGTCTTTTGGTAAGCAATGTCCGCCCACGCCCAGCATGGGGATTAAGATGCCACCACTCGGAACGGCATTCGGATCAGTAGTCGCGTTATCCGTTTGAGACAACATACTGTTCACCTTATCTCTTACTTTATAGAAATCGATATTTTGCTCATCACAGTATCTTACTATTTCCGTAGAGAAAGCGATCCTGACATCACGGTACGCATTTTCAAGTGTCTTTACGATCTCTGCAGTTAAACTGTTGGTCTCAAATACTTCTCCTTTTGTTACAATATGCCTATAAAGTTTTGAAATTAATTTGGGTGTTTCCGGGTGAAGCCCTCCGGCTAATTTATCAGATTCACGGATTCTTTCTACCAAACGCCCCGGCATTACCCTGTTGGGACTGTTGCCCAAAAGAATATCTCTTCCTTCTTCCAAACCATATTTTTTGAAATGTTCCCTGAATAAAGTATCCATTGTAGTGGGAGCAAGCGTAGATTCAAAAATAACTAACGGAATTTTCTTTGCTGGTTTGCTTTTTAAAGCCTCACCTAACTTCTCAAGTGCGCCGAACATTGGACCATAATCAGGTTCAAAACCGTTTTCATTCTTGTCAGTCTGAACCGATACCAATATAACATCCGCATCTGAAAGAACGGAAAAATCTGAACTTGCAGATAGCGTTCCTGCAGCTACTGCAGCATGAGTAACCTCATCAAGTTCAGGCTCAATACCTCCGATTACAGATTTCCCACTGTTGATGACATCCACTTTCCAACCTGAATTGACGGAGTCTCTTTGAACCACAACTACTTTTGCGGGCTGATCTGTTCCGATTTTAATTTTTGCATTTGCTAACATGGCGGCCATTGGCATACCTACGATACCAGGGCCAATAACTCCGATCTTTTCAATTTTCCACGATTC
>JBDTOV010000218.1:0-8940 GCA_039933035.1 Ginsengibacter sp. | reverse complement strand
TTGCTCTTGAAAATTTTAACGGTTACAGTGAAGGAGAAAGATTTGACATATATTATTGCTCCTCCTGTAATACTTCTTTTGCGTGGCCCCACGCCGTAGACAGCAAAATTTATGATATAATATATTCCAAACCGGATATCGTTCCAGGCTACAATAGGTATGCACTCTATGCAAAAGAAATTATTTCGAAAAAGAATGCACTTGATTACCTGGCTGATAAAGAACCAATGTATTATGCCGTAAGAGAAATTCTGGGTCAAACAAATAAAAATGTAAAAATATTAGAAGTTGGTTCAGGTTTAGGCTATTTAACTTATGGCATCACTCAAAAGAGATATGATATCACTGGATTAGACATTTCCCAGGATGCGGTTAAAGGGGCGGAAAATCAATTCGGCGCCCATTATGTTTGTGGTGACGTTTATCAATATGCATTAGATAATCCCGCTACTTTTGATGTGGTTATTCTTACTGAGGTTATAGAACACTTGCCGGATCCTGTTAATTTTTGCGATTCACTCATCAGCCTTTTAAGACCCGGGGGAAGACTTATTATTACAACCCCCAACAAATCAGCGTATCCGCAACATGAATATTGGAACACAGAATTGCCACCCGTGCATTTGACGTGGTTTTCAGAAGACTCATTTAAAATGATCTCAAAACAAAAAAATCTGGACCTTTCATTTTTTGACTTTACAAGGTTTAATAAAAAGCATTTTGATATTTCTGGATTTAAATATTATGAATGGTATATCAAAAGACATAAAATAATTCCCACATTGAGTAGAGAGGGTGAAGTACTACAGCCAAAGGGTTTGATTGATGATACTTTGATAAAAAAAACTAAGACTGATCTTAAGAGGTTTATCAGATCAATTGTTGAACCAGTAGTAATATCTGCTTTTACAAATAAGGAAAATCGGGGCAGAAACAGCACACTTTGTGTTATTTTCAAAAAAATCCACAGTAAATAAAATCTTAGCAGTAGTTTATATAAATAAATAGACTCTAAGCAACAACCTTCTTGGAAAATCGCTTGTTAAAATAGCTATTGATCGCTAAAAACGCTTCTGTATAAAAAAACATTTGCAGCCATGTAGAAAAAAGGCTTAGATATTGATCTTGAAAAAAACTCATTAAAACAGGATACAATAGAAATGAATAATACAATGAATACCTGATATTTTTTGTATTTACAGCCTTGTGAAATATCCAGGTATGAAATGCTCCGAACAGAGAAATCATAAGCCAGGCATAAAGCCTACCATAGTCACGTATATATGGGCTATAAAATGTAAATACATTTGTCGGGTAAGGCACAAAAACAAATTCAGAAATTAAAGTACCTTCTTTTACATTTGGCAAAAGATCCAATTTTTGCCCAATCTTCACAAAAAAAAGTAATGTGTTTTCCCCACCATACTTTGCCCTGACATTATTCTTCCTTTCCAGGTCCAGTGCGCTCAGCGAACAGACGAGATAAATTGCCGTAGTTTCTGAAGAATTTTGGATGTTTTCTTTTAAGGAATCGTCCGCGCTTCCACCTTTTCCATACAATATGCCGATCAAAATAAACAACAAACTAAATATTAATACGGGTGCTATATATTTTTTTAATGAAAATCCTTTTTTAATCAGATAACTAATACCTAAATAAATTGAGAGTATCATAAAAAAATAAGTACGCCCGGTTGCTAAAACCGAATAAGCCAGTGTGATAATTAGAGTAAAAATTACAATTAGTAAGTTTAAGTTGCTTTTCTGTTTTAAATATGTGTAGTAATTAAGTGAAAATATTACGAAAGAAAATGTCACTAAATATTTGGTAACACCTATATCCTCTTCTCCATAGCTTAATTCAGTTCGTAGCCCTACAAAGAAATTATCAATGTGTGAAGCCAGGAAAACCCTGTAAGATGCCTGGATATAGAAGGGAAGACCCACCACTAATATTGCAAGAAATACCATCCTTAATTTTAAAGATATCCTGAATATAGGAGGTTCGAATTTCAAATGAATTGGTCTTTCAAATCCTCTTTGATGTCTGTAAACTGACATTATAAAACAGCCGAAACTAAAACTAAGTGTGCCAATAAATAATATCAGGAAGGTCTCTATTCTAAGGGGGTATAATTGACCCAGGATTGTAAAACCGAAAATAAAATGCAGCGCAAGAATTACCACCCACGATAATGAAAATAAAACTGAGGGATAAAACAGGTTTTTATTGGCAAATAAATAATTTGCCAGGAACACAAACAAGTGAAGTAAAATAAAAATTAATTCGGTTAATATATTACTCAATTCGTTCATTTCTTTTTGCAATAATTTATATTCTCAACAAGTGATAGATACGGATTTAAATCAGTTTACCTTGCAAAGTAATTCTTTACACGTATAAATAAAGATTTTAAGATCATAGGTATTTGCGATATAGAAACAAAAAAAAGATAGAAAATTGCCGCAATTAAATATCCTAATGGGTATATCAAAGGATCCACGGATTTCCTGGTAAACCAATAAAAAATAAGTTGCGAACAAAAAGCGGCTGCGATCATACACAATAAAAACAGGCTCTTCATTTTCAATACATATTTTTGATGAACCACCATTGCTATCTGCCAAATAAAAGTTCCAAGTATAATAACAAGTCCCATTAGACGGAATGAGATTGTATCCGGAATTTTTAAAATGATAAAGATAAGTTTGGCTCCAAACCACCAATACAAAATAGCTGAGACAAGAAATCCACCTAATTCAAATAAAATTATTTTCTTCAACAATTGTCTTATTTCATTAATCTTTTGTTTTTCATAAGCCTGCGTAAGTAGAGGAAGTAAGGAAATCAGCACTGGTGAGATCAACACAGTCAACCCCCTGAACAAAAAATCAAAAAGGGCTTGATAGTTTCCTTGTACCTGTGGGCCCAGGTTATGCAGAATTAATATTTTATCAATGTAAGGCAACAAATAAGCAAAGACTACCCACATTGAAAGTGGAGCACCGTATTTGAAAAATTGCCGGGCAAGTCTCCCAAACGTTAATCCCTGGGTGTCCTGGCTACTATTTTGAATAAAAAAAAGCCGGGTTTGGCTCCGCAAATAATAAACTGATAATGCGTAAGAAATAATGTTAGCTATAAATAGCACATACAAATAATTTGAAGGAGTAACTAATAATAGTATCAAGGCGATTACTATATAAGAAACTGCCCTGATGGTTTCTGAATAGATAGTTTTTTTAGATAAAAAACTGGACTGGGCAATGGCGATAAATGCAAATTGCATAGCATTCATAAAAATTGCCAAGCATACTAATATTCCTAATAGTATATCGTTTTTAAAATACCAAACAAAAAATATTACCGGCAGAAAAAAAAATAGTTGGGTTCTGTTAGATAACGCAATAGATAATTTGGCGAATAAATGTTTATTAGTATTTGACGGGTAAAAGCGGTAAATACTTTGGGTTATCCACCCTGTAGTAATCGCTGTTCCAATTAGTGCTGCATTATAATAAATTGCAAAATTTCCATATCCTTGCGCCCCCAATAAATGTTTAAATACAGGAACTGAAATACCGGCAATAAACGCCGGTAATATGATACTAATAAGGTAGTTTAAATAATCCTTTTTAAACCTCGAAAGCAAATCCATTTTTTGAGAATCGGTTTATTTGTACCTGATTATAGGGATGGCGATAATGAAATTTTTGATCTCCGATCTTTATAAATATACGAGGACCAAAGGGCTAATAAGAGTAGTAAATCTGCAAGACAGGCAAAAAGGACAGCGGCCTTTAACTTTCCAAGTTTAATTTTTTGCATGGGATAATCTGCCGCATCTATTATTTGCATTAAAGGAATTTCATTAAGGTACTGAAACCTTGCCAGCTCCAGGTTTTTAAACATTTCACCATAAGCGGCGCTATACACCTGGATGTTTGCCTGCTGCTTTAAAACCGGTACCTGCGCGGCGGAAAAGGCAGGATTGACATTTACATCCTGTACCGAAGCGCGGTTGCTGATGCTGGAGTTAAGATTACCCTTCATAGTTGCCACACGTGCTTCCAATACGTCCAGTGTTTCTTTCGCTTTTTTGGTCCTTATTTCTATGTAGAAATTGTTTGTTTCATTTACAATTTTATCAGTAAATACTTTCGTAAACTTTTCGTTTGGGCTCGTTATGCTTACTTCATAAATACTCAATTTTCGGTCAGGCCTTTCAGCGGTGATAAAATTGTCTGCAAAATCATTGGAAATGTTATAGAGTACGCTATCCTGCTTATAAGAATAGGTTGCTTTAGATTTATTTACGGGAAAATGAATTGCACTAAGTATTGGATTTTTTTCCCGTTTGTCCGTTATGTCCAGGAAGTATTCGATGAGCGTGTATGGTTTATTATCGAAAGTATCTGTGGAAAGCAATACTCCTTCCAACATCCGCCTGCTTTTCATAATATTAAGAATATTATCGCCGGCAAAAATATCTTTACCACTGCCCATGTTCAGGCCAAATTGCGACGCGAGATTTAAGAAATTTCCAATATTCCCGCCGTTTCCATCATCTAATGCAAATGTAAGATGGCTCTTATAAGTTGGCTTTTTTGTAAAAGCGTAAATAAGTCCGCAAGTTCCCGCTAATATGCCTACAATTAAAAACAGGTACCACCTTTTAAGCAAGTCTATCCATAAGAGATGCAAATCCTTCGATACAAGAGGCCTTATATTATCCGAATCCTGAATAGTTTTTTTTTCTTCTAAAGCCATGATAAATCATTTTATTTTGTTGCACTTATAATCACATTTGCAACGATTCCTAAAGCTGATACTATAAGTGCTAATTCTCCGGCGCCAATCCTGGCGCGATTGTTCTTAAGCTTTTGAGGCACAAAAATTTCCGAGCGGGGCGTAACAGAAGGATATGATTTGAGCCATAAAAAATGCTTTACAGACTCTGCTTTTCCATCAGGATGAATTACCAATGCCCCGGTTTTACGGGCGTAGGGAGTAAAACTGCCGGCCTGCTGCACATAGTATTTAAGATTTTTATTCGCCTTATAGGGCACTATTGTTGGAAAATATACTTCTCCTGATATTTTTACGAGATTGGTGCTCCTGTCAACAGTTAGTACATCACCGTCTTCAAGCGCAAGATTTTCTGAGCTGTTTGGATGTGACAGGGCAGTTGCAAGATCAACACTTATTAAATCATAACTTTTATACACTTCATCTCTCAATCTTGGGTTTTGAGAAAGGCTGTCGGAATTGATATTTAAAATCCTTTCAAAAAGTTTTTGCCGTTCTTCTAAAGTTAAGTTTGATTTTATGCTTCGCCTTATGGTGATGGATGAGCTATCGGCCGAAGCTTTAAAGCCTCCCGCTCTTTCTAAAACATCGCTGATTTTTTCACCGCTGTTAGCCAAGCCATACCGGCCCGGGCTTTTTACTTCGCCTGACAACAGTACGCTTCGCTGCGTTATATATCCCGGCCGGGTTTTTATAATAACGATATCAAATGGTTCAAGATATACATCTTTTGAAGATTGGCCTTCGTTTGTAAGGTCCACACTTACTATGCGGCTTTCATCGTGTTTGGCCTTATCAATACTTGCGTTTTTTATTCTGCGTGAAATTTCAATGTTAGATGAATCGCCGGATTCCGTTAAGCCTCCTACAGAAAGCAACAGGTCACGAAGCGTAAGATTTTCACGCCATTGTACTACTCCCGGCTTTCTTACATTTCCTTCAACAGTAATTTCATTCTGATCATTGAACTCAAAAATAGAATGAATATATACGGAATCATTTTTCTTCAATAGAACGGCCTGCTTGTAATTTAATATTGAATCAAGATTGATGGAAAGTATGGTTGGCATCTTATTGGTGAAATACCGGAAAATGGATACCCGCTCAGTGTATGCATCTACGGTAAGGCCGCCTGCTTTTTCCAGGAGATCTTTTACGGTAGTGCCGGGCATAAGTTGGTAAGGGCCTGGCCTTAAAACAGAACCCGCGATAACTATTTTATTCCCAAACTCGTCCTGCAGCTTTCCTACAACATATTCATCGCTTCCGTTAGGCCGAAAGCTATCGTATTGAGAAGCTTCGAGGTCAATGATCTTTTTTTCGGTATCAGTAATTCTAATTACAGTTACCGCTCCTCTGTACGCATTATCGGTAAAGCCACCGGAATATCTTAGCAGGTCGTTAAATGTTTCATCTGCCAGCATTTCAAACTTGGCTTCTCTTTTAACATTGCCCGAAATCGTTACACGGTTTTTATAATACGGAATCCTTATCACATCGCCTTCCTGCAGAAGAATATTATCTGATTGATTTCCCTCTACGAGGAAATCGTATAAGTCAGCTGTTCTTTTTATGTTGTTACCTCTTATCACTTCTATATCCCTGTAGCTACCCATAGATGTCGGGCCACCGCATAAATACAGCACATTGTAAAGTGTAGTTAGCGATGAAACGGTAAAATTTCCCGGCTTTTTTGCCTGCCCAATAACCGTTACCCGTATGCTCCGGATCTGCCCAAGTGAAATTTGCACTTTGGTTTGGCCGGAATTAATAGCCCTGTAAATAGTTGAAGCGAGTTTTGATTTTATTTTTTCACCGGCTTGCTCAATACTTAAACCTGAAACTAAAATGGGCCCGACATTAGGAATATAAACTTCTCCCTGTTCATTTACTTTTAAATTGTATTTCTTTTCACTATATCCAAATACCGAAACAATAATTTCATCATCAGGCCCTAATATATAGTTTGAAGGAGCCGGGATCCTCAGATTAGGTTCAAAAACCAGGCTACTGCTTGTAAAAAGTTCTGAGCCAAAAATGCTTTCATCATTTTTAAATTTTTGTGTTTGAGCACGAGTACCGGAAGTATCATATTCATGCGGCTCTTTCGCGTCTTGCGTACCATCATCAACCGCATTATCATTTTGAACCGGCTGTTTTGATTTGTTTATAAACTGAAGCCTGTTGCGAAGCTTAACAATTTCTGCCGATGGCAATCCTCTCTCGGCCACTAATGTAAATAATTGAGATTCAGAAACACCCGCTGCATTAGCTTTAGTAAGCATAGAATTAATATCTTCATCGCTATAGTCATCTACTTTTATGCTGCTTAAATCATTAAGATTAAATAGATTGGTTTGTGCATGTGCTTTATTTGAGCAAAACAGGGTAGCGAATAGAATTAACAAACTTATCCCAACTAATTTCATCGATGTTTTTGTTTATATGTTTCCTTCTAGGGCGTTAAAAATCGGCGTGCGAAGTTAATAATATTTTTGCGTATGCTACTTTTGTTCAAAAGGGACAGAATGTTCAGAAAGTCAATTCTGTTGTCAAAGAAAATTAATGTTTTATTGAGTAAATTTTGATTAACCTATGAGGTTTCTAATAGTTACAATATTTAATCTGCTTTTTTGCTTTCAGCTCTTTGCCGAAAATAAATTGGATGTAAAAGCTTTTGGAGCAAAGGGCGATGGAAAAACAGATGATACGAGAGCCATACAGTTGGCGATAAATGCGGCATCGCCATTTCTAAAAACCATTATTTATTTCCCCGCCGGAATTTATAACCTGGCTTCCTACACTACCACCCGGAATTATTTAATAAACTATTGTTTATTGCTGCATTCCAATATTGACATTGAGGGTGATAGCAGCAGCCAAACTATTGTTCGTTTAGCCGATCATATTTTTGATATAAGTGATACCAGCGCAAACGCACATCTTTTTTACGGGTATAAAATCAAAAACATAAGTTTTTCAAATCTTACTATAGATATGAATGGGGCAAATAACCTTGTGCCTTTTCACGTTATTAAAAACCACGCTGCGATATTTACGTCTTACGGCAGCAATTATTATATACACGACATTACCATAAAAAATTGTTCTGGTACTAACATGCTTAATATAATGAGCAAAGGAAGTGGATTGGTTGTGGAAAATTGCAAATTTTTCAATGGTGGAAATTATGTTGGTTCACCAATACCCAATTCAAATCAAATTGACTATTCCTTTATTTACAGTGAGTGGGACAGTACCATTGTGCGAAATAACATCATACAGCAGCAAGATATTGATATCGCTTTGCAGAATTATACCGGGGGAATAGAATTGCATGGCAGTAACTCAGAAGCAAATGGAAATTTTATAGACGGCTGCTGGCCGGCAGTTTTTATTACGAGTAGTAATAACGTTGTTTTGCAGAATGTTTCTGTTTCAAACAATACTATCATAAATTGTGTGACAGGAATATCTTTTTGGGTTGAGCAACCTATGAAAGATATATCCATTTACAAAAATAAAATTGTCTTAACGCATTCAAGGTCTTCAAAACTTACGATGTGTACAGGAATAATAATTCCGAATGGAAACGTAAAAGAGTACACAAAAAAAATGGCCAATGCCGCGCCAATAAATAATCTCGAGATTAAAGACAATGTAATTTCCGCAGATTCAATGCAAATGCTTTCTGCTGCAATGGTATTGCATTCTTTGCAGCAAAGCACTATCGAAAATAACAGTATTAGCGGAATGAACTACGCAGGAATAGTTTTATCGGGTAGTAAGTGGGGGACGAATTCACTTGTTGTAAGAAATAATATTTTTAGCGACTTTCGGGCGAATAACAATCTAAATATGGTAGGAGGGTACATTGTTGTTACGGATACTTATTCCCCGGATACCAAAGGTGCTCCAGGTTATAAAGGAATAGTATTCACCAACAATAAATTTTTGAGGAATAAAAAAATCACTTCTGCAACCGGCAAGTTCATGGGCGCCTTTATTGCTTTGCCCTCCGGGATGATGAAAGCGATTCAATTTAGTAACAACCAGTTTAGCGAACCATCTGAAAAAATCCACATGGTGAAAACAGATCAGTAAATATTATAGCTTATTTATATTTACAA
>JBDTOV010000217.1:0-9015 GCA_039933035.1 Ginsengibacter sp. | reverse complement strand
CCGATCCAAAACAAAAATTAAAAGATTACCTGGCTAATACAAACGATGCGCTGGCAATGGCTTATAACAACCAGGACTATCCATTCGACTTGATGGTGGAGGAATGCATAAAGCAGCGTGATATTTCAAGGAATCCTTTTTTTGATACCATGCTCAACTTCCACCTGCAAAATAGTATGCAAGGGAACAGTAAAACAACGGCTGAACTTTGGGCCGGAACTGGCATTGATATCAAGCCCGTTCAATTATTGCAGGAAGATCTTTTTCAATCCGTTCTCGATTTTAAACTTGACGTTGAACCTGCCGGAAAAACATTTGATCTTTACCTCAGTTATAATTCCAAATTATTTACGGAAGCATCTATGAGTGCATTTCTTAATGATTTTGTTGAGTTGTTGAACAAGGCTGCTAATGGGATTGATCAAACTATTGAAGAATACGGAGAATGGAAGCAGTCAGCAGATTCTGTGAAGGATGATGCGCCTTTGTCTTTAAACATTTGTGCTTCATTTGTGATAGAGCCGGTGGAGGAATTTATTGAATATTGGAGCAAAGAATTAGAGTTAAATATCGCCGTTTCTTTTGCGCCATATAACCAGGTATTTCAACAATTATTAAATGCAGAAAGCGCTTTAAATAAGAATGGAGGCATCAACGCACTCTTTATTCGTTTGGATGATTGGCTGCGGGAAAAGCGGGCGCTGACTCCACTTCAACAAATAGAATTTTTGGATGAAACCCATGAAGAGTTAATTAAAGCTGTCACACATTTTGGCAAAAAAAGATTTGCGCCGCTGCTGGTTGCAATAGTTCCGCTATTAAATGATTCCGCAGTAAATGAAACAGTGGCAGACCATATTAGCAAGTTGAATGATAACCTGGAAATTGCTCTTAAAAATTTCCCCGGATTTCATTTGTTGGATATTAAGAACGTAGCTGCTTTATACAACGTAGAAGAAATATTTGATGCAGAATCCGATCACCTGGGCCACATGCCTTTCACCGAAGAATATTATGCGGCACTCGGTACCTTTTTAGCCCGAAAGGTTAATGCATTTAAAGGTCCAAATTATAAAGTAGTGGCACTGGATTGCGATAATACTTTATGGAAGGGGATCTGTGGCGAGTTGGGGCCGACAAACGTAACGATCGATTCCAACTTTAGCCGTTTACAGGAGTTTTTTATAAAAAAATATGATGAGGGTTTCCTGCTTGTCTTATGCAGTAAAAATAATGAAGCGGATGTTTGGGAAGTATTTGACCAGCATCCCGGCATGAAATTGAAGCGGGAACATATTGCTGCACATCGCCTTAACTGGAAGCCTAAACCGGATAATCTTTTATCAATTTCCAGGGAATTGAACCTGGGTGCGAATAGTTTTATTTTCGTGGATGACAACGAGTTTGAAGTAGAGCAGATGGCATTGCGCCAGCCTGAAGTGCTTTCATTGATGTTGCCGGAAGACGAGGCTGATCTTGAAGGTTATTTAAATCATATATGGGCCTTCGATTATTTTAGGATCACGGAGGAAGACAAGCAGCGGAACTACATGTATAAAGTACAAAAGCAACGGGAACAAGAGCAGGTAAAATATGACTCCGCGGCAGATTTTATTAAATCCCTCAACCTGGAGGTCAATATACTTCCGCTGAATGAAACCAATATGGAACGGGCGGTTCAGCTTACGATGCGTACAAATCAGTTCAACATAAACGGCATTAGGAAAACCCCGGAAGAAATGGCCCATGCAATGGCGCAGAATTCCATCAACTGGGTAATCCAGGTAAAGGATCGCTTTGGAGATTATGGCATAGTAGGACTTGTATTGGCAAAGGAAGAACAACCAGCCCTTGTGGTAGAAACCTTCCTGTTAAGTTGCAGGGTGTTAGGCAGAAATGTGGAAGATTTTATTCTAACTGAATTGCAGGAATATGCGGCAGGCAATGGTTTGAATTGCATTAAAGCGCTTTTCACTGAAACGCCAAAAAATAAGCCTTTCAAAGAGTTTCTTGGCCGCACGCAATGGGTAGAAGATATTAAAAGCGGTGTCTATGAGCGATCATTGAAAGACACAGAAATAGTTATCAGTTAAAAATGAAACCTGCAACAAATAAATGTTCAGTTACGGATGATGAATCAGTTTAGTGGTAACTTTCCGGCTGAATGAATTATCAAAGGTTTTGTGCAATCAACTAACGCAGGATACTGGTTACAATAAAAAGGAAGATTTTCTGTTAAAGATAGATACCCGGTAAATAGCGGGATTGGCTGTAAAATGGTTTATTATGTTTAAAAAATTCTGGAAATATATCTTTGAGACAAACGCCAACGAGGTATTTAAAACAGAGAAGCTGACTGTTAAGGAAAGATTGACTGCTTTCAAAAATCTTCCGCTTTTTTTTAAGCTGATATGGAAAACAAGCCCCGGCCTAACATTCCTGAACGGATTTCTGCGTATCACGCAATCCGTAATGCCGCTAGGTATGTTGTACACGGGCAAACTGATCATCGACCAGGTTGTTTTTCTTACAAGACATGGTAATGAGCATTTGTCGCACCGGCCACTTTGGACACTGATCATACTTGAATTTGCATTGGTGGTAACCATGACGGCATTTACGAGAATTGTGATGCTGGTCGACAACATGCTTGGAGAATTGCTTACCAATCGTACCTCCATGTTGCTGATGTCACACGCCGCAACGCTGGACCTGGACCAATTTGAAGACTCCGTTTTTTACGATAAGCTCGACAGGGCGAGACAACAAACGGTGGGACGCTCAGTTCTATTGTCACAGGTGTTTAGCCAGGTACAGGATTTTATTACCATTGGTTTTATGGCCACTGGTTTAATAGTATTCAACCCATGGCTTATTATAGTTTTGCTGCTATCAATTATTCCATCCTTTTTAGGTGAGGCATACTTTAACGCCAAAAATTATGACTTGCTCCGAAGTCAGACCGAAGGACGTAGGGAAATGGAATATATCAGGGTGCTGGGATGCAGTGATGATACGGCCAAAGAAGTAAGACTTTTCGACCTCTCTGGTTTTTTTATTAAGCGTTTCCGTATACTTTCAACGAAGTTTTTTCAGGCGAGCAAGCGGCTTGGCATCCGGAGGGCATTTTTTAGTACCGTATTATCCCTGCCAGGTTCCATAGGATACTATGTTGCTTTTTATTTTATCATCCAGGGTGTATTGGCCGGCAAAATTTCTATTGGTGGCCTTACTTTTCTTGTTGGATCCATCCGGCAAATAGGGATGTTGTCTCAAAGTGTAATGAAACGGGTGACGCTTGTGGCACAAGGGGCGCTTTACCTTCGCGATTATTTTGATTTCTTCAAAATAAAGCCAAACATAAAGCCGATGGATACTCCCCGGCCGTTTCCAAAACCCATCAAACAAGGATTTACTTTTGAGAATGTTGGGTTTAAATATCGTAACTCCAATCGCTGGGCAAACCGCCACTTAAATTTTACACTTCATGCCGGGGAAAAATTAGCATTGGTAGGAGAAAATGGTGCTGGCAAAACCACACTTGTAAAACTGCTGGTGCGTTTGTATGATCCCACCGAAGGTCGCATTTTATTAGACGGGCATAATTTACAGGAGTATGATCTAAGCGATTTAAGGGCGGAGATAGGAATTATTTTCCAGGATTTCCTTCGTTATCAAATGACGACGAACGAAAATATTGCGATGGGAAATATTAAGGAGATAAACAATAGAGCATTAATTGTAAAATCTGCTGAGCAAAGCCTGGCGAATGGCATTATTGAAAAGCTTCCCAATAAATATGATCAAATGCTCGGGCGTAAATTTAATCACGGTGTTGAGCTGTCAGGAGGAGAGTGGCAAAAGATCGCTTTGGCGAGAGCCTACATGCGCAATTCACAACTAATGGTGTTGGATGAACCTACAGCCGCATTAGATGCACGTTCGGAGTACGAAGTCTTTCAACGCTTTTCTGAACTTACAAAAGATAAAACAGCCATGTTAATATCGCATCGTTTTTCCACCGTGCGTATGGCTAACCGCATATTGGTGCTGGAAAAAGGACAAATATTAGAAATGGGAAGCCATGAAGAACTGTTAGAAAAAGGCGGAAGATATTCAGAGCTCTTTCAATTGCAGGCCATGGGTTACCGTTAGAAACCAAGCTTCTTTCTATCGCTATTCCGTGGGGCTTGTTTTAAATATGGTTCACTTCAAAATCCTACCGGTTTTCTTCTGAAACTCATTTATCGCTGAAGGGAACGGGAAATTAGAAACCATGATCTATAATAAAGAGACTTGGAATAAAATTAAAAATGACAGCAATGAAAACGACCAATCAAAATAATTCTGAAATAAGAGAACAGATAAGGAAAGGGCTAGATTTAACTTTCAAAAAACTTCTGAAATCTAAACGCCAGACAAATGGTATTTTCGTCTTGTCTGAAAATGGGATAATCTAAAAAATCAAAGCCTCAGATATCTCCGGGTAGAAAAAGGAGGCCGGTATTCAGAACTCTTTCAACTCCAAGGCATGGGTTACCGTTAAAAACCGAGCACATCCTTCATACTGTAAATTCCTTTTTTACCAATTATAAATTCTGCCGCCATCACAGCTCCGGTTGCAAAGCCTTTACGGTTATGTGCTGTATGAATGATTTCTATATCGTCGATTGATGAGCTGTATTTTACTTTATGTGTGCCGGGTGCCGGGTCAATTCTTTTACTAATGATCGTTAAATCTTCAGGCGCAGCGTCGCGTTCACTTACCCACTGTCTTTTTCTATCAAGGTTTTCCATGATTTGTTCTGCGAGTGTTATCGCAGTACCGCTGGGTGCATCTTTCTTTTCTGTATGATGTATCTCCTCCATCGTAACCTCGTAATCTTTATGTTTGTCCATTAAGCGGGCGAGCATTTTATTTACTTCAAAAAAAATATTTACCCCAACGCTGTAATTACTTGCATAAATCAACGAACCATTTACGGCGTCACAATAATCTTTTGCTTTGCCCCATTGTTCCAGCCAGCCAGTACTGCCGCTTATAACCGGAACGCCGGCTTCAAGACAAGTGATTATATTACTGACGGCACTGTGTGGGCTGGTAAATTCGATCGCAACATCACAATGCTGCAAATTTTCTTTTGTAAGATCAGCAATGGTATCGATATCAATTTTGAGTGTCACATTATGACCTCTTTGTACAGCAATCTCTTCAATGGCTTTACCCATTTTACCATAGCCTACTAAAGCAATATTAAGGCTCGCCGATTGAGTACCGGGTTCATTAGTTGTTGAAGACATATACGCTTGTTGAAATATTTTGTTGATAGATGAAGGCAAAGATAATTATTACCTGCCTTTATTTTTGTTGGAATGAATATCGAGCACCACGCTGAGGCCAGCTGTGTTCGCCGTTGGACTATATCCAGGTTTAAATTCGAGACTAAGATTTTCATTTACATCAAATTGCTTCAGGTGGCCGTCGACGGTGGCATCCACTACATTTAACCCCCAAAACACAAGAAAGAAAAGTACCGAATAGTCAACATTTTGACGAAACGAGTTTCGATAACTGCGAAGGGCGCCCGCGGAAAGATTTTTAAATTTCGGATCGATTAACTTATCGTTGGTCGAGTCCTTATCGATCTTATATATATAGGCAAGTCTTAGTAGCTTATAATTTTTTACATTGTAGAAAAATACACCTGCGGTGATCCCCAGGGAACCATACACGAGCGGAAGCTTCCAGTACTTTTTATTGTAAATCTGGCCCCAGCCGGGAATAATTGCAGAGCGGAGTGTTGCCTTGCGTGGTTCGAATTTGTTCTTTTGGGCTATTTTGCCTGTGTCTGTTACCTGCTTGGAAGTAGTCGGTATGCTGTCTTTATTATTTTGTGCTGCAAGACCATTATAAAAAAAATGCAGAGCAATGAAAAAAAATATAAAGAGCAATTTTTGCATCAACTTACTTTGATATTCAACTTATCCAACAGCCCGTTCAATTCTTCGAGTGAATAATATTCGAAGGTAATTGCGCCATTGCCTTTTTTATTATGCGCCAGTTTTACTTTGGTATTGTAGTGAGATGCTAAATTATCTTCTATCCTTTTAAAGGATGGTGGCAGTTGGGTTTTTACAGAATCTTTAACAGCGCCGCCGGGAATGTACATCTTTCGTACAAGGTCTTCAGTTTGCCTTACCGATAGCGCCTTGTTTTTTATTTCTGAAAAAATAAACAGTTGCTTATCTATCACATCAACATTGATCAATGCCCGTGCATGCCCCATGCTGATCACACTGGTACGCACCGCTATTTGAATATCGGGCGGCAATTTCAACAGGCGGATATAATTAGTAACGGTACTTCGTTCCTTGCCCATACGCTCTGCTACCTGCTCTTGTGTATAATCCAGTTCGTCCATCAGCCTTTTATAGCTGAGGGCAATTTCGATGGCGTTTAAATTTTCCCGCTGTAAATTTTCGAGCAATGCAAGTTCCAGTAATTCTGAATCGTTGGCTTCCCTTACATACACCGGAATATCTTTTAACCCTGCTATTTTCGCTGCTCTAAAACGGCGCTCACCGGCAATCAGGCGATATTTCCCATTAACCATCCTGCTTACGGTCAATGGCTGAATAATATCATGTATCCTGATGGAGGCAGCGAGTTCACTTAAGGCTGTTTCGTCAAAATCTTTTCTTGGCTGCTTAGGATTTATTTCAATTTCATCAAGAGGAATACGATTAGAGGAAGTAGTTTTTTCAACCACATCAGTCCTTAAATTACCTGCTGTACTTTTTAGATCAGCATCAATATTTTGTAATAAATTCCGTATCCCTTTTCCCAGTGCGTCTTTTTTATTTGGAGAGGTCATATAGTGTTCTGAGTTTTCGGTTTGTGGTGTTGGATTGATAGTTCATGGTTGATGGTTCATGGTTGATAGTTCATGGGAGAACGCTTGTTTATGTTTTAATCGATCACTACTATAATGTGTGTGCATTACCATCAACTATGAACCATCAACCATGAACATATCTCTATTGCAACACCTTGTCTTCTTGTTTTATTTTAGTAAGATTATTTTTTTGTAAAATTTCTTTCGCAAGGTTCAGGTAGTTAACAGCTCCCTTGCTATCTGCATCGTATAAAATTACGGGCTTGCCAAAACTGGGTGCTTCACTTAATCTTGTGTTCCGATGAATAATAGCACTGAAAACCATTTCTTCAAAATGCCTTCTCACCTCCGCTACTACCTGGTTGCACAAACGCAGTCGGCCATCGTACATCGTCATTAAAATACCTTCTATCTGCAATTCAGGATTAAGCCTGTTTTGAACAATTTTAATAGTGTTTAATAATTTTCCCAGGCCTTCCAATGCGAAAAATTCTGTTTGCACCGGCACTACCACGCTATCCGAAGCCACCAATGCATTCACCGTTATAAGACCAAGAGACGGAGAGCAATCGATTACTATAAAATCATATTCATCCCGAATGGGGTCCAGTATTTTTTTTAATACGCCTTCCCTGTTTGGGTAATTGATCATTTCTATCTCTGCGCCTACAAGGTCGATGTGTGAAGGCACGAGGTCGAGGTAAGGGATATCGGTTTTAAGTACCAGGTCTTTTGCCTGCGCCTCATTTACCATACAATCATAAAGGCTCTGGGTAATATTGTGCAGATCAAAGCCAACGCCTGTAGTGCTGTTTGCCTGTGGGTCAGCGTCCACCAACAAAGTTTTGTACTCCAGCACCGCCAGGCTCGCTGCTAAATTAATTGCCGTAGTTGTTTTTCCTACACCGCCTTTTTGGTTGGCTATTCCTATTATCCGTGCCATATTATTTCTGGAGGAAATTATTTTATATTGTTATTGGATATTTATTTCCCGCTGATTTTACCAAAAAGAATTGCAGACCGGCCAGGAATGCGCAAAGGTACTGTTTGATATGCAACTATAGCTACATACCGCAAAACTTCAAACCCAAATCATACCTTTATTCAATTGCAATAATAACGCACACGAAGTGCTGTTCTTGTGCAGCTTGACAAATTTAGCCAATCGGCATATATTTGGGAACAATGCTAATTCCTGTTTGTTACAAAATGGGAGGTAGCGAAATAAAAAAGTATGTATTTAATAATATCAGGAACTAACAGGGTTGGCAGCACAACATTGAAAGTGGCAAAAGAATACCAGCGACTATTAAAGGAAAGATCGATTGAGTCCGGCTTACTCTCTCTCGAAGGCCTGAACCTCATGACAAGAGATGCGGATTTTGAAAAGCTCGAAAACGAATGGATCATTCCAACTGATAATTATATTATCATTTCCCCGGAATATAATGGCAGTTTTCCCGGCGCTTTAAAGATGTTGTTTGATACCGGCAAATCCCATTCGCTGTGGTGGCATAAAAAAGCAATGCTTACAGGAGTTTCTACCGGCAGGCAGGGAAATTTAAGGGGCATGGACCATTTGTCGGGGGTATTAAATCATGTGAAAGTTACTGTCCACCCCAACCAGCTTCCGATATCCTCGGTCGACAAACTGATGGATGAAGAAGGACGTTTTACTGATGAGAATACATTGCGTGCCATTAACCAGCAATTGGATGAATTTATAAAATGGACAGGCGGGGCTAATTAGGAGAGGTAGGTGAAAAATGAATTGTAATTCATATTTATTTATTCTTTTATTATCGGCTAATTTTGTTCACTTCAATCGATAGTAAACTTATAAATAAACTGTATGCGTTCCCCTCTTGGAGTTTTTATATTTGTTGTAGTTATGTTGATCGTGGACACTTATGTTTTCCAGGCGATTAAAACTGTTTCCCAATCTGCGTCTCCCAAAACAAAATCAATCATCTATGCCATTTACTGGACTATAACCGTTCTGGCTGTGATCGGCTTCCTGGTATTTGCCATTACAGATCAGCAATTACTTCCACGTAAAATAAGGACCTATTTATTTGCTGTTGTTATCGGTTTGTTTCTTGCAAAATTCATCAGCATC
>JBDTOV010000216.1:0-9055 GCA_039933035.1 Ginsengibacter sp. | reverse complement strand
TTTCCCTTATATATGGGAAGATCAATTGTTTTAAAACGGCTGTTTTCAATACTTTCCAATGCCTGTTGGCACATCTTATCGATTTTCCTGCCCCTGCGAACATGGGCGCTTGCACTCGTGTAAGCCATATATTTTTGATTCATTTCGGTTTGCGCGTTATTGATAGCCGATATGTGATCACCGGGGTTAGAAAAATCCTGTGCAAAGGAAGTTGAAGTAATTGATGTAAGGATAACTACTACAATAAGGAATAGCCTTTGTTTCATAAGTAAGTTTTGATAACGTTTATAAAAAATATGAACTTGATACATTATTTTATCATCAGCAACATCATCTCATAGGTCGCCTGCACGTAAGGATCATTCCTCAAAACTTTTACCCACTGTCTATTCATTTCTTCCAGGTCATCATTCATCTTTAATTGTTCCTTTTCAAACGAATTGTTGACCACTGTGTAAGGGGCACGCACGGGTTCTACAAAGGCAGTATTCATTTCGCGTTCCACAAACTTCTTTCGTTCTTTCACTACATCGGCCAATTGTAAATTCACCTCTTTATTGTCACCTTCGGCCCTTGCTATTTCAATATCTTTTTTTATTAGCTGAAATTGTGCCGATGAATCTATTTGTTGAATGGCAAATGTTTTTAGAACATCAAGATTTATTATTGGATAAGGCTTAAAATATTTGGCGCCTTCGATAACCTGGGTAATGAGAACATGATCATTTTCTGCTTCACGCTGAGGATGAGTCTCGAGCATATCAGGCAGTACAATATCGGGCTGAACTCCTTTCGCCTGCGCGGTTGTTCCGTTTACACGATACAATTTTGAAACCGTTACTTTAAAATAGCCATCTGATTTTACATCGCTAAAGTCTTTACTAAGATCTATCGTAGTATCCATTGGTAACACTGCCTGGGCCGTTGCCTTACCATACGTGGGCGTGCCAACGATCACGGCGCGGTGATAATCCTGCAGCGTGCCGGCAACCACTTCCGCAGCAGAAGCCGTATAACTATTCACCAGCAACATCAGCGGGCCATCGTATATAGTACCCCGGTTAACATCTCTTAAGGTATAGATTTTTGCATCCCTGCCTTTTTCCATTCCCACAGGACCTACGTCTATAAAAATCCCGGATAGCTCAATGGCTTCTTCGAGTGACCCTCCACCGTTATATCTAAGGTCAATAACGAGGCCTTCAATATTTTCTTTTTTTAATTTCATGATTTCTTTGGCTACATCGTTGGCACAACCGTTCGCACCGGTGCTATCATTTGTCCAATCCTGGTAAAACGAAGGCAGGGAAATAAAACCAATTGTTTTGCTCCCTCTCAACAAGAAACTTTTTACCTTATTCTGTTCCCCATTATTTTCCATTTTCTGTTTTAGTAATACAACCAGGCGCTCGGTGCCATCCTGCTTTTTTATTTTGAAAGTTGCCTTATCATGATTACTCATACCAAGCACCTCGTATAATTGTTTCAGGCCGCCTGAGCTTACATCTATCGGTTGCCTGTCTTCCCATTGCACAGATAATATTTTATCTCCGTTGTTAATTTGTCCACTTTTAAATGCAGGGCTACCCGGCTTAATATTTTCAATCCCGACAGCGCCATCCGCTTCTTCCATGCAGTGAAAACCAAACACCATTTGCTCCTGTCCAAGTTCGCCGTCAAAATCTTCTTTCTCTGTTAAAATAAAATATTCGGAATGTGGATCGTAACAAACAGCGATGGCTTTGCAATATTCATTGCCTAAATATTGCTCGATACCGCCCGCATTCTGCGAAATAATATTTATATAATGTTTTAAGGTTTGCCGCGCCTTAAGCCTTGCAGTTGGCTCAAGGCTGTCGACATATCTTTTCTGCTCTGTCTCATTCAGTATAATCAGGTCATCATTTTTTGTAAGAATATCCAGTGCCGTAGATTTTAGTAACTTGTACAACTTCATTCGCCTCGCTTTTTCGTCAGTGGAATACGAGGTGTCTTCCGCTTTAGTTATTTTTTCAGGCAACGAAAAGTCAAAGGGCTTCTTGCAAATATTATCGATCATAGTATCTGTACCGGCTACGCGGTTACCAAAAATTTTTAGAACAGCCAATAAGAATGTTGATTGTTTATTTTTTATTTCATCATCAAGCTCAAGCCTAAATTTTGAGAATGTTTTAATATCTGCTGCAGTAAAAAATATTTTATCCTCATCCAGTTGTTTCAATAACTGTGTAAAAACGTCAGAAGAAAATTCATCATCCAACGGCCTTGGCTGTACATGAAATTTCTCTGCCATCCTGGTAAGGACGTATGCATTATTTACCGCCGTATTGATTTGTTGCCCTTGTGCAAAAAATAATAATAGCAGAGAAATAATAATAAGCAGCGATATTCTCAAATAGGAAGTGTGGTAAGGCATGGCTACCCGAAAATAGATATTTTGTCGAAATTTTCGCGGGTTAGCCGAAGTTTTTATATTTCCTCAACTGTGGGTCTTCTGCCTCCGGCTTGTATATTATTCCATTGCCTCTGGTTAAATAAAAAGCGTTGCTATCGTAACTTTCTACATGCCTGGACGATAGGACGGGCGTGATCTTTTTTTCAGAATCAAATTGTCTATCTTCATTTTACCTTAATATCTGACGCTGTCTCAAATAATTTAAAAACCAAAATGAATAAGAAGTTTTTTTGCATCATCCTTTTATTAACCGGCTGCGGAGGGTATGCCCAAACTTATGTATCATTGGCGCCATCGTTAACCAATACTGCGGGTACGCTACCTGATAAAGCTAACATAGCTTTCGAATTGGGCCAACAATGGGACGTTTTCAGTATGGGTTTGGATGTAGGCAAGTCAACACTGGCGAATCAGCACGGCGGAGATACCAGCACCTACTTGGAATTGCGGCCCAATCTGAATATTTTCCAGGAAGGGAAATTTACGAATACGTTTACAGCCGGCATAGGATATGTAGTCAATGCAAAGGAAAGTCTCTTAACAGAAGTCACCTATGGCATAGAATATTCCTTTAGTTCGCAGTTGCATTTAAATGCTTTCTTCGGGCAGTACTATTACAGCGGGCGAACATCCGCCAGTAATGTATCGTTTTTTGGTGTCTCTGCGGCATACTATTTTCAACCTAATTCTTCGGGTTCAATTATTAAACGGAAGGATAAATAAGAAGCCGAAATTGTAAGCCTTCGCCATCGAAACTTTTTAGATATGGAATTGTTTTTATTCGCCTTTCATGCTATTTGGGTATTTCATCCAAAGGCGGGGGCAGCGTTTCATAAAAGTACGAGCCATCATCCTGGGTAACTATTGAGTCTTTGAATATTTTCACTACATCGTCATCGCTTGACGTTCCGATCGGAGCTTTAAATAAATAAAAAGTAAATTCAATATTTGTTGCCTGCCCGGCATTAACAATAGTTAAAGGGAACACGTAATGAATATATTCACCTGCTTTTACCACATGCTGAACTTCACCATCTGATGAAAAAATATTCTTCCCGGTTTCTCCATTTTCTTTTCCTTTAGCAAGCGCTGCAAACCTTCCTGCCGACGTAACTTCCAGGTCAACGTGAATTTCTTTAGGGTTTTCGGCTGTTGGCACAAACCACCAGCGTTTTACCTGGATATTATTGAATAGCGATTTACGCTGTTCCATTTTTGCGTGGTATTTTTTGTCGGAACTATTTTTATGAATCTTATCAAATAGAAACAGGCCAATACCAAGCATTGCCAGTGAGAGGATTGCAGAATAAAAGTGAATTTTAAACAATGTAAAGTGATGGGAGTAAATGACTGCTAATGTGCTAACCGCAATATGACCCCCGATGAAAACCAGGTATGACCATATAAACATACCCCTGAGATCAAGTGATATCCAATTTCCCCCACCGCTTTTTAGCGTATTATTATCCGCAATATAAACCGGGATGGCTAAAAGTACCAGGATGGAACAAATAAGAATATGGTTACGTAGCATAATAATGTAATGTAAATATTTTAAATTCCCGATCGTAATTATTATGAGATTTTGTTGGCATTAAAGGCCAGCGAGCCGCGGCCAGGCGAAAATTGAAAATGATGCTGTGCGGGTTTAGTAAATGGGAAGAAATCAGTCCTTTATCAGGAGGGCCAGGCATAACTAACCCATATGGTTAAACGACAAGGGATGCGCCGGCGGAACGGCCATAGGGAGCTAACAGTTTTGGTGATAAAAGAATTCAATTAAATGTCTTTGTGATTATAGATAGTCACACTCATATAGTCGTTCAGCCTGCTAAATATTATTACATCTTCTGCTATACAAGCTTCTTTTACGAAATGCCCGGTGCCATACAGAAAAATTTGTGCTATTCAGATTGAATTATATAAACGGTAATGCTTGAGTAGGAGGATGGTGTATATTGTCAAAGAAATAATTTAAATCTATCCCATGCATGATCAAGCGGTTCTGCCTCGTGATTGCTACTCCGTTAAATCGCCGGTGCTTTGCTTTTTTCTCATTGCAGTGCTTCTGCTGGTTTCCTGCGGTCTTACTCCGCCGGCTGAACACTATGGTTTTATTGCACGACTCGGCCTCGATACCGTTGCCATAGAGCGTGTGACCTGGCAAGGTAACATGGTAACAAGCGATGAAGTTGACCGGTTTCCGCGTGTGCGGCTACGGCACACCGTTATAGATCTTGCCAACGATGGCAGTGTCCGGCACCTTGTTATGGATATTCATACACCGAGTGAGCCGGCGAATCAGCGTGAACGAAGGGTTATCGCTGATGTTACCACTGATTCAGTGCGCATCTCCAAGACGGATGGCACGGGCACGCTGCATCGTGCCTTCGCAACTGGCGGCGGCATCGTGGTAGCGCACGTGCCGCAAATGTACAGTCTCTATGAACTTTACTTCGCAACGGCATTGAAGCACGCAGCCGCATCAAAGCTGGCGGCGGGCGGCGCCGTGCAGTTGCGACAGTTTTATATTGACCGGGAATTCGACAGATTTCCGTTAGGCAGGGCCCATGTAAGACCACTTGAGGATGGCAAGGTGGAGATTACGCATGATTGGCTATCCGGAACCGGGGAAGCGACAATGGACTCCAGCTACCACATGCTAGGCTATTCAGGCGCCCGGACTACCTATAAAGTGGAGGTGAGCCGCCTAACCACGTCACCTGGCATACAAAGTATCGCTGACCGGTTTGAGGCCCTGGAAGCGAAGACCGGCATCGTAAGGCAGTTGAGCGTGCGGGATACCATGCAGGCACAAATTGGCAATGTGATGTTCACCGTTGACTACGGCCGGCCACTTGTGCGTGGCCGCAAACTACTGGGTGATATATTGCCCTACGATCGTGTGTGGCGAACAGGAGCGAATGCTGCAACGCAGTTTACGACGTCGGCACCGATAGAGTTCGCTGGATTGGAGGTGCCTGCCGGAACATACACATTGTGGACTGTTCCACATAAGGATGGAGTTGATTTGATTGTGAACAGGCAGACCGGGCAGTGGGGCACCGAATACAATAGCTCACGCAACCTGGGCATAGCAAGGATTACCACACAGGCACTCCCCACGGAGGTAGAGGCGTTCACAATTTCCATCGCCCCCGGCGATACACATCACGGAACGCTCATAATGGAATGGGGCTCCTTTAAGTGGACGGCACCGATCGAAGTGCAGTGATAAGTTGTAGCTTCGGCTATGCATAATAACTTTCAAAAAGACTCCGCAGTTTTGTTTTGGATAAAAAAAGTCTAATGGTCATTGTTTCAAATAGTACATCGTCAAATGTTGCAAGACGATTATCTATGTTTCCGATACCATTTAGGTCAAAATTAATTGTGGGATTTTCAATGTTTCAGTACTTGGTCATCTTATTTTTAGTTTAATTTTTAATCCGCAGACAATTTTCAGAAAATTAATTTGAAATTTTGTAAGCGATGTTTTTGGTTTGTTATAATTTTTGGCCTGTTAGTGGTCATTGTAAAACGGTATTCTATTCCCCGACAAACTTCCTGGCTTTTTCCAGTTGACAAAAATAGTTTGATAAAAATTTGCGCAGTCAGATAGCTTCGCATATATTTGCAGTCAAATAACTGCACATGGACATAAGACGAGATGTTTTTCAGGCAATTGCCGACCCGACACGTAGAGCTATTTTGACAATGTTGGCGCTACAAACTATGACGCCCGGTGCGATAGCCTCAAGCTTTGATTCATCAAGACAAACAATTTCTAAACACATTCAAATTCTTGCGGAATGCCAATTGCTAAAACAACAACAAACTGGCAGAGAAATTTATTACGAGCTGAACCCCCAAAAAATGAGAGAGATTGACTTATGGCTGGAAACCTTTAGAAAAATTTGGGAAAAGAGATTTGATAAAATTGACAAAATTCTTAAACAAAATAAAAGCAAACAAAAATGACAAAGCAAATGTATCCTTGCTTATGGTTTGACGGACAAGCCAAAGCAGCAGCAGATTTTTACTGCACAATTTTTCCAAACTCAAAAATAATCAACGATTCAGGAATGGTTGTAAATTTTGAACTCAATGGACAGTTCTTTATGGGCTTAAACGGTGGCGACAATTTCAAATTTAATGAAGCCGTTTCTTTTGTGATTCCCTGCAAAGACCAGGAGGAAATTGACCATTATTGGTACAAACTGATTGCCGACGGAGGCAGTGAAGGCAATTGCGGATGGTGCAAAGACAAGTTCGGGTTATCCTGGCAAGTTGTTCCTACTCTTTTAGGCGAGCTGATGTCAAATCCTGTAAACGGTCAAAAGGTTGTACAAGCATTTATGAAAATGAAAAAGTTTGACATAGAAAAATTAAAAAACGCTTAAGATTGGAAAAGAAATTAGAAGTAACGAGAATATTCAACGCTTCTTTAGAAGAAGTTTGGAAAGTTTGGACGGAGCCTGAGTACGTAATGCAATGGTGGGGACCCGACAAATATACTTGCCCGTTTGTAAAAATTGATTTCAAAGAAGGCAAAACATCGTTGGTGTGTATGCAGGCACCCAAAGAATTTGGGGGACAGATTCATTACAACATTTGGAATTACACCAAAATTGTATACCTGAAAAGTATAGAGTTTGTAATGAATTTAGCCGACAAATACGGCAATAAACAGAAACCTACGGAAGCAGGAATGCCAAATGATTTTCCCGAAGACATAAAGACGGTGGTAACTTTTAAGGCGATTAATTCAAATGAAACTGAAATGACTGTAACAGAATATGCCGACTTCGGACAGATGACACATTTTGCTAAACTTGGTTTGGAGCAGTCATTAGGCAAAGTAACCTTAATTGTCACACCGGGAAAATAACATCGAACCGGTAACCTGGGTTTGGCAATGGGCTGGCAGACTGAAAAACAATCGGCTACAGTTGGCTATCAGCAATAGTTCCGGCGGGAAACTTTTTAATCAGCTTTTGTAGTTATCTTCAATTTTAGTAATAATTTTTGGGCTGACGTTCGGGCCAATGGTTTCAAATACCAGCCCAATCTCTGGGGGTTCTGATAGTTTCCCAGGTATACTAAAATAAGAAATTACCAATAACTTCAATCACAAACTAAACAATATAACTATGTCATTTCAGGCATACATCGACAACATCAAAACAAAGACAGGCAAAACACCAACCGATTTCAAAAAAATTGCAGAAATAAAAGGATTCATTCTCAAAGGAGAATTGAATCCAAAGACAAAAGTAACCGAAATTACAAATTGGCTAAAGGAAGAATTTGAATTAGGACATGGCCATGCAATGGCAATTTACGCAACGTTTAAAGGGAAAACCGAATGAAGCAAAATATGCCAGCCGCTAACCAGGGGCTGGCTTTTGCCGGTTGACCGGCATATCCTCATTTATTGTCATGCTATCAGCTGCCAGCGCGGGCAGACTTTCATTATTGAACATTTGTACAAAACTTCATCTATAGTTTTTCACCAGGTAGCTCCTATTAGTTTGGGCTAACGTCGTGGGCTGCATTTTGGCAGATTATTTTTGATGAAGACACAAACTATTTCCATCCAAATCTTTCAGCCATGCAAATTTGCCCCAGGGGGTGTCGTCAATTTTTCCGACCTCAATGTCTTTAGTTTCCAGGTGCTTAATTTCTTTTTCAATGTTGTCGGTTTCACAAATTATGCCCTGGAAACCAGCAAGAGATATAGTTGCGTTACCATTTGGTAAACCCATCTGTATCCATGCATCACCATGTGGGTCAGTGGCTTCGACAACAACTCGGAAACCTAATTTCAAATAAAATTCTTTTGCTTTTTGCCTGTCCTTTACAGGAATCATGATAATTTCTACTGATTTCATTTTATCGTTTTATAATTGTTTACATTTATTTTAGAATATAAAATTATACGTATAAATGCACAGCAACACCTGGTAAATACGACAATCTTACCTGTTGATTGCGACAAACCATCTACCTATTTTTACATCATGAAACGGGTTTCCATTTTACCACTTTATGATGCCACGCTAACGAGCATTGACAGCAGTCATCAAATACTATCAAGAGTGAACGATTTTATGAAGTACCAGGGCAAACCGCCTTTTTACAAAGTAGAGATAGTTGGGTTAGAAAAGGAAACAACTCTGAACGGGGGCCTCTATAATATTCATGTGGATAAGACTATTGACCAGGTCACGAAAACAGATGTGATCATTCTTCCTTTACTATGCGGAGATTTTTCTAAAGCCATTTTAAAAAATAGAAAATACAACGATTGGATAATTGCGCAATATCATGACAACGCTGAAATAGTTTGCCTTTGAGTTGGTTCATTTTTCCTGGCATCGACGGGGTTGCTACAAGACAAAAAATGTGCTGTTCATTGGGCTGCGAAGAATGAATTTACAGCCATGTTTCCGGATGTAAAAATTATTGATGACACAATTATTACCGATGAAAAAGGAATCTACACTTGTGGTGGCGGATATTCTTACCTGAATTTACTACTATACATTATTGAAAAACATTTGGGCAGAGAAATATCAATCCTTGCATCAAAAATGT